>JBGQHV010000090.1:0-12982 GCA_041498155.1 Gemmatimonadota bacterium | reverse complement strand
TCCCGATACGCCACGCGCACCCGTTGGTGAAACGCGTCGTCTTCCCGCTCGAAGCGATCCTGCACCTTCCGTGCCTTTCGCTGGCGCTCGCGGCCGATCTCCACCGGAACGTCGAGCACCAGGGTCAGATCGGGCACCAGACCGCCCGTGGCGAGCCGCAGCGCCGCGTCCACTTCCTCGGTCGGCAGCCCGCGACCCGCCACCTGATAGGCGCGGGTGGACAGATCGAACCGATCCGCGATCACCACCTGCCTCGCCTCGAGCGCCGGGCGAATCACGCGCGCCACGAGGTCGGCCCGGGCGGCGAGTATCAGAAACAGCTCCGCGGCGGGCGACAGCTCGTGCCGCGAGCGCAACGCGACTTTGCGCGCCGCCTCCGCCACCGGCGTCCCCCCAGGCTCCCGAACCGGGAGCACCTGCACGCCTTCCGCCAGCAGCCGGGCGCCAACGGCGCGCACTAGCGTGGACTTCCCCGCCCCTTCGGGACCTTCCACTACCACGAACGTTCCGGCCACGCCGGTCAACCGAGGGTGATGATCGGGCTGGCCGCGCCCTTTTGAATGCCTTCGTAAATGCGGGCGTTCACCTTGGACATCAGCTTCTCGAAATTGGCCTGGGCGACGGCCATGTGCTGATACACCGGGTTCACCTGAATGCTTTGCACCGCCTTGTCGTACTGCTCGGTCTGCGCCGGCGTGGGCTCCTTGCCCGTCCGCGCCATGCCTTCGATCTCGCCCGCGAGCTTCTCCATTTCGGTGAGCAGGCGCTGGCACTCGGCGTCCTCGCGTAGCCGCTCACTCGCGCGCTTGAGGGCCTTGTACTCTTCGGTCTGCCCGATGAGCCGCCCCAAGTCCTGCGCCTTCTCGTCGATCACACGTCCTCCGCCGTTAGACCGCCAGCGCGTAGCGCGGCAGGCCAAAAAGATCCCGGTGAATGCTCACCTGCCACCCCGCGGCCAGCGCGAGCCGCTGGACCTCCTGAGCCCGCCGCTCGTCGATCTCCAGCGCCAGGAGCCCGTCCGGCTCGAGTACGTCGCGCGCGCCAGCCAACAATCGCCGCGTCGCGTCCAGCCCGTCGGCGCCGGAGACCAGGGCGATGGCCGGCTCGTAGTCGCGGACGGCCTGGTCCAGTGCGTTCCATTCGTGTTCCGCCAGATAGGGCGGGTTGGCCACGATCACGCGACACCGGACGCCGTCGATCGGCGCCAGCAGGTCGCCGACACGAACCTCCACTTCGATCGACGGCGACACCCGCGCCACGTTCTCCCGGGCCAGCCCCGCCGCCGCCACCGACCGGTCAGTGGCGATCACGCGCTCGAACGATCCCTCCGCCGCAAGCGCCAGCGCGATACATCCACTCCCGGTCCCGACATCCGCCGCCACACCACCGCTCCCCGCTCCCCGTTGGGCGCTCCACTGCAGCACCAGATCGACCAGCCCCTCGGTTTCAGGGCGCGGAATGAGCGCGCGATGGTCGATCGCCAGCTCGAGCGTGCGAAAGGCGACCGTCCCGACGACATAGGCGAAGGGGACTCCCGCGGCGCGGCGTCGGACCGCGGCGCGGAACCGAGCGGCCACCTCCGCCCCAGCGGGGGATTCGCGCTGTAACCACACCTCGCCCATCCCGATGTTGGACAACGCGGCCCACAGACTCGCCGCCTCGCGCCGCGGATCCCGTGCGCCGGCGCCCGCCAGGAGGGCGGCGGCGGCCGTCAGCTCGGCGTCGAGGGAAGCCGGAGCGGGTACCATCAACTCAGGCACTGAGGCGCTCCCGTTCTCCGGCCAGGCGCAGCGCGTCGATCAGCTCGTCCACCCGGCCCTCCAGTACGTCGGAGAGGTTGTGGGCCGTGAAGCCGATGCGGTGATCGGTGACGCGATTCTGGGGAAAATTGTAGGTGCGGACTTTGGCCGAGCGGTCGCCGGTTCCCACCTGGGCCCGCCGCACCCGTGCGCGCTCGGCTTCCTGCTCGGCGATCATCCGGTCCAGGATGCGGGAGCGCAGGATTTCCAGCGCCTTGATCTTGTTTTGCAGCTGGGATTTCTGGTCCTGGCACTGCACGACCAGGCCCGTCGGCAGGTGGGTGATGCGCACCGCGCTGTCGGTCGTATTGACGCTCTGCCCTCCCGGCCCGGAAGAGCGGAACACATCGACCCGGAGATCCTTGTCCTCGATCTTGACGTCCACTTCCTCGGCCTCCGGGAGCACCGCCACCGTCGCCGCAGAGGTATGAATCCGGCCCTGTGCCTCCGTCTCGGGCACCCGCTGCACGCGGTGCACGCCCGATTCGTAGCGCAACGTACCGTACGCACGGGGGCCGCGCGCCGCAAAGACGGCTTCCTTGATGCCGCCCAGCACTCCTTCACTCAGGTCGAGGATCTCGACCTTCCAGCCGCGCCGCTCGCTGAACCGCGTGTACATGCGGAACAGATCGGCGGCGAAGAGCGCCGCTTCGTCGCCCCCGGTGCCGGCGCGGATTTCCACGATGGCATCACGATCGTTCAACGGGTCGGGGGGCACGAGCAGGTCGCCCAGCTGGGCCGTCAGCCGGTCGATTTCGGGCCGCAGCTGCTCCACATCGTGGCGCGCCATCTGGGACAGCTCGGGATCCTGATCGGCGATGAGCTCGCGCGCCTGGCTCAGCTCGGTGTCGAGGCGGGTGAGCCGGTCGTTGGTTTGACGGATGGCTTCGAGGCGGGCGTGCTCGCGACCGAGCTGCTTGAGCTTGGCCGGGTTCCGCGCGGTCTCGGGGTCGGCCAGCTGGTGGGCGACCTCCTCCGCCCGCGCGAGCGCCTGGCGGAGTCGGGCCTCCATGCCGTCAGCTCGCGGCCTTCTCCGTGCGGTACTTCTGGCGGAAGCGCTCCACCCGGCCGGCCGTATCGACGAGCTTCTGCTTGCCCGTGTAGTACGGGTGGCACTTGGCGCAGATCTCGACGTGGATCGCCGGGTTGGTCGACCTGGTCTCGAACGTATTTCCGCAGGCGCATTGAACCGTGGCGCGGCGGTACTGGGGGTGAATTCCGGGTTTCACGACGTCGGTCCTCGTTTCACGGCGGACAGCAGGTAAACGCACCCGTTGCGGTGCGAGGCGCGGAAATATAAACGCCACAGCGATTTGGCGGCAAGCGCGCGGGCCCGAGAGATCGGGAACGGGCGCCGGCACGTGGTTTTCGCAGGTTCGGATCACGTCAGGAACGGCGCGCGAGCGCGCTCGTGGGCTCACGCGAACTCAATCACCACGACACACTTAGACGGCGCGTGCGAGGTCGCGCGCGGCGCCGCAACCATTCGGCGCGTTCTTGCATCTGCGGAACAGGCAGGCAATATCGTCCGAGAGCGTGTCCCAGCCGAACCCCATCACCAGGGAGTGAATCGTGGAACGTCGTGACTTCGTTCGACTCACCGGTACGGCGGTCGGCGCCATCGCGCTGCCGATCCCCGGATGGCGCGGGGGGGGGGTCGTCGGCGCACTGACGCCGATTCCCGCGGCCGACAAGAAGGCCCTTGCCGACGTGGCCCTCAACACGGGCCGCGCGCGCGGCGCCACCTACGTCGACGTCCGCATCGCCCGCTACCTCAACCAGTTCATCACCGCCCGCGATACCAAGGTCCAGAACATCACCAACACCGAATCCTACGGCTGCGGCATCCGGGTGATCGCCAACGGGACCTGGGGCTTCGCCGCCACCAACGACGTGACCCCGGATGGCATCGCCCGTGCGGCGACCCAGGCGGTCGCGATCGCGCGCGCCAACAGTCGGTTGCAGACAGAGCCGGTGCAGCTCGCGCCGGAGCCGGGTCACGGCGAGATCGCCTGGCGTACCCCGATCAAGAAGAACGCCTTCGACGTGCCGATCTCGGAGAAAGCGGATCTCCTCCTGGCGGCCAGCAACGCGGCGCTCCAGAACGGCGCCGACTTCGTCAATTCCCTCTTGTTCCTCGTGAACGAGCAGAAGTACTTCGCGTCGACTGACGGCAGCTACATCGACCAGGACATCCATCGCATCTGGCCTACGTTCGTCGTCACCTCGGTGAACGCGCAGACGGGCAAGTTCGAGACCCGCAACGCGCTGAGCGCGCCGCGCGGCATGGGCTACGAGTATCTCGACGCCCTGGCGGCCGACAAGGTGGCCGGCCCGGCGGGCGTGGAGAGCATCACCTACCGCGACTCCTATGACATGGTCGAGGACGCAAAGCTCGGGGCCGCACAGGCGAAGGCGAAGCACACGGCGAAGACGGTCGACGCCGGCAAATACGACCTCGTGCTCGATCCCACGAACCTCTGGCTGACGATTCACGAATCAGTGGGGCACCCGCTCGAGCTCGACCGGGTGCTGGGTTACGAAGCCAACTACGCCGGGACGAGCTTCGCCACGCTGGACAAGTGGCGCAGCAAGACCTTCAACTACGGCAGCCCCATCGTGACCCTGTTCGCCGACAAGGTCCAGCCCGGCTCGCTCGGCGCCGTGGGTTACGACGATGAAGGCGTCAAGGCGACGCGCTGGGACCTGGTGAAGAACGGCATCCTGGTCAACTACCAGGTGATCCGCGACCAGGCGCACGTGCTCGGCCAGACGGCCTCCGATGGCTGCTGCTATTCGGACAACTGGAGCGATGTCCAATTCCAGCGCATGCCGAACGTCTCGCTGGAGCCGGGGACGGCCCAGGTCACCCCGGAGCAGATGATCGCCGGAGTGGACAAAGGGGTCTACATCGTGGGCGACGGCTCGTATTCGATCGACCAGCAGCGCTACAACTTCCAGTTCTCCGGGCAGCTGTTCTACGAGATCCAGAGCGGGAAGATCGTCGGACCGCTGCGCGACGTCGCCTACCAGTCGAACACGCAGGAATTCTGGAACTCCTGCGCGCAGATCTGCGACCAGCGCGACTACCGGATGGGCGGATCGTTCTTCGACGGCAAGGGCCAACCGGGTCAGATCAGTGCCGTGTCGCACGGCACGTCGACCGCCCGGTTCACCGGCGTGAACGTGATCAATACCGCGAGGAAACTCTAATATGGCCCCCCTCACGTCCGATCAAGCCCGCGCCCTGATGGACAAGGCGCTGCACCTCTCCAAGGCCGACGCGTGCGAGGTGAACCTCAACGCCAACACCGGCGGCAACATCCGCTTCGCCCGCAACACGGTGAGCACCGCCGGGGCGAACGAAGACCTGCAGATGGTGATCCAGTCGAACTTCGGAACGCGCTCCGGCACGGTCACGATCAACGAGTTCGACGATGCCACGATCGAGCGCGCGGTCCAGCGCTCCGAGGAACTGGCGCACCTCGCTCCGGAAGACGAAGAGTTCATGCCGCCGATGGGGCAGCAGCCGTACGTGTCCACGCGGGCGTTTTTCGACAACATGGCGAACATCGCGCCGGCGTACCGCGCCCAGGTCGCGTCCGACAGCATCACCCCCGCCAAGGCGAAGGACTGCACCGCCGCCGGATTCCTCCAGGACGGCGCGCAGTGGCAGGCCATGAAGAACACGGCCGGCCTGTTCGCCTATCACCGGCAGACCGGCGCCAATTTTTCCCTGACGGTCCGGTCCAATGACGGCACCGGCTCGGGCTACGGGTCGTGCGAAGCCAACGATCTGAGCAAATTCGACGTCGCCGCGGCCTCCCGGATGGCCATCGAGAAGGCGGCGGCTAGCCGGAACCCGCGGGCCATCGAGCCCGGGAAGTACACCGTCATCCTCGAGCCCGAAGCGGGCATCAACCTCATCGGGAACCTGCTGTTCAACATGCAGGCCCGGAGCGCCGACGAAGGCAGGAGCTTCCTCGCGAAGCCAGGCGGCGGCACCAAGGTGGGTGAGAAACTGGTGGATGAGCGGGTGCATATCTGGTCCGACCCCGCGCACCCCGATGTGCCCACGTCCCCGTGGCAGGGCGACGGCCGTCCCTACGAGCGCACCGACTGGGTGGCCGGCGGGATGGTAAAGAACATGTTCTACTCCCGCTACTGGGCGCAGAAGAAAGGCGTGCAGGCGGTGCCGTTCCCTCCCAATCTGATCATGGACGGCGGGACGGCCACGACCGAGGAGCTGATCCGCGACACCACGCGCGGTGTGCTGGTGACGCGGACCTGGTATATCCGCTCCGTGGACCCGCAGACCGTCCTCGTGACCGGCCTGACCCGGGACGGGACGTTCTACATCGAGAACGGGCAGATCAAGTACGCGGTGAAGAATTTCCGCTTCAACGAAAGTCCGGTGATCATGCTCAACAACCTGGATGCCCTGGGCCGCCAGCAGCGCGTATCGGGCTCGGACGCCGGGATCACGAGCCTGATGCCGGTGATGCGGATCCGGGACTTCACCTTCAGCAGTCTCTCGGACGCCGTGTAAGGCACGGTGCCGGGTGTCGGGTGTCAGGTGCCAGGGAGCGCCTCTAGATTTCCTGACACCCGACACCAGGCACCCGGCACCTCGTGGATCGAGCCGAATTCCTCCGCACCATCAGCACGGCCGCGTTGGCCCCTTGGGCCCAGGCCCGCGCGCTCGCGCTGCACCACCGCCGGGCGGACTTCGCGTTCACCCGGCTGCAGTACGTCTCGGGCGATTGGGACGTCGACCAGCGCATGCCCGCCAATCTCCTCAATTCGCTGATCGAGTACACGACAGTCGACGTGAACCCGCGGGAACAGGTGGTGCCGCTGGGCAGCCAGGCCGTGTTCGATGCCCCCTTTTGCTATCTGGCCGGCCACCGGCTGGTCGCGCTCACGACGCGGGAACGCGCGGTGCTCGAGCGCTATGTCCACAATGGCGGCTTCTTGTTCGCCGACGATTGCAACCACGACATCGACGGTCTGTTCGCCAAGTCGTTCGAGGGCGAGATGACTGCCGTGTTCGGACCCGCGGCGCTGCAGAAGCTGCCCCGGAACCACGAGCTGTACCGGTCCTTCTTCACGTTCCCGGACGGTCCGCCCACAACGGGGCTCGAATTGAACGGATGGGGCGACGACCTGGTGCACGACTACCTCAAGGCCATCGTCGTGGACGGGCGCATCGGCGTGCTCTACAGCAACAAGGACTACGGGTGCGAGTGGGACTACGACTTTCGCAACAAGCGCTTCCTCGCCGAGGACAACACCAAGTTCGGCGTGAACATCGTCATGTATGCGATGACCGCGTGAGCCCGACATGACCGCCGGGACGCTCAGCGAATCCGAGGTCGCCACACTGCTGGGCCGGCTGGACGCCCTGCGCCGGGAAGTCGCGCGGGTGATCGTCGGCCAGGAACGCACCATCGAAGAGCTGCTGCTCTCGTTGCTCGCCGGTGGCCACAGCCTGCTCGAGGGCGTGCCGGGGCTCGCCAAGACCCTCATGATCCGCACGCTCGCCGACGCGATGGACCTGACGTTTCACCGCATCCAGTTCACGCCCGATCTCATGCCCACCGACATCGTCGGCACCGAGATTCTGGAGGAAGATCACGCCACCGGTCGCCGTTTCTTCAAGTTCGTGCGCGGCCCCGTCTTCGCCCACATCGTGTTGGCCGACGAGATCAACCGCACGCCGCCCAAGACGCAGGCCGCGCTGCTCGAAGCGATGCAGGAGCACGAGGTCACCTACGCCGGGACGACCTACCCGCTGGAACGGCCCTTTTTCGTGCTCGCCACCCAGAATCCGATCGAGCAGACGGGCACCTATCCCCTGCCGGAAGCGCAGCTCGACCGATTCCTCCTCTATATCCGCGTGGGGTACCCGGGGAGCGAGGAGGAGCTGGAGATTCTCCGCCGCACGACCGGACGGGCGTCGCCTGAAGTGACGGCGGTGCTCACTGGAGGCGAGGTGCTGCAGGCGCAGGGGCTCACGCGCGAGGTGCGCATCTCCGACGACCTGCTCGACTACGTCACGCGACTGGTTCGCGCAACGCGGCCGGAGGACACGGCGAGCCCCTATGTCCGGGAATGGACTCGGTGGGGCGCCGGTCCACGCGCCGGTCAGGCGCTGGTCCTCACGGCGAAGGCGCGCGCCCTGTTGCGAAACCGGTTCGCGGTCACGCTCGAGGATCTGCGCGCGGTCGCGCCGCCGGTCTTGCGGCACCGCATCCTCGTCAACTTCCGCGCCGAAGCGGAAGGCATCCACGCCGATGACGTGACGCAACGGCTGTTGAGCGACGTGCCCGAGCCGCGGAGCCCCTTGCGATAAGTGTCCGTGTCCGGGTCCTACGCTACCTCCCGCTTCATCGATCCGAAGACCCTGGCGGCCCTCGGCGATCTCACGCTCGCGGCCCGGACCGTCGTCGACGGCTTCATGTACGGCGTGCACCAGAGCCGAATGCCCGGGGCGGGACTCGAGTTCAGTCAGTACCGTAGCTACCAGCCGGGCGACGACCTGCGCCGGGTCGATTGGAAGCTGTTCGCGCGCTCCGACCGATACTTCCTCCGCGACGCCGAAACCGACACCAGCGTTGCCGTGCGCCTGGTGCTGGACGCCAGCGAGTCGATGGCACAGGAAGAGGGCGGCCTCACCAAGTTCGACTACGCGCGCCTGTGCGTCGCGGCCCTCGCGCTCCTGGCGCACCGTCAGGGCGACGCGGTGGGGGTGTATCCGGTCGCCGGCCCACCCGGCCCCATCGAGCCCCCCAGGCGCCAGCACCAGCATCTGGACCGGCTGCTGCACGGGCTGGAGCGGTTGACGCCAGCGGGTGCGTGGCCCGCCTGGGACGAACTGGAGGGTCTGTTCACGGCCGGCGGCCAGCGCGGCATCGTGGTTGTGGTCACGGACCTGCACCAACGGCACGCCGAGATCCAGACGTTGGCGACGAAGCTCGCCGCGCTGCGCCACGAGGTGCTGCTGCTCCACATCGTGGGGCGCGCGGAGCTGGAGTTCCCCTACCACGGCGTCGTGACCCTCGAGGAGCTGGAAACGGGGCGGCGCATCGAGGTCGACGCCGACCAGGTACGCGCCACCTATCTGGTGGCCCAGGAGCGGGAGTTGACCGCGCTCCGCCGAGCCCTCGAAGATCAACGGGTCGACTACGCGCGCTTCCGGCTCGATCAGCCCCTGGACGCCGCGTTGCGGCAGTATCTCACCACGCGCGCCCGGCGCCACTGACGATGCTCGGCCTGCTGGCGCCGGGGTGGCTGCTCGGACTCACCGCGTTGACCATTCCACTCGCGCTCCACTTGTGGAGCCGGCGTGGCGGTCGCCCGATCCGCGTCGGCAGTATCCGGCTGCTCCTCGGGGCGCCACCGGCGACCCGGCGGAGCTGGGCGGTCCAGGATCCATTCCTCCTTCTGGTCCGGAGCGCCGTGCTCGCGGTCCTCGTGCTTGCGCTCGCCGCGCCCTACTGGGCGCCACGGACCGGCTCCGGGTCACATTGGGCGCTGGTGGCGGACGACGTCGCCGGGCGAATCGCGCTGGTGGATTCGCTCACCCGTGCGGGCCTGGTCGTGTACCCGGTGGACAGCACGCCCGCACCGCTCAACCGCCCGCAGAATCTCTGGGCGGTGATGCGCGACGCCGACCGCGCCGTTCCCTCTCACACCCGATTCGAGCTGTTCGCGCCCCAGCGGCTGCGGTATTTCCGCGGCCAGCGGCCCCTGATCGGCGCGCCGGTCGAATGGCACGCACGCGACGCCGCCGACGGCCCCACGTCTGGTCCGCTCGCGCCTGCCGCCCGGCTGGTGAGATTCTACGTCGACCCGTCGCGAACCGACGATGCGCGCTATCTGCGAGCCGCCATCCAGGCGGCCAGCCAGGCGACGGGCGTTCCGGCACTCGTGACGATGGGGACCGCTGGCGGCCCCGGGCAGACGGACGGTTCCGCAGACTGGATCGTCTGGCTTTCTCCACGTCCGGTCCCCGCGGCGGTACTGGAACGGATCCGCCGCGGCGCAACCTTGTTGACCGACGCCGGGAGCGCCCGTCCGAACGATCACCGTAGCCGGATCCTCCTCGTGGATCGACCGTCGGACGCCTGGCTGTCGCTTCGCAGCGACGAGGCCGACTCCGGCGCGCCGCTGTGGTCGGACGGGAGCGGCAGCCCGTTGCTGACGGTGACCCGCGAGGGGCGAGGGTTGCACTACCGGTTTCACGGCCGGTTCCACCCGGCCTGGAGCGAGCTGGTGCTGCGCGCGACGTTTCCGGAAGCCCTCGCCCGCATCTGGGTCGGAGCGGACTCGGCGGTGGCGCGCAGCGACGACCGTCTCATCGCCCTGAACCAGCTGCTCCCAGCGCATGACAGCGCGGCCGTTCCCTCGCTCACCGGACCGCCGATCGGCGGTCGGTCACTCTTCCTTCCTGCATGGCTGCTCGCGCTCGGCCTATTCGGACTCGAGCGCTGGCTGGCCGGCCGACCGCGGCGGCAGCCCACATGAGCCTGCTAGAGCGATTGGCGCGCCGTTGGCGGCGCCGATGGGTAGCCGTCGCCACACTCGCGGGGGCGGCGACCGGTCTGTTGGTCGGCGTGATCATGGGTCCGATACTGCATCTGATGGCGGCGCTCCCCGGCGTGCTCGCGGCCACCGGGACGGTCGCCTGGGTCCTGAGGCGCCGAGGCCGCATGGGCGCAGCGGCGATCGCACGGCATCTCAATCGCACGGTGCCCGCTGTGGAGGAGAGCGCCGACCTGCTCCTCCTCCCCGAGGAGGATCTTTCCCCGCTCGAGCGCCTGCAGCGAGCGCGAGTGGAACGTCGACTGGCCGTGCTCGCCCCACCACCTCGACTGCCCACGCGTGGGGTCTATCTGGCCTGCGGCTACGCGGCGATGATCCTCCTCCTGACGAGCGGGCTCCTGTTCGGCGGGGGCCGGGTCCGGGAAACAGGCCGCCCGCCAGCGTCCGGGGGAACCCCTGCCTCCACTCCCTCGGGCCCGCCTCGGGTGGTGGGCAGCGAGATTCACGTGCTCCCGCCGCGCTACACCGGCCACCCGGAACGGACGAGCAGCGACTGGGATCTGGATATCGAGCAGGGAGCCCGCATCACCTGGCGGGTGCGCACCGACCGGCCCGCCGACGCGATGGCGCTCGTGACGAGCGATGGCGACACGCTGCGGTCGCGGCCGCTCGGCTCCGGCGTGTACGAAGTCACTGCGGTGGCCGAGCACTCTCAGCTCTATCAGGTGGCACTGCGCATCGGAGCCGCCGTGGTCACTTCGGACTACCATCGACTCACGGTCGTTTCCGACCAACCACCGACGCTCACAATCGTCCGTCCCGCCCCGCGCACCAGCATCGCCCCCGGTGCGCCCTTGACGGTGCCGCTCGAAGTGGTGGCCGGGGACGACTACGGAGTGGCCGACGCGAGCATCATCGCCACGGTCACCGCCGGATCGGGTGAAGCCGTGAAATTCCGCGAGGTCACACTCCCGTTCGACACACGCACCCGGCAGCCCGACGACCGAACGGTGGTGTTGCGACGAATGCTGGATCTCGCGGTGTTGCAGATGGGGCCCGGGGACGAGCTGTATTTCTACGTGATCGCGCGGGACCACCACACCCCGCTACCCAACACCGGACGGTCGGATACGTACTTCATTGCGATCACGGATACCGCGCATGTCGTGGTCGCCGACTTGAGCGGCCTCGCCCTGACGGGCCTGCCCGAGTATCTCCGCAGCGAACGCCAGATCATCATCGACACCGAGAAGTTGATCGCCGACGCGGCCCGGCTCAGCGTCCCCGTATTCCGCGACCGCTCCAACGCCATCGGCTTCGATCAGCACGCGCTGCGGGACCGCTACGGCGAGATTGCGGGGGACGAGACCGTCACGCAGGGCACCGAGCCGACGATCGAGCACCAGCACGACGTCGCGGAGAATACGACGCTGCTCGCGCAATCGGTGAAGGACAAGCTGCAGGCGGCGCTGGCCCAGATGTGGGACGCCGAGCTCCGGCTGCGGACGTACGACCCGCGCGCCTCGCTGCCGTTTGAGTATCGGGCGCTCGATCTGCTGAAGCAGGCCCAGCAGGCAACCCGCGTCTATGTGCAGCGCACCGGGTTCGAGCCAGCACCCCTGGAGCCCGATCGCAAACGCCTGACCGGCCTCCTCACGGGAATCGGCAATACCTCTCGCCAAAGCACCGACACGGCGGCCCCGACCTGGCCCGCCGTCCGCATCGGACTGGGGACCGCGCAGCGGCTGGCCGGCGGCGGCGGCAGCGGTGCCGAGGACGCCCCGGCGCTGGAGCGGGCAGGCCGCGAGATCGCCCGCCTGACGATCGACCGGCCGGGAGCGCAGCTGGAGACGCTGCGCGCCCTGCGAGCGTTGATCGCCTCGCTCGACGCCTCCGCAGCCGGTGGCGTGTGCCGCGAGTGCGCACTGCGCGCGACCCGGGGCCTCTGGCAGGCGTTGCCCAGACCCGACCCCGTCGCCGACGGACCGCGTAGCGGGGGCGGACTCGCCCGGACGTATTTCGATTTGTTGCGGCCGGCCGGGAAGCCGTGAGATGAAGCTGCTCCACCGCGCTGCCCTGATCGTCGCCCTGCTGGCACTCGTCGCCATCGGGGTGCGGCCGCACTGGCACGCCGGTGTCGTTTCCACGGAAGCGGTCCTCGCCACTCCCGGGGCCGACGCCGCGGCCGTGCGGCGCCTCGCCGATTCGCTCGGCGGAGCGCCGATCCTCGATGGGACGCGGGCGGCGCGCCGGCTCGCATCGCTCAGGCGCGTGCACGTTGTGGGATGGGGACTCGACCCGGATACGTGGCACGAGCTGGATTCGATCCCGGTGACCTTCCACCCGTCCGCGGTGGCTCCCGGGATCGCTCGGGTCTCCTGGCTGGCGCAGGTCCCGCTGGGCGACGTCGTCGTCGTGGAAGGCACGGCTCGCCACATACCGGCTGACGCCGTCATCACGCTCCTCGACCCTGGCGGCGGAGCCGACTCGGCCGAGCTGGACGACGTCGGGACGTTCCAGCTCACGGCGCACCCCCGCTCGCTCGGGCCGATGCTCGGCGTCTTGCGGGTGTCGATCCGCGATCGCGTCGTCGTCCAGGAAACCATCGGAGTCTCGGTGGTGGCACCCCAGGTGCC
>JBGQHV010000089.1:0-12989 GCA_041498155.1 Gemmatimonadota bacterium | reverse complement strand
GCGTCCATCGGGGCTCCACCGGGGCGACGTCTCGTTCTCCGGTGTCGCCGTGAGCTGCAGGGTCTGGGTGCCGTCCCAGCTGGTCATCCAGATGTTGGCGTCGCGTTTGTCCTTGGCGGAATCCGCCGAGCTGACCGAATACGCCACCCAATTGCCGTCGGGGGACAGCTGGGGATCGGACACCGAGCGGATGCGATAGATGTCGCCCGGCCCGATCGGGCGGTGGGCAACTGGCGTCTGCGCCGAGAGTGTGGAGCAGAAGAGGGCGAGGAGGATACCGAGTCGCTGGGTCATGGGGTCGATCCAATCAGTTCGGAGAATTTTTGCAGGTCGATATTGCCGCCGGACACGATCGCCACGATCGGCCCGCGTCCCGCTTTTCCCGTCAGCGCGGCCGCGAGGGGCAGGGATCCCGCGCCTTCCGCGATGACGCGGATCCGCTCGGCCATCATCCGCATGGCGCGCTTCGTCTCTTCCAGGGTGACAACGATGCAGCCGTCCACTACCGGCTGCATGCGCTCCCACATCCGGGGGAAGAGGCTCTGGCCGCCGGCCCCATCGACGAACGTCGCTTTCCAGCCCTTGAAAACCTGCGGCGAACCCTTGGCAAACGACAGCGCCGCCGGCGCTGCCGTCTCCGGCTCGGCGCCCCAGACCCTGACGTCCGGCTTGAGCGCCTTCACCGCGCTGCCGACGCCTGTGATCAGTCCGCCGCCGCCGATCGCCGCGATGACCGCGGCGACGTCGGGGACGTCTTCCACGATCTCCAACCCCATCGTCGCATGTCCGGCGATGAAGTTGTGGTCGTCGAACGGATGCACGAACGTGCCCTCGACGCCTGGGAACGAACGTTCCTCGAGGGCCTTCCACGCGACCTCGTACGACACCGGAACGAGTCGTGCGCCCAGCGCCTTCATTCGTTCGAGTTTCGCGGCGGGCGCCGTTTCGATCGCGACGACGATGCAGGGGACGCCCGCTTTGCGCGCCGCGTAGGCGACGCCTTGCCCCGCGTTGCCCGCGCTGATGGTCCACACGCCGCGCGCCCGCTCGGCGTCGGACAGGAGCGCCACCGCATTGGCCGCGCCCCGCAGCTTGTAAGCGCTGATCGGCTGCAGGTTCTCGAGCTTGAGGCGAATGTCGGGCGCGTCCGGGCCCAGGTCGAGGCGGACGAGCGGCGTGCGCACGGCGATGCCGGCGATCCGCTCGCGCGCCTCCCGGATCTCGACCAGGGTGATGGGGCGAACCGGCTCAAGTGTTGTGGACATGGCTCGTCTTCCGATGCGCGTTGTAAACCAGAGCGGCGGAGGCGACGTCTTCGACGGCGACTCCCACCGACTTGAACAGGGTGATCTCCCGGGCGTCGGTTCGGCCGGGGCGGCCGCCCGCGACGACCTCACCGATCTCCGCCGCCACTTCGCGCGCCGCCATCACATCCCCCGACTCCTTCAACGCCGCTTCGCGCGAATCGACGAACACGCGGGCGCCGGTCACGAGCTCGTCGTCCAGCTCGCGCCAGTTCGGCCGTGTGGCACCCACGGCGTTGACATGCGTGCCGGGCGACAGCCACCGGCCGTGCAGCACCGGCGTCGTCGCGCTCGTGGCCACGACCACGACGTCGGCGCCGCGCACGGCGTCTTCGGGAGTCGCCGTTGCGTTCACGCCGTGTCGCTCGGCGAACGTCCGGGCATTGCGCGGGCTCCAGACGCGGACTTCCGTGAAGGGCCGGACGTGTCGCAGGGCTTCGAGATGACTCTGCGCCTGCACGCCGGAGCCGAGAATCGCGAGCACCGTTGCCTCCGGCCGTGCGAGATGCTGCGTCGCCACCGCCGAGGCGGCCGCCGTGCGCATCTCGGTAATGAGGCGCCCGTCCATCATCGCGAGCGGCTCGCCGGTTTCGGCGCGGAACAGCACGATCACCGCGTGATGGGTCGGGATGCCCTGGTTGCCGGGATAGAACGTGACCAGCTTGGCCCCCATCGCGCCGGCATAGGCCGGCATGACGGCGAAGAAGCCCTGGTGCGGCGCGATCGGGAGGACCACACGCACCGGTTGCACCACGCGGCCCGCCGACAGATCGGCCAGCGCCTGCGCCACGGCCGGAATGAGATCCTCGTAGTGGAGCAGCCGCTGGACGGCGCTCTCATCGAGGATGGCAATGGGCGTCGGTTTCATTTCACCCCCGGCGGCCGGCTCTCGTCGATCACCCGCTGGAACCGCGGCTCGCTCCGCAGCGGGTCGAAGGCGGGGAGTTGTAACGAGTACCACAGGATGCACCCATGAGCGGCGGTCCGCTCCAGCACGTCCAGCGCCTGACGACGCTCTCCGGTGGAGAGGAGGCCGAGCCCGATCATCTGTCCAACCAGAAGTCCCGGCGTGTGATCGCCGATTGGCTCGAGCGCCCGCTCCATGAACCGGCGAGCCGCCGCAGTATCGCCCCCGAACGCGGCGACCGCGGCCAGCGGCGCCAGGCCATAGTACTCTTCGCCCATCGGGCTGAATCGCATCGCCGCGTCCGCATCCGCGCGGGCGCCGGCCAGGTCGCGGGCACGGAGGCGGACAAACGTGCGGAATGAGTAGGTGGCATAGAACTCGGGATCGGCGACGATGGCGCTGTCGTAGGATTGCAGCGCTTCCGTGTCACGACGGATCACCTCGTACACCTGGCCGAGGGTGAACAATGTCACCGCGCGACCCGGTTCCAGCGCCAGGGCGCGCCGTAAGGCGGTGATAGACTCGTCGAGCCGTCCGAATACCGCGAGCCAGGAGCCGTACTGGTGCCAAGCTTCGGCGCTGCGTGGATCCAGCTGCGTCGCGCGCTCCAGCGCGTCAATGACGCCCTCGAGGGTGCGTGGGTCTCTGAAGCTCAAGAAATACCCCCGAGCCATCCAGCCGTCCGCCGAGGAGGAGTCGAGCGCGAGGGCCCGGTCCGCCGCGCGCAGGCCCACGACGAGCTGGCTGTCCGGTGTCACGCCCGGGAAGTTCCACCCCCAGTCGAGGTACAGTGCGTAGCCCAGGGCCACCCGCGCGTTGGCTTGGGCAAAGGACGGGTCCAGCTTGAGGGCGATCTCATACTCCTCGATGGCGCGGGCCACGCCGCTCGGCGTTCGGCGCGCCAGCTGAAAGTTGCCGCGCAGGAAGTGATCGTACGCCTCGGGGTACTGCGTGGGCCGCTGCGCCAGCACAGTCCGCTCCTGCGGCAGCAGTGCTCCAGCAATCGCCGTTGCGACGGCGCTGGCGATTTCTTCCTGCACGGCGAGCAGGTCCGTCACCGGGCGCGTGTAGCCTTCGCTCCAGCGCTGCGTGCCGCTCGGCAGCACCACCAGGCGCACCGAGATGCGGATTCGATCGCCGCCGCGTTGGAAGTCGCCTTCTACGACGTAGCGAACATTGAGCCGCCGTCCGACCACCCGTGGATCGGACGCAACGCCGCGCTGGGCACCGCGCACGGCGCCCGGGCTGCGCACCTCGAGCCGTGGGACGCGCGCCAGGCTGGTGGCGATCTCGGAGGCGAGACCGTCCGAGAGATAGGCGTAGGCTGTGTCGCGGCTGATGTTGTCGAACAGCATCACGCCCACGCTGTTGGCACTGGGGGCGGGTACGGCGGCCGCACGCCCGCACGGCGGCGGCGAGCCGTCGGGGCATTGGGCGCTCAGGCGGTCCGGCCGCGCCATGACCAGCAGGACGCACGCGAGCGCCGCGAGCCGGCTCGGCACATCGGTCATCTCGTGACTCACGGCTGGGGATACCCGAATCGCGCCAGCACCGCCCGCATCCGGGGGTCCGCCAGGAGTCGTGATCCCAGGCACCCGCAGATCATCAAGCTTCCGATATCCGACCGCTTGGAGTCGGCTCCCTGCTCCGACAGATACTGGATCATGCGATCGTCCCCATCCAACGCGCGATAGACGAGGGCGTGCCAGGACACCCGGCCGGGACGGTCGACGGTTTCCCGCAGGACGGCGTTCCGCTGCGCCGTGTCCCGCAGGCGGCGCTCCAGGTCGGCCGCGGCGGCGCTGTCAGTTCCGGTCTGGCGGGCCAGTCGCGCGAAGTCGGCGGCCAGTTGCTCGTACTCGCCCCGGAAGAGATCGTGGACCGATGCGAAGTAGAGCACGAGCGGATGGTCCGGTGCCAGCACCCGCGCTTGCTCGAGCATAGCGTCGGCCTCGGGCGCTCGTTCGGCACCGTCATAGGCGGCGGCGAGCGACACCGTGGTGACCACCGAGAGCGGGTCCAACTGTTTGGCGCGCTCCATCTCCCGCACCGCATCGTCCCAACGGTTCCAGACCATCAAGTCGTACCCGTACCACAGGTGGGCCGTCGGATAGAGCGGGCTCAGGGTGACGCCGCGCTCGAACGCCGCGCGCGCTTCCACCCATCGCAGGCGGTATTCGAGGATCTCGCCTAACGAGGCGTACGCCTCACCGAGCTGCGGCGCCAGCGCGAGGGCCCGGCGGGCCGCTTGCTCGGCCAGCGTCAGAATCGAGTCGGGGTTGATGCCGGGGACGTCGTACTCGGCGGGGAGGAAGAGCACGTAGGCGTCCGCCAGTCCCGACCATGCCTGCGCGTAGTTCGAGTCGGCCCGGATCGCCTGCTCGAAATGCGCCGCCGCCGCCACCAGATCCGGCGCGGTGCGCCTATTCCAATAGAACCGCCCGAGGAGATAGGCATCGTAGGCCGCCGGGTTACGCGTCGGCTGGGCCGCGAGCACCTGGCGCTCGGCCGGGAGGAGGCGTCCGGTGACGGCGGTGGCGACCGCACTGGCGAGGTCTTCCTGGAGCGACAACACGTCGGTGTCGGCGCGATCGTAACGTTCGCTCCAGACGACGTCGCCCGTCGCCGTCCGCACCATTTCCGCCGTCACGCGGAGTCGATTGCCGGCGCGGCGCACCGAGCCGGTGACGATCCGCGCGACCGCCAGCTGGCGGCCGATGTCGGCGGCGTTCTCCGTCGCCTCGGTCCGGTAGCGCCGCACCTGATAGCGGGACTTGACCTGGAGCCGGCCGACTTCACTCAGACGGCTGATGATCTCTTCGGTGATGCCGTCGGCGAGGTACGCATCGGTGGTGTCGCGCGACGCGTTCTCGAAGTAGAGCACCGCGAGGCTGGTGGGCTGGATCGCCGGGCGCGCGGCGGCACGCGAGCACGGCGGCGGCGAGCCGTCGGGGCACTGGGCCAGCAGCGGACGCATCGGCGTACCAGCGCACAGCACCAGCAGAGCCAGGGAGAGAGTGGCCAGGTCGGACACGGCCTGCAAAGATGGGCCTCGCGCCTCGATCTGGCGAGCAGCGGATTCTCGAGGCTAAGGTTCTTCTCATGCTTCGACTGCTCATAGGCATCATGATCGGCGCCACGACCTCGCTGACGGCGCAGACGGCCCCGCGTCCCAACCTCGTCGGGTGGCGGTCCGACCTACGGCTGCTCGCCCGCGAGCTCCCCAAACGCCATCCGGCCGCCTTCGCCAACATCACCGCCGCGCAATGGGACTCTGGCGTCGCGCGGTTCGACCGCGGGCTTCCGACACTGAGCAACAACCAGCGCCTGGTGGAGCTGCTGCGTCTCGTCGCTCTGGTGGGCGACGCCCACACCAACGTCGAGCCCGACCCCGCGCTCGGGCTGCGCTACTATCCGCTCGAGCTCTATTCCTTCGAGGACGGCCTGTTCGTGCGGCGCGCCGACTCCGCGCACGCCGACCTGGTGGGCGCGAAGGTGTTGCGGATCGGCCGTACCGCGGCCGACGAGGCGATGACGGCCGCCGGATCCATCATCCCGCACGAAAACGACTGGTGGGTCCGCGCCTGGGCGCCGTTCTGGCTCATGATCCCCGAGATCGTGGACGGACTCGGTTTGGCGCGCGATGCGGAGCACCTGGCGCTCGTCGTCGAGCGGCATGGGAGGGTGGACACCGTCGTGGTCGCGCCGGCCGGCCGGTTCCAGCACGGGCAGGGCCCGATTCCGATCGACATGAGCGGCTGGGTCACGCTGCGTGAGACCGCGCCGCCTCCCTGGGAGCAGCAACCCGAACGGCTCTTCTGGTGGACCGTCCTCCCCGACCATCGCACCCTGTACGTCTGCATGCGCGGAGTCGTGCCTGGGCCGCAGTCGAACACCAACCGGGCGCAATGGGACGAGGTGTTCGCCCTCGCGGACTCCGCGCCGATCGCGCGACTCGTGATCGACATTCGCGAGAACCTCGGAGGAAACGGCGGGCTGAACCGGTACCCGATCCAGCAGATCGTACGGCGGCCGGCGCTCGACCGGCCCGACCGGCTGTTCGTGATCATCGGCCGGCGCACGTTCTCCGCGGGCCAGCAGTTCGCCAACCTGCTCGAGGCGTGGACCCAGGCGACGCTGGTGGGGGAGCCGAGCGGTCAGCGGCCGAGCCAGTACGGGGACCACCGCCCGCTCCTGCTCCCCGCGAGTCGCCTCACGGTGAACATCTCGACCGTGTTTCACCAGGCGCCCAACGAGTTCGACCGGCGCGCGTTCGTGCCGCCGGTGATCTACGCGCCGCTCTCCGCGGCCGACGAGCGCGACGGCATCGATCCGGCGCTGGCCGCCATCGTGACGCCCGACAGCGGGCCGTCCGTCGTGGATGCGGTGGCGGCGTTGCTGGCCGCGGGCGATTCCGCTGGCGCCGAGCAGATGCTGGGAGATGCGCAGGGCGCGGTGCAGAACCGGTTCCGGAGTCTCGAGCGGGACATCAACGGGCTGGGGTACCGTCTGCTGGGCAGCGGCTCGGCGGAGCAGGCGATCGCGGTGTTCCGGTTGAACACGCGCGTGTACCCGCATTCGGCCAACACCTTCGACAGTCTGGGAGAAGCGTTGCTCGGCGCCGGCCGCCGCGATGAGGCGATCGCCGCCTACCGGCACGCCATCGAGGTGGAGCCGGGGTTCCCGCCTTCGGTCCAGGCGCTGCAGCGGCTCGGCGTCCGGCGCTAGCGCCCCGGCGCGGCCTACGCGGAGGGCGGGGCCCGGCCGACGAGGATCGTGACGTTGTCGCTGCCGCCACGCTCCAGCGCGAGATCGAGCAGCGTGTGGCACACCTGTTCCGCCGATTGCATCGCGCCCAAGTGCTGCGCGATCTCGGCGTCCGGCACATGCTTGGTCAGACCATCGCTGCACAGCAGGATGACGCAACCGCGACGGCGGATGTCGAGCCGCGACACCTCGGGCGTCGGCTCGGGTCCGCCGATGGCGCTGGCCAGCACGTTGCTGAACGGCGAGCTCGCCAGACGGTCCGCCGGGAGCGCCCCCCGGTCCACCAGGTCCTGCGCCATCGTCTGGTCCCGGGTGACCTGGCGCAACGTTCCGTCCCAGAAGTAGTAGCAGCGGCTGTCGCCCACCTGCACGACGTAGAGCCAGGGCCAGACGGCGATGGCGAGCGTCAGCGTCGTGGCCATCGTCTTATTGGTGCGCCCCGTGGCCTCGCTGCGCACCACCGCGTCGGCCTCCAGAACGGCGGTCTTCAGTGCCTCGAAGAACTCCTCGGCGTCCGATCCGCTGGCCGCGTGGTAGGAGCGCAACGTGGACGTGACGTAGCGGGTGATCGCCTCCACCGCGAGCTGGCTGGCCTCGCCGCCGGCCGAGGTGCCTCCCACGCCGTCGGCCACCAGCATCACCGTCGCCAACCGCTCCCCCCGCAACGGCAGCCCCTCGGGATCGGGCAGGCTCGTGGCGTGGATCACGACCTGGGGGTGCACCGTGCAGAGCAGGAAATGGTCTTGGTTCTCCCGCCGGACCTTCCCCGGATGGGTGAGGCCGAAGAGATCGAGCTCATCGTCCCTCGGCTTGTCCCCTGTTGCGGGAATCCGCGCGGTCCGCAGATCGGTCATGGTCATGGGCTGCCTCCATCAGCAGCATGCGTGCTTCTCCGGACGGCCGCAAGGCACCATCTTTGGCCCCCATGACGGACCACGTCCTTCCCCCGGGGATCGAGGATCGTTGGGGCGGCGGCCCCCCGGCCGGCGCCGACGAGCTCGATCAGCTCGTCTATCTCTCCAATCTCGTCGGACGGGAGCCGCGCCTGGTGCAGCCGGGCGGAGGCAACACCTCGGTCAAGATCGGGGCGGAGCTGTTGGTGAAGGGCAGCGGGACCGACCTCAAGACCATCGATCGCCGGGGGTTCACCCGTCTGTCGCTCCCCGGGCTCGCTCGCCTCAAGGAAGTAGAGACGATGAGCGACCCCGACATGATGCAGTTCATGGCGGGCTGCATGCTCGCCCCCGGCGGCCCGGTGCCGAGCGTCGAAACCCCGCTGCATTCACTGCTTCCCCAGCGGGTGATCGTGCATACCCACGACGTCGCGACGATGAGCCTCACCAACGTGACCGACGCCGTGGCCGAGCGGCTCACGGCCGAGCTGCTCGGCGGCGAGATCGTCTACGTGCCCTACGCGCGGCCGGGATTTCCACTGGCGCGCGCAATGCGCAGTCAGGTGGAACGCATACCCGCGAACGCGATCGGCCTGGCGCTGGCGCATCACGGGCTGGTGATCTGGGCGGACACCGTGCGGGAGTGCTACGCCCGCCTGGTCCGCGTGGTGGGGACGATCGAGGCACACGTCGAGTCGCAGCGGCGTCAGCGGGGAACGACGGTGCTCGGGGCGCCGCGCGCGAAGATCCCATCGGCCGACGCGCGGGGGCGTTTCGCGGAGCAGGTGCTGCCGGCGGTGCGCGGCGCGTTGGGCGCCTCGACGGGACGCGTGATCCTGCAGCTCGACGCCGCCGAGGCCGTGCTGGCGCTGCTCGCCGGAGAGCGGGTGCGACAGCTCGTCGCCGGAGGGATGACGACCCCGGAGCACATTCTCCGCGCCGGCCGGCGTCCCCTGTGGCTCGAGCTCGACTGGTCGTCCTCGCCGGATGAGGCGGCCGAATCGGTCCGCGGGCAGATTGCGGAGCAACGGACCGAATACGAGGCCTATCATGCGCGCCACGCGCCAGCGGGGACCGCCCCGATCGCCGACTGGGCGAAGGTCGTGCTCGCTCCAGGCCTCGGCATGATCACCGCGCTGCGCGACACGCGGGGGGCGGCGACGGCCAATCTCTGTTACCGGGCCGTGCTCGAGTCGATCGCGAACGCGGAGGCGATCGACACGTTCCAGTTTCTCCCCGAAGCGGACGTGTTCGAATTCGAGCACTGGCCGCTGGAGCGGCGCAAGCTGGACGAGCAGGCCGCCCGCGACCGAGCGACGCTGCTGGTGCCGGGCCAGGTCGCCGTCGTCATCGGTGGCGCCAGCGGTATCGGGCGTGCCGCCGCGGTACGGTTCGCGGCCGAAGGCGCCCACGTGGTGGTGTCGGACCTGGACCAGGCCGCGGCGGACGCGGCGGCGGCCGAGGTGACGGCGATGTTTCCGGGCCGCGCCGTGGGAATCGCCGCGGACGTTCGGGACGACAACAGTCTTGGCCGGTTGTTTCACCAGGCCGTGCTCGCGTTTGGCGGGGTGGACACGCTCTTCTACACGGCGGGGCTGCCGCCGCGCTTCGCGGAGATCACCGAGATCCGGCGCGAGGATCTCCAGCGCCAGCTCGACGTGCACTACCTCGGGGCGGTCATGGCGGTCGGGCGTGCGGCGACGGTGATGCGGCGTCAGGGCCTGGGCGGCGCGATCGTCGCGTCGGTCTCGAAGGCGGCGCTGGCGCCGGGGCGCGAGGCGGTGGCCTACGGTGGCAGCAAGGCGGCGCTGCAGCAGGCACTGCGCGTCGCCGCCCTCGAGCTGGGGGCCTACGGGATCCGGGTGAACGCGATCAACGCCGACCAGATCGACACGCCGCTGTTCCGCCGCTTCGTAGCCGAGCGAGCCGCGAGCCGCGCCATATCAGTGGAAGAGCAGCTGGAGGCGTACCGCAAGCGCAACGCGATGGGCGTATCGCTGATTCCCCCCGAGGTCGTGGCCGATCTGGCGGTACTGCTGGCGAGCGAGCGATTCCGCTACACCACGGGGGACATTCTCACGGTGGACGGCGGTCTGCCCGAGGCGTTCCCCCGGTAGCGGTGGTGCTAGAGCGTCACGGCATCCATCCAGGCGCGCGCGATGGCAGTATGTCCGGCTGGGGTGGGGTGCACGCCATCGGACGACCAAGAGACGGGCGGCGCCTTGCTCGACAACTGATCGAACAGTGCCTGGAGCGGAAGGAAGGCGGCCCCCGCAGCCTGCGCGACGCGCGCGGCCGCCGCGCGCCGGCGAGCGAATTCCGGGACCCAGGCGTCGGTTACGACTCCACAGCGCAGGATGAACGGCTCGAGCACGACGAGCCGTGTGGCGGGGAGCCGCCGGCGAGTGCGGTCGAGCAACGCCGCATACCCCGCTTCGTATTCGTCGACCGTTCCGCGGTAATCGCCGTTCAGCGTGTGCCAGTAGTCGTTCACGCCGACCAGGATGCTCAACAGATCAGGCTTCAGGGCCAGGGCGTCCGTCGCCCAGCGGGAGTCGAGGTCGGGCACGCGATTGCCGCTCACACCTCGATTGAAGAACAGGAACCCACGGTCCGGATGCGCCGCAAGCTCCGAGGAAGCGACGAGCCATGGGTAGCCGGTTCCGAGCCCGGCGGCGAGGTTCGGGACGCCGGCATCCCGATCGCGGCCCCCGTCGGTGATGGAGTCACCTTGGAAGAGGATGGTGGGGCCGATACCGGACCGGGGAGTGAGTCCGGCGGTGCCGAATGATTTCGAGCCGAGCACCCGCATGCCTGCCGCGGCGCTTCCCGCCGCTGCCAGGAAGTCCCGCCGATTCATCGCGCCGGTCAAGGCTTCCAGGTTCCTTGGGCCACCGCGGGGACGAAGCCTTCCAACCCGTCGGGCGGGAAGTCGAGCGTCTTCCCCTGTTCGGCGCTCTGATAAGCGGTCATCAGGAGCTTCACGACTTCGAGCCCATCGTCGAACGTGAGCCGCGCGGGTTCCTTCCCCAGGAACGCTCGCACGAAGTGGCGGTCTTCCGCCTCGTAGCCGTACGCGGCGGGCTCGTCCGCCACCACCGGCATCAGGCCCGTCTCGGCGTTCTGCTTCTCCACCAGGTCCTCCCCGGTCTTGCCCTTCACCTCGCGACTGAAGAACAGCTTCAGCCCGGCGTCGAGCGTGTTCCAGGTCATCGAGTACTCGGGTCCCAGCAGCTCGGCCGAGAGCCTGAGTCCGGCGCCGACGAAGCTCCACGACGTCGACGCCTCGCCGATCACCCGGTGGCCGTCCGCGGTCTCGAACTCGACGATGAGGCTGGCAAAGTCCTCGGCGGGCCGTCGAGTGTAGTCCACATCCTTGCCCATGGCCTGGGTGAGCTTCTTGGCGTACTCGGGCCGCGTCCACTTGAGACTGGCGATGTGCCCGGTGACGCGCACCGGCTCGACGGTCGAGAGCGGCTCGCCCGGCTTGGTGAGCAGGTGGCGCACGACGAGGGCCGAGTGGCACATCATGTCGTTCAGCACGCCGCCGCCCTGAAGGTCGGGCCGCCAGAACCAGGGCATGTGGGGGCCGGCGTGCTCTTCGGCGGCCCGGGCCAGATAGGGGCGGCCGGTCAGCGCGGCGCCACGCGCCCAGAGAATCGCCCGGCCGTGCTCGACCTGCGGCGCGAAGATCTGGTTCTCGAGGTATCCGGTGCGCAGCTCCGCCCCCTTGGCGAGCGCCGCGACGCGGGTCGCCTCGGCGACATTGCGCGCCAGCGGCTTCTCGCAGGCGATACCCGCGAGCGTGCCCCGGCCGCGCTGCAGCGTGTCGACGATCTCCTCGATGTTCTGGACGCGCGCGTAGTTGGGACCGGTAATCCACAGCGCGTCGATGTTGGTATCGGCGACCAGGTCGGCCAGCGAGGCGTAGGGCTTCGCCGTCCCGACGTCGAGCTGATGCGCCAGCGCGGCGGTTTCCTCGGCGTGTGCCCGGTTCGGGCTCCACACGCCCAGCACGTCGGCGTCGCGCACGGCGCGGAACGCCTGCAGGTGGAACCGCGCGTTGAATCCGCTCCCGATGAACCCGATGCCCAGCCGTTTTTGGCTCACGGGTAGCGAACCCCGAGCTTCTGCAACTGTTCCGGCGGGCAGCCGCGCCATTCGACGAACGTGTTGCCCTCGTAGCGGATGTCGGCGACGCCCATCTCGCTCGAGAAGAAGCCGGAGGCCGTGAGGTCGCGGAACCGGTTGAAGAACTCCACTCCATGGTGCAGGCCCGGCGGGGCCTTGGCCGGCCAGGCGATGTCGTCCAGGATCTTCGCCCGCTGCGCCGGATCGGCGTCCACGAAGGTGGAGCCGAAACGCCGGTGGGACTCGGTGTCGAGCCAGGCGAGTCCGCCGCGCATCCACAGCTGGTTGTCGGGATACTCGACGAGGATGAAATCCATGAATTCGGGGACGCCGGCGTCGGTGGCGCTTCCAGAGCGGGCGTCCTTGGGGAGGACGAGGTCCACCAGGAGCCGGACCGTCTGCCACTCGTGGGCCGTGAAGAACTTCGGGCTGTAGGCCTGCCTCGCGGGTTCCGCCTGCAGCTCCCGCACGAACCGGGCGCCGCGCCGGGCGGCCGCGGGGGGGAGCGGCAGGCCGCCGAGGAACGGCAGCGCCGAGAGCAGCCCGACCGCTTCGCGACGATCCATCAGAGCGCCCCCTTCTTCATCTGGTCCGCGATGGTGGTGCTGGTCCGCATCGACAACGCGAGAATCGTCCAGGTCGGGTTCTTGTCGGCCTGGGACACGAACGGTCCGCCGTCGGCGATGAACAGGTTCTTCACGTCCCACGCCTGACAGGTCGGGTTCACCACCGAGGTCTTCGGGTCGGCGCCCATGCGGGTCGCGCCCAGCTCGTGGATGATGCTGCCCCCCGACGCGATCCCGTAGTCGTTGTCGGCCGTGCCCTTGTTCCCCATGAGCGTGCCGCCCATCTCGTGGATCAGGGCCTCGAATGTGTCCTGCATGTGCTTGACCTGCTTGACCTCGTGATCGGACCATTTCCAGTGGAACCGCAGCACGGGGATGCCCCAGCGGTCCACCGTGTCGGGGTCGATCTCGCAGTAGCTCT
>JBGQHV010000088.1:0-13106 GCA_041498155.1 Gemmatimonadota bacterium | reverse complement strand
GGCGTACTGGCTGATCCCTGTGTGACCGGCGACCTCGGCCCGGAGCCCTCTCCATGGTCCGCTGAGCAACGACCCGGCAGCGTTTGCCTGGATACTGTGACGTCCGCTCTCGAAGTGGAGGTATGTCCCTCGAGCCCACGCGAGTAGGTGTGGCCGCTCGAGACGGAACTCGGGAGAGACGGATGCGCCGGCGCTCGGCAAGAAGCCGTCGTAGCGCACGTCCATGACCCCGAGGTCCATGGTGGCCCCGGTTTGCGCCGTGAGCGTTGCGAGCGGAGCGAGGGAGCAGGCGACGACGGCCGTCGACGCCCACGCGGGACGACCGAACCTCACGCGCCGGATGTCATGCGAATCACGGTCTCCTCGGGGCGCCGGGCGTCCGTCGCAGAGCGGCATCGACACGGACCGCCGCCGCGACGGCGGGCGGGGCGCCGAGCGCGATGTCCCGCTCCACGGCGCGGCGAAAGTCCGCGATCTGCTCGTCCCCGGCCGAAGCGGCGAGGGCGATCACCGCGGCCGCGGCGGAATCGGGCGGCACGCCACTGGCGACGAGGTCGGCGAGCGTCGCCAAGGCGACGGTGAGCGAGCGAGCGCGGCGGTGACGCAGGCGCGTGAGATCGGCGGGATTGACGCCGGCTCGCAGCGCGCTCGCCGCGGCGTCGAGCTCCGCCGGCAACGACGCAGCGCCGAGCGCCTGCTGCGCGGTCGCGAGCTCCAGCGCCAGCCGCCGGACGGCCGCGGCGATCTGAGCGGGCGCGGCGTGTTTGGCCGCACCCTCGAGCGCCCGTTGTACCAGCGGTTCCACCGGCAGTCCCTGTAAGCGTGCGGAATCGATGACTACACTCACCGACTGCAGCGTGGCTGGGTCGAGCCGTCGCTCAAGCCGCGGGTCCTGCGCCGCGGCGGTTGAGGGGCGCAGCAACAGACCCACTGCCAGCGGAAGCGTCGCAATCCAGCGAGTGCGGTGCATGCCGATCACCCTCCTACCGTCACGACGGAGCTCGGCGCGTCGAAGTCATCCTGGACGCGAGGCGCCGCCGGATCCGCGAGCCAGCGCGAGCCGTTTATCAGAAACGCATAGCGGTAGCGGCCGGGAGTGAGCGGAACGGTCACACTCCACAACGCCCCGCTCTTGGCGGCCAGCATCGGCGTCGCCGCGCCGTCCCAATCGTTGAAGTCACCGACCAGCGCAACCGAGGCGGCCCCGGGAGCGACCACCACGAACTGCACGGTGCTCGGCCCCGACGCGGGCGCGGCGACCCGCGGATTCCTGCCGGCGAGCCAGACGACGATCCCGACCAGGGCCGCCGCCACCCCCAGGCCCGCGAGGGGGCTGACCGAGATCTCACGAGGCCGCCGGGCCCAGTCCCACGCCGGCGAGAGCCTGCCCAGGCGGTCACCGCCCGCCGCCACGCGGGTCATGACGGCCGCATCCAGCGTCGGGTCCATCTCCACCGGCTGGCGGAGCTGGTCGATCACTCGATCCAGCACATCCTCATCGCGATCAAACACGCTCAACCTCGGTCAATAGGGCGCGCAGCTGCTCGCGAGCGCGCATGACGCGCATCTTCAACGCGGACACTCCGGTGCCGGTCAATCGGGACATCTCCGCATATTCCATGTCTTCCACATGCTTCAGCAAGAACGCCTCCCGCAACGGCGGAGCCAACCGCTCCATCGCCCATCGCACCGTGTCGTCCCACTCCGCCCGGTCCGACGTTTCGGGCGCGCTGGCCCGCTCGAGGGATATTTCGTCACGCACGAACATCCGGTGGCGTCGGGCGGCCCGCCGGCCGGCGGTGCGGCACCGGTTCACGAGGATCCCGAACAACCAGGGCCCGAATTGCGCGTCCTCCCGGCAACGCGCCAGCGAGCGATAGGCCCGGACGAACGCGTCCTGGAGCGCCTCCTCGGCGTCGCTGCGGTCCCCGAGCATGTGCACCGCGTAGCGGCCGAGCCGGTCGCGGTAACGCGCGACCAGCACGGCGAACGCGGCCGTATCGCCGTCCCGTACGCGGCGGACTATCTCGGCGTCGCTCGTCACCTCACCATATACCCATGGGTCCGCTTCCCGGGTCACCACCACGTCGTTGTGACCCCGGCTACCGGGGTGAGGGTATGCGCCTGCGAACCAATCGAAACTCTGGAGCCTTCATGAAGCGCCTACTCGCCCTTTCTTTGGTCCTGGCTGGATCCGTCGGGAGCGCCTGCTATCAGGACGACACGCTGCACCCGGCGGCGATCGCACCGACCAACGTATTCCTCACCGACGACCCATTCCCGTTCGACACCGTCGCGAGTGTCAACATCTATGTCAGCCGCATCGAGGCCAGCACCGATCTCGACACGACGGGCGGGGTGAACTGGGTTACGATCGATACGCCCGACAAGGTGTTCGATCTGCTGACGCTGCAACAGGGGATAACGGCCCCATTGGGGAAGGGGACGATCGATGCCGGGAAATACGTCGCGATTCGCATGACCATCGACGTCGACAAGTCGTCCATCAAGTACAACGGTGGTGCGAATGCCGTCGTCCATTGGCCATATCCCGGGCAAGGCGAGATCGTGCTGTACGCACTGGTAGAGAAGCCGCTCGCGGTGGCGGCGACGGGAGCCGACATCGTGATCGACTTCGACGTCGGGCGGAGCTTCGTCTACAATCTGACCGGGAATCAGGACTTCGTCATGCTGCCCGTCCTGCGGGCGGTAAACAGGGCGGCGACCGGCTCGATCGCGGGCGCCGTCACCGGGCCCGACATCGAAGGCAACCCGACGCCAATCCAGAACGCGAACGTCACCGTGTATGGCGGCGACCCGAGCCGATCGTCCGCCACCTGGTATCTGCTCGCCACCGGTCGTACCGACGCCCAGGGGCACTACACGGTGGCCTTCCTGCCCGCGGGGACGTGGATCGTGCGGTTCGAGCAACCAGATCTTCCGGGCCTCGATCCTGTGAACACCCCCAACGTGGTGGTGACCGCAGGAGCCACGACGACACTCTCCGCCTTCCTGCCGCGTGCTGGCGCCGGCGGCACGTTCATCCGCATCGCGGGGCCCGATACGGTCGCCTATGGCGGTGTCATCAGCCTGGCCGCCGCGGTGGGCGATTCGATCGGGATTCCGGAGGCGAACCCGCAAGTCACCTGGCTCAGCCGCGACACGTCGATCGCCCTCGTGCTGCAGGATTCCGGGTTCAGCGCGGATTCGGTCGCCCGCGCGATCATCCTGGGTCGTGGAGTGGGCAGGGCGTGGATCGTGGCCACGAGCGGCGCCCTCCAGGATTCGGTGTCGATCGAGGTCGTCAATGTCGCTCCATCGAACCCGGTCGCCAGCGTCACGATCGTCCCCGCCAATCGAACGATCGCGGTCAACGACAGCGGCGCGTTCACCGCGGAGCTTAGGGATTCCGTTGGCGCCCTGCTCACTAACCGGCAAATCTCGTGGTTCCTCACGGACTCGACGGGAACCGCCCAGTTGGTCTGGGCATCGGGTGCCTCCGCGCTGGTGTACGGGCGGCTCCACGGCACAACGCACCTCCGGGCGGCGAGCGAAAGCAAATTCAAGGACGCGACGATCACGGTTCCGTGACGGCGGCACAGCGACGCCCTCCGCAGTAGCTTGTGCTGCGGAGGGCGTTCTGCTCGCACACCACCGACCACGCGGCGGCTATACCAATCCCTGGACCGGGGCGGCCTTCCAAGCCCGCCTCGGCGGGCTGTTGCGCTGGTGGTTCGTGGAGCGCGTGCGCCACCCCCCTCCACCCGATCCCGATCCGGCGACCTTCCCGCGGGCGACGCCGGGATTTGCGACGCCGCGCGCCGCGGACGACAGCGTCTCGATCACCTGGGTGGGGCATTCGACGTTTCTGCTCCAGGTGGGCGGGCTCAATATTCTCACCGACCCGATCTGGAGCAGCCGCGCGTCGCCACTGCCGGGCGTGGGTCCGAAACGACGGACGGCGCCCGGGGTGCCGTTCGAATCGCTGCCGCCGATCGACGCCGTACTCCAATCCCACGACCATTACGATCATCTCGACGACGGGACCGTGTGCCGCCTGGAGGCGCGCGATCCGGGCGCGCGCTGGTTTGTGCCCCTCGGTCTCGGCTCGTTCCTGCGACGTCGCGGCGTGCACGAGATCATGGAGCTCGATTGGTGGCAGGACGCCTCGATGGGTCCGTTGTCGATCGGGTGCACGCCGGCACAGCACTTCAGCGGCCGCACGCCCTGGACGCGAAACCGGACGCTGTGGTGCGGCTGGAGTGTGGCGACCGACCGGCGGCGGCTCTTCTTCGCGGGCGATACCGGGTACCACCCGCAGTTTGCGCGGGTGGCCGAGCGATTCGGCCCGTTCGATGTAGCCCTCCTGCCCATCGGGGCCTACGATCCGCGCTGGTTCATGCGGCCGGTCCACATGAATCCGGAAGAGGCGGTGGCGGCGGCGCGGGACCTCGGCGCGCCGCGCTTCGTCCCGATGCACTGGGGCACGTTCAAGCTCACGGACGAGCCGCTGGACGAGCCTCCCGAGCGGGCGTTGGCCAGCTGGTGCGCCGCTGGACTGCCGGTGGAGCGCTACTGGCAGCTGGCGCACGGCGAGACGCGGGAGCTCCCCGCCGCAGAGTCGCGGTGATCGGTCCGATCTTCTATCAGCGGCGACGGCGGCCGCCGAGCGAGGTGGCGCGCCCGCCGCGCTTCGAGCGACGGGTGAAAGTCCCGATTGGATGGCTGGTCGAGCGGCTCGCCGCCCCGTTGGGTCGCTGGGAGCGCGAAGCGCTGCGTACGCCGGAAGTCGCTGTGCCGATCACCGGGCTCCCCCCGGAGTTCGTGGGCTATCGCATCGCGCTGGTGACGGACCTGCATCATGGTCCGGCGGTGCCGGGGTGGTGGCTGGAGCGGGCCGCGGATCGCGTCGCGGCGCTCGCCCCCGACCTGATCGCGCTGGGCGGCGATTTCGTGAGCCACGCGCGGACCGATCTCGATGGTCTGGAGCCGGTGCTCGCCCGATTCCGCGCACGTGACGGAGTCGTCGCGGTGCTCGGCAACCACGATCACTGGGTCGGTCCGGAGCTCGTGGCCGGGGTTGTGGCGCGCGCCGGCGTCGAGGTGTTGTTGAACCGGCACCGCCTGGTGCGACGCGGCGCGTCAGTCCTCGCGATCGCCGGTGTGGACGATCTCACCCACGGCGCCGTCCGATTCGCCGACGCGCTCGGCGGAGTCCCCGGCGGGACCCCCACGGTGTTGCTGTCCCACAACCCCGACCTGGTGGAGTACCTCCCGCGCGGTTCGCGCGTGGACCTGATGCTCGCGGGGCATACGCACAACGGTCAGATCCACTGGCCGTTCATCGGGCCGCTCTCGGTTCCCTCGCAGTTCGGCGGCCGCTATCTGCACGGACTCCATCGCGCAGGTGATACGTGGCTGTACGTATCGGCAGGGGTGGGATCGGCCGCGATCCCGATTCGCTGGGGCAATCCGCCCGAGGTGCCGGTGCTGCGTCTCGATCCCGCCTAGAGCGGCACCACGAACCGCACGGTGACGTGCTCGGCCGTCTGCGGCGAGACGGTGCAGTAGCACTCGCCGCCCAGCGAGCGCTTCACGCCGAGCACTTCCGCCTCGGCGATCCCCGCCACGTCGCGAAACGTGATCTCGAGCGTCTGCCCGTCGATCACGCGATAGGTCGTGGGGCGCCCCAGCAGCCGATGATGCGGGTCGATGCGAGCCAGGCCCTCGTTGAGCTGGCGCTGGATCCCCGCGATGCGGCTCGCCGTCATGGGTGGCGCGGGGCGCCGTTGGCGCGCACCGCCGCGGCGTTGCGGCGCATGCCGGCGAGTCCGGGGCGGGTGAACGGCGTGGCACCGTAGCGACGGTCGAAGGTCGCCGCGTCGAGCGTCCCCCATTCTTCGGAATCGACGATCGGCAGGGGAGCGAGGTCCCGATCCGTGCTCGGGCGCGCGAAGCGGACGTTCCAGGGGCACACGTCCTGACACACGTCGCAACCGAACACCCACTCGCCTACCATCGCTTGCTGCTCAGCGGCGAATTCCCCTCGATGCTCGATGGTGAGATAGGAGATGCAGCGGCGGGCGTCGAGCGAATGTGGCGCGGTGAAGGCGTCGGTCGGACACGCATCGAGACAGGCGCGACAGGAGCCGCAGCGGTCGGCTGCGAACGGCGGGTCGGTCGGGAGGTCGGCGTCAGTGAGCACACAGCCGATGAAGGTGAACGAGCCGATGTCCGGATCGATCAGCATGGTGTTCTTGCCGATCCAACCGAGACCGGCGCGTTGCGCGAGCTCGCGCTCGGGAACGGGTCCAGCGTCGACGTAGCTGCGGGTGTGCGCGCCGGGGCACAGCTCGCGAACCGCCGCGGCGAGTCGCTCGAGTCGGTCACCCAGCACATCGTGGTAGTCGCGCGACAAGGCGTATTGCGCGATGCGTCCGGTGGTCCCGGGTTCAGGCAGATGCTCCTGCCCGTGGAAGTAGTTGGTCAAGGTCACCATCGCGACGCGGGCTTCGGGCATGATCAGCCGCGGGTCCCGCCGCTTCGCGGCCTGGCGGTGCAGATAAGTCATCGTTCCCGCGTATCCCGCATCCAGCCACGCATCGAGCTCCCCCGCGTGTGGGTTGGGCTCGAGCGTTGCGATGCCGACCGCCGTAAAGCCGAGTGCCAAGGCCCGGCGCTTGAGTTCGGCCACGGGTGTCTCCATGCGTCTTTTCCTCGACGTCCTTTCCCTACGTCTCCGCCGTCACAGGTGCATCGTCTCGCGGCGCCAGCGCGCGAAGCGGACGATGTCGTCGACCGGGGGCACGGCGCCCTCGTCGCCGTATGCCGTGAACATGCGCCAGCGGATGTACTCGCGCGGCGGGAGCGGCAGGAACGGCGGCCGGCGGTACCAGCCGCGCGCCCGGAAGCTCCACGTCAGCCGCACGAGGTCGAGTGCGAGGCGCGGCCGCATCGCGGCGCGCACGGCCAGGCGGGCGACCAGCGCCGTCCAACTCGCGGGAGTCTGCATGGCTTCTGTATATTCACACCCTATGACGCTTGCAAGCGGGGTCGCGGGCGGCTCCGCCGGCCCCGTGGCCGGCGCGCATCCCCTCAGCCGCTACCGCACCGAATTTCCGATCTTTCGGGACCGGATCTACCTCAATACCTGCTCGCTCGGCCCGCTGGGGGACCGGGCGCGGCGGAAGGTCACGGAGTTCCTCGACACCTGGCAGGCACGGGGTGCCGCGGCGTGGTACGACGTGTGGTGGGAGGCGTTGTCGGAGCTGCGCACTCGCTACGGCCGCGTCGTCGGCGCCGAGGCGCGGAACATCGCGCTCGCTCCCAGTGTCTCGGCGGCGGTGGCCGGAGTCGCGAGCGCGCTCGACTACGTCAAACGCCCCCGGGTGGTCGTCACCTCACTCGATTTTCCGTCGGTCGTCTATCAGTGGCTCGCGAAGCGGCCCCACGGCATTGAAGTCGTGGTCGTCGAGAGCCCGGACCAGGTGAGCGTCCCGGTTGAAGCCATCGCACGCGCCGTGGACGACCGCACGGCGCTGGTGGCGACCTCGCATGTCTACTTCACGAGCGGCGCGATCCAGGACGTCGCCGCGGTGGCCGCGGTGGCGCACCGCCGGGGCGCGTACTGCCTCATCGACGCCTACCAGTCGGTCGGGCAGGTGCCGGTGGATGCGCCCGCTCTTGGCGTGGATTTTCTGATCGCCGGCGGACTCAAGTGGCTGCTGGGGGGAACCGGGATCGTGTTCGGGTACGTGCGCGACGGACTCGCGCCCACGCTCACGCCGACCGTGGCCGGATGGTTCGGGCACCGCGACCAGTTCGCCTTCGAGCCCCGGGCACTCGAGTTCCACGACGACGCGCGCCGATTCGAGCAGGGCACGCCCGCCCTCGCGGCCGTGTACACCCAGCTCGGCGGGCTCGAGTACATCGAGGAGATCGGGGTCCCGGCGATCCGCCAGGTGACCGCGGGCCTCACCGAGGATCTCGTGGCGCGCGCGCGGTCGGCGGGATTCCGCCCGAAGGTGGCGGCGACGCCGGAGGCGCGCTCCGCGATCGTGATGCTGCCCGCCGGGGAGCCCGCCGCGGCGGTGCAGCACCTCGCCCAGGCCGGCATCGTCGCCGACGCGCGGCCGGGGCACGTCCGTCTCTCTCCTTTCTTCTACAACCTCCAGGACGACCATGTCGCAGCACTCGAGCGACTCGCCACGCACCGGGATCACTGAAGACGAACGACTGCTCACGTCCGTCCCGTCGACGGAGCGTCGGGCGTTCGTGCACACGGACCCGTGGCGCGTGCTGCGCATCATGGGCGAGTTCGTCGAGGGGTTCGACACCCTGTCCGACGTCCGCTACGCCGTGTCCATCTTCGGCTCGGCGCGTACCAAGCCAGACGATGCGTACTACGACAAAGCCGTGGAGACCGCCCGGCTGCTCTCCAAGCAGGGATTCCCCATCATCACGGGCGGCGGGCCGGGCATCATGGAGGCGGCCAATCGCGGTGCGCAGGAGGGGAACGGGCTCTCGATCGGGTGCAATATTGAGCTGCCGTTCGAGCAGGGGACCAACCCTTTCGTCGAGCGGTCGATCAATTTCCGCTACTTCTTCGTGCGCAAGATGATGTTCGTGAAGTACTCGACCGCGTTCATCGCGTTTCCCGGCGGGTTCGGGACGATGGACGAGCTGTTCGAAGCGCTCACGCTGATCCAGACGGGGAAAGTGAAGAACTTCCCGGTCGTGCTGTTCGGACAGGACTACTGGAAGGGCATGGTCGACTGGCTGGCGGACCGGGTGGCCGGGGAGGGTAAGATCGACGCCAAGGACCTGAATCTGTTCCATGTGACGGACCACCCGGCGGAAGCGGTGGCGCTGGTGGTCAAGGCGCGCGAGCAACGGGCGCACTCGCGCCCCAGCGGCAAGCTCTGATCCCATGGCCTCGTCGGGCTTTCTGCGCGGCGCGCGCATCGACCCCCGGGCGATCACCGGCAACGAGACGGTGGCCGAGCTCGTCGATCACGCCTTCCTCGCCTACAACGCGGGGCGGCTGGCGGAAGGCTGCCGGCTCTTTACCGAGCGAATGCTCGCCCCCGAGGCGACGGTCGGGATGAGTCTCACCGGCGCCATGACACCGGCGGGGCTGGGCATGAGCACCATCATCCCGCTCATCGAAGCCGGGTTCATCGATTGGATCGTGTCGACGGGCGCGAACCTCTACCACGATGCCCATTTCGGCCTGGGCCTCGCGATGCACCGCGGCACCCCGTTCGCCGACGACGTGGAGCTGCGCGAGTCCGGCGTGGTCCGCATCTACGACATCTTCTTTCATTACGACGTCCTCCTCTCCACCGACGCCTACATCCGCGAGGTGTCAGAGCGTCCCGAGTTCCAGCGCCCGATGAGCACCGCCGAGTACCACTACCGCCTCGGGGGCTACGTCAGCGAGCGCGAGAAGGCGTTGGGACTGTCGCGGCGCTCGGTGCTGGCGGTCGCAAATCAGTGCGGGGTCCCCATTTACACCTCCTCGCCCGGTGACTCGTCGATCGGGATGAACGTCGCCGAGCAGGCCCTGGCGGGCTCGCAGCTGCGCTTCGATGTGAGCGCCGACGTCAACGAGACGGCGGCGATCGTGTTCGACGCGAAAGTGCGCAGCGGGGGCGGCAAGAGCGGCGTGCTGCTGATCGGGGGCGGCAGCCCCAAGAATTTCGTGTTGCAGACCGAGCCGCAGATCCAGGAGGTGCTGGGGATCAGCGAGAAGGGCCATGACTACTACCTGCAGATGACCGATGCCCGCCCCGACACCGGCGGCCTCTCGGGCGCGACGCCCGCCGAAGCGGTCAGCTGGGGGAAGGTGGACCCGGAGCAGCTCCCCGGCACGGTGGTGTGCTATCTCGACAATTCGGTCGCGTTCCCGATTCTCGCCGCGTACGCGCTGGCGCGGCATCCCCCCCGGCCGCTCAAGCGGCTCTATGACCGGCGCGAGGCGTTGATGGGGCAGCTGCGGAAAGCGTATCTCGCCGCGAAGGTGGAACGGGACGCGCGCGCACGCGCGGCGAGCGGCGGGCACGAGCGCTGACGTGACACGGCCAGCCGGCACCCGGGCGTATGCCGCGTACGTCCTGGCGCTGCTCACGCTGATCAACTTTTTCAACTACGCGGACCGCAACGTGGTGTTCGCGGTCTTCGAACCCCTCAAACGCGATCTCCAGCTTTCGGACCTGCAGCTGGGGTGGATCGGCTCCGCCTACATCATCGTCCTCTCCCTCGCGGCGCTGCCGCTGGGAGTGCTAGGCGACCTGCGCTCGCGGCGCGGTGTCATCGCCTGGGGAGTCGGGCTGTGGAGTCTGTTCACGTCGCTGGGCGGCGCGGTGCGCGGCTTCTGGCAGTTGTTCGTGTGCCGCGCCATGGTCGGCGTCGGCGAGGCGGGATATGGGCCCGCGTCCCAGGCACTGATCGCCGAGTATTTCAAGGAGAAGCGCCGCGCCCTGGCCATCGGGATCTACTCGGTCGGCATGGCCCTGGGCGGGGTGCTCGGCATCTGGCTCGGCGGCTTGCTGGCTGAGGCGTACGGCTGGCGCCTCGCGTTTCTCTGGCTCGGCATTCCCGGGTTCGCGCTCGCCCTGCTCGCCTCCCGCCTGCGCGAGCCGGCCCAGCGGCCCCCGACCCCGATTGTCACGACGCTGCGGCACTTCACGACGACCGGCCTGCGGCGCGCGCTGCGGTACGCGGCACCGCTGCTCGGGCTTTCCGCGTTGGGTGGAGTGGTCAGCGGGATCCTGGCGTTGATCCACAGCATGCCGACCGAAATGGACGTCGCCGTGTTCGGGATGTTCGTCGGTGTGGGCGTGGCGTGGACCGTGGCGCGGCTCGTGCCCGTCGCGCTGCGGCGCACCGCGGACGCCCAGGAGGTGGCGGCGACCGCGTTCGAGGAATTCGTGGAGGCGGCGACCACCGTCCTGCGGGTGCCGACGCTCATCTGGGTGTTCGTGGGCGGCGCGCTGGTCACGTTCGCGGTGAACGGGCTCATCGCCTGGGCCGCGAGCTTCATGCAGCGCGTGCACGGTTTTTCGGTGAGCGACGTGGGCCGTGAATTCGGCATCTGGGGGCTCGTCGGCGGGGCGTTGGGCGCCCTGGTGGGCGGCCGCCTCGCGGATGGCCTGTTCGAGCGCTGGAACGGCGCGCGGGTAGCGGTGTCGGGTGCCGGCTTTCTCCTGGGCACACCGGTGTGCGTCATCCTCATCCTCACGAACAACCTGCGTCTGTTCGCGCCGCTGGTGTTCAGCATCTATTTCTTCTATACCTGGTACAACGGTCCGCTGGCCGCCGTGATCTTCGACGTCGTCCCGGCCGCCGTGCGGTCTTCGGTGATGGGCGCGTTTCTGCTGTTCTCGCACCTGGCGGGCGACGCGATCGCGCCGCCGCTGATCGGCTACCTGTCCGACCGGCTGCAGATGGTGTGGCATCTGCCGGCCGATGAAGCGTTGCGGCGAGCGATGTTGCTCCTTCCCACGGCCGGTCTGGCCGGGGGGCTGGTGCTCCTCATCGCCTTGCGCACGGTGTCGCGCGACATGGCGCGGCAGCGGGCGGCGTGAAGATCGCGGTGGTGTTCGACACGCCGCATCCCGACTGGGGCGATGCGGACTACAAGCGGGAAGTCGCGGCGGGGACGGTGGAGGAGGCCGAGTACGACGTGGCGCGCGCCCTCATGCAGAACGACCATGAGGTGCTGCTCCTCGGGATCGTGGACGACGTGCGGCCGCTCGTGGACAGCCTGCGCGCGTTCGACCCCGCGCTCGTGTTCAACTGTTGCGAGGGATTCCGCGGCAGCGCCCAATACGAGTACGCGGTGGCGGCGGTCCTGGAGATGCACGGGTGGCGACATACCGGCTCCACGCCCACCGGCCTCCTCGTGGCGCGCAACAAGTCGATGAGCAAGAAGATTCTCAAGCACCACGGGATCCGGGTGCCAGAGTTCGCGACGTTCCACGCGGGCGACCCGTTCCTGCGGCCGTCGACGCTCCGCTTTCCCTTGATCGTGAAGCCGATGCTGGAGGACGCGTCCGTCGGGATCTCCCAGGCGTCCGTGGTGAGCGACGACGAGAGCCTCGCCGAGCGGGTCGCGTTCATTCATGACAAGTTTCATCAGGCGGCGATCGCCGAGGAGCTCGTCGAAGGGCGCGAGCTGTACGTCGGTCTGATCGGCAACGACACGCTCGATATGCTGCCGGTGGTGGAGCTGCACTTCGGCACATTGCCCAAAGCGGAGCGGCGCATCGTCACGTACAAGGCGAAATGGGACGACGAATACCGCGAGCGGCACCGGATCCGTTCCGGGTTCGCACGGCTGTCCGAGGCCCTCCGGGAGAAGATCCGGGCCATCTGTGAAATGGCATTTCACGCGCTGTGGCTGCAGGACTACGGCCGGCTGGACCTGCGGCTGACGCACGACCACGAGGTGTATGTGCTGGAAGCGAACCCCAATCCGTTCATCGCCCAGGGTCACGAGCTCGCCAATGCGGCCGAGAAGGCTGGCATGAACTACCGGGCGTTCATCCAGCGGATCGTGGACGAGGCGCTGCGGCGATGAGCGGATCGTCCGTATGGTCCACGGTCCGGACGCTCATCAAGCGCCGCGAAGTACCCAGACCCGAGCTGCGCTGCCCGCGGTGCAGCGCGGAGATCGAGCGCTTCTGGTACTTCTGTCCCAATTGCAGCAAGGCCCTGGTGTGGGGCGACGACCAGCTCCAGACCGGGGCGGAGTGCCGTTACTGCCGGTGGATTGTGTCGGACACCTTCTCCCATTGTCCCTGGTGCGGCCGCGACATCACCGACGAGGGCTCGAGTCCCGAGCCCCTCAAGAAACCGAAAGGCTTCAAGTACGAGCGCCGCTGCCGGCGCTGCCACGGGGGCCTGCAGTATCCCATGCAATGGTGCCCGTGGTGCGCCAAGGTGCAGCACTGGAAGTACGAGCGGTTCCAGAACGACTGCCCACACTGCGATCGCGGCGTGGACGATTGGATGGAGACGTGCCCGTGGTGCGGCGAGGATGCCACGGGACGCGATCTCGTGCGCCAGGCGCTGCGGCGGGTGCGGAGCCTGCTCATCGTGTC
>JBGQHV010000087.1:0-13155 GCA_041498155.1 Gemmatimonadota bacterium | reverse complement strand
GTCGCTCCGGTCGGACTTCCACCGGCACCTGATAGGTGGCGCCGCCGACCCGCCGCGACTTCACCTCGAGCGCCGGCTTCACGTTCGAGAGCGCCTGCTTGAACACGTTCACACCCGGCTGCCCGGTGCGCTGCTCGATCATGTCCATCGCCGAGTAGAACACGCGCTCCGCCAGCGACTTCTTGCCCCGCTCCATCAGGTTGTTCACGAACTTGGAGACGGTCTGACTGTCGTAACGCGGATCGGGCGGCACCGGCCGCTTGACGGCTTTCTTCCGACGGCTCACTTCCCGGCCTCCTTGGGCCGCTTGGCGCCGTACTTCGAGCGCGACTGCTTGCGCTCGTTCACCCCGGCCGCGTCGAGCGTGCCACGGATGATGTGGTAGCGCACCCCCGGCAGGTCCTTCACCCGGCCGCCGCGGATCATCACGATCGAGTGCTCCTGCAGGTTGTGCCCCTCACCCGGGATATAGGCCGTCACTTCGAAGCCGTTGGTCAGCCGGACGCGCGCGACTTTGCGCAACGCGGAATTCGGCTTCTTGGGCGTCGTCGTGTACACGCGGGTGCACACGCCCCGCTTCTGCGGGTTGCCCCGCAACGCCGGCGCCTTTTCCTTCTTCGCCACGTCCCGGCGGCCGTGCCGGATGAGCTGATTGATGGTCGGCATTACCCTCTCGACGCTATTCAAAAAAGTCGGGAAACAGACTTCAAAGCTAAGCGCGGGCTTCGAGTTAGGTCAACCCCCGGCCGTGACCGTCCAGAGCCTGTCCGGGTGCCGTTTTCCACTCTTCCTGCCCCCGGTCTTGAGCCGTACAATGGCACACTTCCGGACCACCCGCGGAGACCTCCATGACCACCGTCGTTCGCTGCTGCAGTGCCATCGCCCTCGCGACAGGCCTCGCCGCCTGCGCCCACCACAGCGCTCCGGCCACGGCCCCCACCACCCAGGCTGACACGAGCAAGAAGGACCTCCCCTGGAAGCCCTGGGCCGAGGTCACCAAGGACGCCCGGCAGCTGACCGGGCTGTTCACGGCCTACCTCAAGCGGGACAACGTCTATCTCGATCTCAAGCCGGGCCAGTTCGACCGGGACTTCCTGCTCGTCACCGAGCTCTCCCAGGGATTGGGCGATTTCGGCCTCGACGGCGGCACCGACCTGCGCTCGGACCTGATCCGGTTCCACCGCACGGCCACCAAAGTCGAGCTGCAGCTCGTCAACCCTTACCTGACGGCCACCCCCGGAACCCCGATGGCCCGGACCGTGGCCTACTCCTTCGGCGGATCGGTGGCGTACACCTTCCCGATCGCCTCCATCCGGGATTCCACCGACGAGGTCCTGATCGATCTCGCCCCCTTCCTCATCTCCGATTGGGCCGACGTGGGGAGCTTCTTCGATTTCGTGGTGCAGGCGCTCGGGGCGCACGGCGGCGTCTCGCTCGACCGGGAGCGCTCCGCCTTTCAGGACCTCCACCTCTTCCCGACCAATCTCGAGGCGAACGCCCGCTTGAGCTTCCTCGCCTCCAAGCCGCTCGGGATCAATACGGTGCCCGACTATCGCTACCTCCCGATGATCGTCCACTACTCCCTCGTCGACCTGCCGGCCGCGCCGATGCGCCCGCGCTATGCCGATGACCGCGTCGGCTATTTCATCTCGGCGATGATGAACTTCTCGCGCGACACTGCCGAATCGTTCTTCGTGCGCTACGTGAACCGCTGGCGCCTCGAGAAGAAGGACCCGACGGCCGCGCTGACCGACCCCGTGAAGCCGATCACCTACTACCTCGACCGCACCATCCCCGACGAATGGCGGCCCTATGTCCGCGCCGGCATCCTCGAGTGGAACCACGCGTTCGAAGAGATCGGCATTCGCAACGCGATTCAGGTGCTCGACGCCCCCGATGACACGCTGTGGAACGCCGAGGACGCCCGCTACAGCACCGTGCGATGGATGGCGAATTTCAATTCGACGTACGCGATCGGACCGTCCGATGTGGACCCGCGGACCGGTGAGATCCTGAACGCCGATATCCTGATCGCCGCCTCGTGGATCCAGGCGTGGCAGGGGGAGTACCGCGAGTACTCCGGTCCACAGGCGATCACCCACGAGGTGTTCGCCGAAGACTCGCTGCTCCGGGCCGACCCGCAGGGGCGGTTGATGCGGCTGTGCCGCTATGCCAGCGGCCTCACCCGCTACGGCACTCTGCTCCGGGCCACGCTCGCCGCCAGCGGCGCCATCGCCCCCGGGGCCCCGGTGCCGCGGGAGTATATCGGCCAGGCCTTGAAAGAGCTGGTCATGCACGAGTTCGGCCACACGCTGGGGCTGCGCCACAATTTCCGCGGCACGGCGGCGATCCCCGCCGCCGAGCTGGGCGACCGGCAGTACACGGCGGCCCATGGCACCTCGGCCTCGGTGATGGACTACAACCCTCCCGCGATCGCGCTGGATCGCAGCCGCCAGGGAGACTACTACTCGACCACCATCGGCACCTACGACCGGTGGGCGATCCGCTATGGCTACGCCGACATGGGCGGCGACACACCGGACGCCGAGCGGCCCGGCCTCGCGCGCGTGGCCGGCGAGGCCGCTGACCCCGACCACGTGTACGCCACCGACGAGGACGCGGGCTTTGCCGGATTCGGCCTCGACCCGAACGTCACTCGCTACGATCAAACCGCCGATCCGCTCGGCTGGGCGAAAGATCAGGTGACGCTCGTCAACCGGCTGTTCGATTCGCTCGAGCTGCGGCTGATCGCCCCCGGTGAGGGCTACCCCCGCCTGCGCGCCGGCTTCCTCGACCTGCTGTTCCAGCGCTGGTACGCCACGCTGGTCACCACGAAATACCTCGCCGGCGTCTACACGGCCCGCGATCACCGCGGCGATCCCAACGGCCGGGCGCCGTTCACGGCCGTCCCCGCGGCGAAGCAGCGGGAGGCCTTGACCTTCATCGCGAGCGCGGGACTGGGCGAGCGGGCGTATCAGTTCCGGCCCGCGCTGCTCAACCGTCTCGCCCCCTCGCGCTGGTGGCACTGGGGGCAAAACCCGTTCTCCGAGGGGCGCATCGACTTTCCGCTGCACGACTGGGCGCTGGGGTTCCAGGGAACACTGGTCGGCCTGATGCTCGATCCCGGCGTGTTGGCGCGCATCCGCGACAACGAGCTGCGCGCCGCGCCCGGTGAGGCGGTGGTGACGATTCCCGACGTGTTTTCGACCTTGACGGCCGCCATCTGGGCCGAAGCCGGCGTCGCTGGGGGGAGTGCGCGCAACGCGGGATCGATCCGGCGCGACTTGCAACGGATGTATCTGTCGGAGCTCACGCGCATGGTCGTGAATCCGTTCGTGGGGACGCCCGATGACGCGCGCGCCGTCGCCCGGTCAACCCTCGCGGACCTCCGCACCCGTCTCACGCACGCCCTTGCCGGCGGTGGGCTCGATGCTTATACCCGGGCGCATTACACCGACGCCCGCGAGCGCATCGCACAGGCGTTGAGCGCACAAGTGGTGGTCCCGGCGACGCAGGTCCGCTAGCTCACCAACGGCCACGGCGCCCGGGATCGCTCCCGGGCGCCGCGTTTTTCTGCTGCGATCGAGCTAGTGCCCGCCGCCCGTCGCGCTCCGGTTCTCGTACGCCGGCCGCTTGGGCGCCAGCGGTCCCGCGGCCTGGAGCGCCTTCAGGACCTCCTGGATCGCCCGCTCGAGCTGCGGATCGGTGCCCTTGGCGAGCTGGCCCTCGTCATCGGGCACCTCGATGTCCGGGTCCACGCCATGCCCCTCGGCGAACCACCGGCCCTGCGGATCGTACTGGCGGAAGGTGGGCACCGTGACGCCGCCGTTGTCCATAAGCGTGGGCACGCCACTGATGCCGATGATCCCGCCCCAGGTCCGGGTTCCGATCAGCGGCCCCAACTTCGCTTCGCGGAAGAACGTCGGGAACGCGTCTCCCCCGGAGCCGCTCCAACCGTTGATCAACATGACTTTCGGGCCGATCTGCGCGTTGCGGGGCCATTGCCAGTCCTGGCCGTCACGCACGGCGTAGTACGCCAGCGCCGGCCGGTTGAGCAGCTCGACGAACCGGTCGGGGATCTGGCCGCCGGAGTTCCACCGCTCGTCCACGATGAGCCCGACTTTCTGCACCTGCGCCAGGTACTGGCGTAGCAGCTCCGTCTGGCCGTCGGTCCCAGTGCTCGGGACGTAGACATAACCCACGCGCCCCTGCGTCGCCGCGTCCACGCGCCGGCGGTTCGCCTCGACCCACGCCAGATAGCGTAACCGGCCTTCGTCCTCGAGGGTCGTGACCAGCACGTCGCGCGCCCCCTCCCGGACCGGCCGGCTGTTCACCGTGAGCCGCACGGTCGTCCCCGCGAGGCCCTCGAACGCGGCCCAGGGGTCCTGCGTCGTGTCCAGCGGCACGCCGTTCACCGCCAGCACGTAGTCTCCGGCTCTCACGTTCACCCCCGGCGCCCCCAGGGGAGAGCGAACCTCGCCGTCCCACGGGGCCCCGTCGATCACGCGCTTGATCCGGTAGGCGCCATTCTCGAGCGACCAGTCCACGCCCAGGAGTCCCACACCCCGGCGTGGCCCCGTCTCGAGATCGCCCCCGCCCCGGTAGGTGTGCGACGCGTTGAGCTCGGAGATGAGGTCGCCGATGACGAAGTTGACGTCCCAGCGCGTCACCGCGCCGTCGAGCAGCCGCCCGTACTGGGTCCGCATCGCGTTCCAGTCGACGCCGTGCATGTTGGGATCGTAGAAGTAATCCCGCTCGAACCGCCACACATCGCTGAAGATCTGCCGCCACTCGGCCGGGGGATCCACCGTCATCACGAGCTCCCCCGTGCGCAGCGGCGTCTCGATCTTCTGATCGGGCTTGAGGTCGATGATCGCCCAACGGCGGCCCTGCCGGACCAGCACCTTCTGCCCGTTGGCGGACACCAGCGCCGCGGTGGCGTCGTCGAGGATCGTCTGTTCTTTGCGGTCCTTGAGATCGTACGCGATGAGCGGCGACTTGGTATCGGACGATCCGGTGCGGGGCGGCCGGCGGTAGATCACTTTGCCCGCCACTGCCTGCAGATCGCTGTAATTCCCCGCGGCGGCGGGAAGCGCCACCGCGCGGCCTTCGAACCCGTCCAGGTCGATCGCCACGGGGGCCGGCGGCTTCGCCGCCGTGTCGTGGGGGGCCGGCTTGGCGGCGGCGCCGGCGGGACGGGCGGCGCTCGAATCGGCTGACGGCGCGGGCTCCTCGTCGTCGCGAGCGGCGAGCGGCGACGGTACGTCGGCGCGCAGCGGCCCCGCCATGATGTTGGTCGAGTTGGGGTAGATCCAGGTGTTGTCGACGTCGCTGTAAATCGGGTCGAACGTCCGGTCGGACGAGTAATACAGGTACTTGCCTTCCGGATCGAACGCCGGCTGGCCGTCGTTGTAAAAGCCGCTCGTCACCTGGCGCGTCGTCCCGGTTTTCGTATCGAACAGGAAGATGGCGCGATGGAGGTTCTCGATATCCCGCGCGTAGGCGAGCCAGCGGCTGTCCCCCGACCAGCTCGCCCGGAACCCCTCGAGGTCGCCCTCGTAGAAGCCGAGCGCCTTGTCGACCCGGACCACCTTCTTCGCGTCGCGGTCGTAGATCCAGATCACCATGGCCTGATCCACAAACGCCAGCTTGCGGCTGTCCGGGGACCAGAACGGCGTGTAGCGGAATCCCCGGCCCAAGGTGGTGACCTGCTCCTCACTGCCGCTGCCGTCCGCCGGCCGCAACACCAGCTCGTACTCGCCCGAGCGATCGCTCCAGTAGGCGAGGGTGCGGCCGTCGGGCGACCAGACCGGAGACCGCTCCGCCACACCCGACGTCCGCGTGACGTCCACAACCGGCCCGTGCTCGGCCGGCACCGTGAACACGTCGCCGCGCGCTTCGAACACCGCCCGCTTTCCGGAGGGCGAGATCCAGGCGCCGTGGATCATGTCGCCGACCGAGTCGGCCTGCGGTTTGAGGGTCGCCAGGTCCGTTACCACATTGACCGCGACCTCGTGGCTGCGCTCGGTCGCGAGATCGAGCAGCCACAGCTTTCCCGCCTGCTCGAACACCATGTCCGTCGGTCCGATCGCCGGGAAGTGGATGTCGTAGTCGGTAAAGGTCGTGACTTGCCGCACGGTTCCGGAATCGATCTGATACGCCCAGATGTTGGCCCGCAGCCCGGCGCCGCGATCGGATGCGAAGTACAGGGTGTGGCCGTGCCACATCGGATGGGCGTCGTTGGCCTCCGTCGTGGACACCGCTTTCGCATCCCCCGTGCGCAGGTTGAACAGCCAGATGCGCGATGCCCAGCCGCCGCGATAGCGCTTCCAGGTGCGGAACTCCTGGCTCTGCGGCATGTAGGCGAGCCATTGGCCGTCCTCGGAGACGGCGCCGAACTCTCCGTACGGCACCGCCAACTTGGTGGGCAGGCCGCCGGTCTTCGAGACGCGGTACAGCTGGTTGAAGCGGTCCCGCCCGCTCTCCATCCCGGACGCGAACAGGATCGACTGGCCGTCGGGGTACCAGTCGAGCATCCGGTCGGGCATCGGGTGATGGGTGAGCCGGCGCGGCACCCCGCAGCCCGCGCTCACCGCGTAGATGTCCGGATTACCATCGTAGTTCCCGGTGAAGGCGATCTCCTTTCCGTCGGGCGAGAAGCGCGGGAACGACTCTTCGCCCCGGGGCGAGGAGAAGCGGACGGCCGTGCCACCGGCTTTCGCGACGACCCAGATGTCGCCGGCGTACACAAAGGCGATCTGAGTGGCCGAGACGTCGGGCTGACGCAGCAACCGGGCGTCGATCTGTGCGGCGAGCGGCAGGCGGGCGACAGGAAGGGCGCCGGCTACGGCCAGCGCGAGCCACGGGGTACGCATGACAAACCTCGACGATTTCCGGACACAAAACGACGGCGGGACGCGGCTACGCTACCCGCGCCGGGCGGGGTGTCAAGCGGCCGGCGCCTTGACTTCCCCCACCCCGACTCGGTAGCTACCGGTATCATGATGCGCGCCCCGCTGGCCTGCTGTTGTAGTCCGGCTCTCACGACATGAGGGCGGCGCCTCGAACGACCTGATTCGCACATCGCGTTTCCCAGCGTCAGCGGCCGCCGCCACCGGAATCCCCGAGCGACGGCCGTTTCGCTTTTCTACGCCAGGAGGAACACATGCCTCAGACCGCAGCGCCCGTCACCGACATCGCCGCGCGCGGCTACGCGCACCCCGAAGTCCTGGTGTCCACCCAGTGGGTGGCCGATCACCTGCAGGATTCCACCGTCCGGTTGCTCGAGTCGAACGAAGACGTGCTGCTGTACGAAACGGGGCATGTCCCCGGGGCCGCCAAGATCGACTGGGTGGCCGATCTCAACGATCCCCTGGTCCGCGACTACATCGACCGCGCGCGTTTCGAGAAGGTGCTGCGCGCCAAGGGGATCAACAAGGACACGACCATCGTCTTCTACGGCGACAAGAACAACTGGTGGGCCACGTACGCCTTCTGGGTGTTCCGGCTGTTCGGGGTGGACAACCTGCGCATCATGGATGGTGGACGGCTGCGCTGGGCCGAGGAAGGCCGGCCGCTGGATACGGCGGCGGCGCGACACGCTGAGGGAAACATCGTCGTCCGCGAGCGAGACGACTCGCGCATCCGCGCCTTCCGGGATCAGGTGCAGACGCACGTGCAGCGCCACAAACCGCTGGTGGACGTGCGCAGTCCGGAAGAGTATCGCGGAGAACGGCTGCACATGCCCGAGTATCCCAACGAGGGCGCGCTGCGCGGCGGGCACATCCCCGGCGCGCGGAGCATCCCCTGGGGGCGGGCCGTCAACCCCGACACCCATACGTTCCGCTCGGCCGACGAGCTGCGCACGATCTACCAGCACGAGAACGGCCTCCCGGCCGACGAGGACGTGATCGCCTACTGCCGCATCGGCGAGCGCTCCTCCCACACCTGGTTCGCCCTGACCTATCTACTCGGCTTCGACCGGGTGAAGAACTACGACGGGAGCTGGACCGAATGGGGCAACCAGGTGCGGGCCCCGATCGAGAAGCCGTGATGGACATGGACCGGGAGACGCGGATCGCCTGGCTGCTGGACCATGCCCGACGGCCGCGCCATGCGGGCCCGCTCGAGGGAGCCGACGTCTCCGTGCCCGGGGGCAACCCCGGGTGCGGAGACCTCGTCACCCTCCACCTCAAGGCGGATCCCGCCGCCGATCGCGTGGCGGCGATGCGCTTCGAGGGGACGGGGTGCATTCTCAGTCAGGCCGCCGCGTCGATCCTCGCCGAGCGGGTGAACACGCAGCGGCCGACGTTCGGCGAAGTGCTGGACTTCTCCTACGAGGAGATGATGAACCTCGTGGGCCGGGACGTGGCCGAGTCGCGTCCCCGCTGCGCCACGCTCGCGCTCGGCACCCTCAAAGCCGCGGTGAAGGCCGCGGAGATGAACCGGAAGCTCAAAGCCGCGGGACACAGCGCAGCGGGGATCGCCGAGCTGCGCCGGGCCATCGCCGCCGCGGCGGAAGGTACCGGGCTCGTGATCGGCGAAGGAGCCGAGTCGGCGGCGCGCGGCGGCTGACGGCGAAACAAAAGCGCCCGGGATCGCTCCCGGGCGCCTGTACTGTAGTGCTTCGTTACTCGACCTCGGCCTCTTCCGGCACCGGCACCACGCCGGGGTTGAGCTCCGGCGGCGGTGTGGGCGGCACGAACCCCTCGGGCGGCTCGATCTCGATATCGTGATAGCGGTAGATGCCCGACCCCGCCGGGATGAGATGCCCGATGATGATGTTCTCCTTCAGACCCAGCAGGTCGTCCTTCGCCCCGCGGATCGCCGCGTCGGTGAGCACCCGCGTCGTCTCCTGGAACGACGCCGCCGAAATGAACGACTGCGTCGTGAGACTCGCCTTGGTGATGCCGAGCAGCAACGGCTCGGACGTGGCGGGCTTGCCGCCCTTCGTCTTGACGCGATGGTTGGCCTCGCGGAAGATGAGCTTGTCCACGTTTTCGCCCTCGAGGAACTCCGTGTCCCCCGGCTCCATCGTCTTCACCTTCTGCAGCATCTGGCGCACGATCACGCCGATGTGCTTGTCGTTGATCTTGACGCCCTGGAGGCGGTACACCTCCTGCACCTCGTTCAGCAGGTACTCCTGCACCGCGCGCGGGCCCTTGATCCGCAGGATGTCGTGCGGGTTCACCGGACCCTCGGTGAGCCGATCGCCGGCGCGCACGCGGTCGCCTTCGTGCACGCGCAAGTGCTTCCCGGCCGGGACCTCGTACAGCTGCGGCTCCCCTTCCTCGGGATGCACGAAGATCTCGCGCTTGCCGCGCTTGATGTCGCCGAAGCGGACGGTCCCGTCCACCTCGGAAATGGTGGCCGGATCCTTCGGCCGGCGCGCCTCGAACAGCTCGGCGACCCGCGGCAGACCGCCCGTGATGTCGCGCGTCTTGTAGGCCTCGCGGCTCACCTTCGCCAGCACCAGGCCGGCGTAGACCTGCTGGCCGTCTTCCACGGTCAGCTGGGCGCCTTCGGGGATGACGAAGTCGCGCAGCCGCTTCTCCTTCTCGCCCTTCTTCTGCACCACCTCGATGTGCGGGTGGAGCTTCTTCTCGCGGTCTTCGATGATGACCCGCTGGCGCCGGCCGGTAATCTCGTCCAGCTCCTCGCGGACCGTCTCGTCTTCCACGATATCGACGAACCGCACGATGCCCGGCACGTCGGTGAGGATCGGGTTTGTGTAGGGATCCCAGGTGAACAGGACGCCGTCCTTCGCCACCTTCTGGCCGTCCTCGGTCATCAGGGTCGCACCCAACGGCACATGGAACCGCGAGTGGACGGCGAGCTTGCCCGTCGCCCCTTCCTTCGGTCCGTGCGCGGCGGCCTTGAGCACCAGCTCGCCTTCGTAGCTGGTGACGATCTTCTGGTTCTCCGGCGTCTCGACGAACACCAACCGCTCGCCGTATTCGATCACGCCCTCGACCTTGGTCTTCCGCACCGTCTGCTCCGCGATACGCGCCGCGGTACCACCGATGTGGAAGGTCCGCAGGGTGAGCTGCGTGCCCGGCTCGCCGATCGACTGCGCGGCCAGAATGCCGACCGCCTCGCCGAGGTCCACGAGCCCCATGGTCGCGAGGTTCCGTCCGTAGCACATGCGGCAGATGCCGCGCCGCGCCTCGCACGTCAGCACCGAGCGGATCTTCACCGACTCGATGCCCGCGTCCTCGATCTGCTGGGACGTGTCCTCGTCGATCTGCTTCCCAGCCTCGACCAGCACTTTGGGGCGGCCGTGCTCGTCCAGCTCGTGCGGATCAGTGACCTCTTCGAGCGCCACCATCCCCACCAACCGCTCGCGCAACGGCTCGATGATGTCCTCGCCCTCCTTGAGCGCCGACATCTCGAGGCCCAGGATCGTGCCGCAGTCTTCCTCGGTCACCGTGACATCCTGCGCCACATCCACCAGGCGCCGCGTGAGGTAGCCGGCGTCCGCCGTCTTCAGCGCCGTGTCGGCCAGGCCCTTCCGGGCGCCGTGCGTCGAGATGAAGTACTCGAGCACGCTGAGCCCCTCGCGGAAGTTCGACTTGATCGGGCTCTCGATGATCTCGCCGATACCGCCGGTGAGCTTCTTCTGCGGCTTGGCCATCAGCCCGCGCATCCCCGCCAGCTGGCGGATCTGATCGCGGCTGCCGCGGCTGCCCGAGTCGAACATCATGAACACCGGGTTGAACCCGCCCTTCGACCGCCGCATGGTCGCGACCATGGCTTCGGCAATGTCGTTGTTGGCGTGGGTCCAGGCGTCGATCACCTTGTTGTAGCGTTCGCCGAAGGTGATCTGGCCCGTGGCGTAGGCGCGCTGGAACCGCTCGACGCGCGCTTCCGCATCGTGTAACAGCGATGCCTTCTCGCTCGGGATTTCCAGGTCCGCGACGCCGATCGACACGCCGCCCATGGTGGCGTAGCGGAAGCCGAATTCCTTCAGCGCGTCGAGGAACTGCACCGTGGGCGACAGGCCCGCGCGACGGTAGCTCTCGAACACCAGCTCCGAGAGGTCGCGCTTGCGCATCGCCTTGTTCTGGAAGCCGAGGTCCTTGCGCAGCATGTCGGGCAGGATGCTGTTGAAGATCACCCGCCCCGCCGTGGTCGCCACCCAACCCGCCGGACCCGCATCCACCGGCGGCACGTACCAGTACTGCACCGGGGTGTGGAACTCCATGCGCTGGACCGCGAGCCCCATCTCGAGCTCGGCCATCGACCCGACGCGCGGCGCCTTCACCAGCCGCGCCTCGAACTCCATCGGCTCCTTGGTGAGGAAATAGCACCCCAGCACCATGTCCTGGCTCGGCTCGGCCACCGGCCGCCCGTCGGACGGCTTGAGCACGTTGTTCGACGAAATCATCAGCACCCGCGCCTCGATCTGGCTCTCGAACGAGAGCGGCACGTGCACGGCCATCTGGTCGCCGTCGAAGTCGGCGTTGAACGCGGCGCACACCAGCGGGTGGATGCGGATCGCCTTGCCTTCCACCAGCACCGGCTCAAACGCCTGGATGCCCAGGCGGTGCAGCGTCGGCGCACGATTCAGGAGCACCGGATGGTCCTCGATGATCTCCTCGAGGATCTCGTACACTTCCGGCGACTCCTTTTCGACGATCTTCTTCGCCCGCTTCACCGTCTCAGCGATGCCCTTTTCCACCAGCTTATGGATGATGAACGGCTTGAACAGCTCGACCGCCATGGCCTTGGGCAGGCCGCACTGGTGCAGCCGCAGCTCCGGGCCCACCACGATCACCGAGCGGCCCGAATAGTCCACGCGCTTGCCGAGCAGGTTCTGGCGGAACCGGCCCTGCTTGCCCTTCAGCATGTCGGACAGCGACTTCAGCGGCCGCTTGCCGCGCCCGCGGATCGCCTTGGAGCGGCGGCCGTTGTCGAACAGCGCGTCCACCGCCTCCTGCAGCATGCGCTTCTCGTTGCGCAGGATGACCTCCGGCGCCCGGTGCAGGATCAGCTTCTGCAGCCGGTTGTTCCGGTTGATCACCCGGCGGTAGAGATCGTTCAGATCGGACGTGGCGAACCGGCCGCCGTCCAGCGGCACCAGCGGCCGCAGGTCCGGCGGAATCACCGGGACGACGTCCAGGATCATCCACTGGGGGTTGTTGCGCGCTTCGCCGGCGTTCCCCGAATTGCGGAACGCGTCGACGATCTTGAGCCGCTTGAGCTGCTGCTTCTTGCGATGCTGGCTCGTTTCCACCGCGACGAGCTCCCGGAGCTCGTCGGACAGCTTGTCGACGTTGATGCGCTCCAGCAGCGAGCGTACCGCCGGCGCGCCGATGTCGGCCCGGAAGGCGCCGTCGCCTTCGGCCTTCGCCTTGGCGCGCAGCTCGAGGAACCGGTCCTCATCGAGCAGCTCGCGCTCCTCGACCTCCTGCTCCCCCGGCTCGATCACCACGTAATTCGTGTAGTAGATCACCCGCTCGAGGTCCCGCAGCGTCATGTCGAGCAGGTTGCCCATCGGCGACGGCAGTGTCTTGAAGAACCAGATGTGCGCCACCGGCACGGCGAGCTCGATATGTCCCATGCGCTCGCGGCGCACCTTGGACAGCGTCACTTCCACACCGCATCGGTCGCAGATCACCCCGCGGTAGCGGATGCGCTTGTACTTGCCGCAGTGGCACTCCCAGTCCTTCACCGGGCCGAAAATGCGCTCGCAGAACAACCCGTCCCGCTCCGGCTTGAAGGAGCGGTAGTTGATGGTCTCGGGCTTGGTCACCTCGCCCCACGACCACCAGGTGCGCTGGCCCTGCAGCTCCAGGCGCTCCCGTTCCTTGGAGTCGCGGGGGCCCCGGATCTCCTCGGGGCTCGCGATCCGGATCTGGATGTAGTCGAAGCTCGCGCTTTTCGGCTCGCGACCGCTCCGGAAATCGATCATCGGTGTGCTCCCTTTCCCCTTACTCTTCGACGTCCTCGGTCGTGCCCAGGGTCACTCGCAGTCCCAGGGCCTGCAGCTCCTTCACCAGCACGTTGAAGGATTCGGGGATGCCCGGTTTCGGCAGGTTCTGCCCCTTGACGATGGCCTCGTACACCCGGCTGCGGCCGTTCACGTCGTCCGACTTCACGGTCAGGATCTCCTGCAGCGTGTGCGCCGCGCCGTACGCCTCGAGCGCCCACACC
>JBGQHV010000086.1:0-13192 GCA_041498155.1 Gemmatimonadota bacterium | reverse complement strand
GGCCACGAGCGGGGCCGTGTCCTGGTGGTAGGTGAGGAGCCGCGTGCGGATCGCCTCCGGCGTGTCGTCGGTGCGCCCTTCCTGGAGCGCCCGCCCGTGCAGGCGCTTGACCAGCTCCTCTTCCGGAACGTCGAGCAGCAGGACGTGGGCGAGCCGCTGGCCGTGCGCGGTCAACGTCCGCTCCACCAGCTCGGCCTGGGCCGCGGTGCGCGGAAAGCCGTCGAAGATGGCGCCCTGCTGCGCCTCGGGCTTCGCCAGCTCGCTCTTGATGAGCTTGAGAATGAGGGTATCGGGGACGAGCTTGCCGGCGTCGTAAAACTTCTTGGCGTCCTTGCCCAGCGGTGTCCCGGCCTTCATGGCCGCCCGCAGGATGTCACCAGTCGCGATTTTGGGGATGCCGAGACGGCGGGACAGAATCTGGCCTTGCGTGCCCTTGCCCGAGCCGGGGGGACCGAGCATCAGGATGAACACGACTTCGCCTTAGCGCGGCCGGCCGCGGAACTTGATTCGGCCTTCCTTCATGAATCCGTCGTAGTGCCGGAGCAGGAGGTGTTGCTGCACCTGTTGCACCGTATCGAGCGCCACGCCGACGACGATCAGGAGCGCCGTGCCGCCGAAGCCAAACGGCATGTTGAGCACGTTGCCGATGACGATCGGCAACAGCGCCACCACTGTCAGGAACAGCGCGCCCGGCAGCGTGATGCGCGACAACACTTCGTCGATGTAATCGGCGGTGGCCGCCCCCGGTTTGACGCCCGGGATGAAGCCACCCTGCTTCTTGAGATTCTCCGCCAGGTCCACCGGGTTGAAGATGATGGACGTATAGAAGTAGGCGAAGAACACGATCAGGAGGAACAGACACACCAGATACACCCACGACGTGACCGAGAAGTAGCTGGCGAACTGCTTCAGCCACGGGACGTTGCTGAACGTCGCCAGCGTGCCCGGCACGATGATCAGTGACTGCGCGAAGATGATCGGCATGACGCCGGAAGAATTGATGCGCAGCGGAATGAACGTTTTTCGCCCCTCGGCGATGCGCCCCCGCCCCATCACCTTGCGGGGAATCTGGATGGGGATGCGGCGCGACGCGACGGTCACCGCCACCGTGCCGGCCACCACCAGAATCATGATGGCCAGGATCACGATCAGGACGCCGAAGCGCAGCGACCCCGCCTGCAGCGCCTCGAACGTGCGGACGGTCTCGGGCCCGATGCGCTCGACGATCGAAAAGAAGATCATCAGGCTCTGCCCGTTGCCCAGGCCCCGCTCGGTGATCTGCTCGGCCAGCCACATGACGAATACGCCGCCCGTGGTGAGCGTGAGCACCGTGGTGAGGCGGAAGCCGAATCCGGCGTGCGCCACCGCTCCCGGGATCTGGGACTCGACGAACAGCGAATAGCCGTACGCCTGGAAGAGGCAGAGGACCACCGTGAGGTAGCGGGTCCACTGCGTCAGGGTTTTCCGGCCCTCTTCGTCCCGCTGCATCTTCTCGATGATCGGGAACACGGGCCCCGCGAGCTGGAAGACGATGCTCGCGGAGATGTAGGGCATGATCCCCAGCGCGAACACGCTGGCGCGAGCCAGGGCGCCGCCCGAGAAGAGGTCGTACAGCCCGAACAGCGTCCCGCGCGACTGGTTAGCGTAGTCGGCCAGGGCGGCGAGGTTCACGCCCGGCGTCGCGATATGCGCGCCGATCCGGTAGATCAGCAGGCACAGGAGCGTGAAGAGGATCTTCTCCTTCAGCTCCGGGACCTTGAACAGATTCGGGATCCGCGGGGCGGTCACGCGCTCGGTCCCTCGATCGTGCCGCCGGCCGCCTCGATCTTCTGCCGGGCCGAGCCCGACACGCCGACCCCCTTCACCGTGAACTTCCGCTTCACCTCACCCATGCCGAGCAGCTTGATCGGGGTGTCGGGCCGGCGCACCAGCCCAGCGCCGAACAGCGTCTCCGGCGTCACCTCGGCGCCTTCGGTGAGCAGCCCCAAGTGACGCACGTTCACGACCTGCGCCGGCTCCCGGAACGGATTGGTGAACCCCCGCTTGGGGATGCGGCGGATCAACGGCATCTGGCCGCCTTCGAAGCCGGGCCGCACCGTGCCGCCGGCCCGGGCCTTCTGACCCTTCTGGCCCCGGCCCGACGTCTTGCCGATCCCCGACCCCGGCCCGCGTCCCACGCGCAGGCGCGCGTGAGTCGATCCCCGCGGCGGCCGCAGCGTGGACAGCGTGATCTGCGGCTGCCCCTCCTTCTGCGGCTTCGCCGGCGTGGCCGCCGGGCGCTTCCGCCTGACAGTCTTCGCCTTCTTGACGGGCTTCGCCTTCGCTTTGACCATCGCCTTACCCCTTCACCGGCGTCACCCGCACGAGGTGGCGCACCTGATACAACATTCCCCGCAACGCCGGGTGATCGGCGTGCACGACGACGTCCTGGTGATGCTTCAAGCCGAGCGCCTCGAGCGTGCGCTTCACGCGCGCCGGCTTGCCCGAGCCCGATCGCGTCTGGCGGATCTCGAGCTTGCCCTTGCCGGCGGGCGGCAGCACGGGATCCGTGCCGCGGACTCGTTTGCGGTATTTCCGCGTCGGGGGCAGCCTACCCATGCACCGCCTCCTGTCGCGCCTTATAGTGAATCATCTCGACCTCCACGCCCCGCTCCTTGGCCACGCGCCGCGCGGTCGTGAGGCGGGAGAGCCCCTCCATCGTGGCCCGCACCATATTGTGCGGGTTGGTGGATCCGAGGCTCTTGGTCAGGATGTCGCGCACGCCGGCGCACTCCAGCACCGCGCGCACCGGACCGCCCGCGATGACACCGGTCCCGCTCGCCGCCGGCTTCAGGAGGACGCGGCCCGCGCCGTGCTCGCCGATGATCTCGTGGGGGATCGTGCCGCCGGTCAGCGGCACTTCCGTCATCTTGCGGCGCGCGGCTTCGACCGCCTTACGCACCGCTTCACTGACTTCGTTGGCCTTGCCGGTCGCGACCCCCACATGTCCCTGCCCGTCGCCGACGGCGACCAGGGCATTGAAGCTGAAGCGGCGTCCGCCCTTCACGACTTTCGCCACGCGATTGATCGCGATGACGTTCTCGACGAAGCCGTCGCCTTCGCGGCCCTGCCGGTCGCCGCCGGGGCCCCGCTCGCCCCCGCGCCCGCGCCCGTGACCATGTCCCCCGTGACCGCCGCGTCCGCGACCGCCTCGGCCGCCGCCGCCGCCGCCGCCGCCGCCCCGCCGCGGTTGCTCGACCGCTGCCGGCTCGATCGCGGCCGGAGCTGCGTCGGGCGTCGCTTCGGGAGTCGCTTCGGGAGACGCTTGGGGCGCCTGCGCGCCCGGTACCTGTTCGAAATCCATGCTCACAGCTCCAATCCGCCTTTACGGGCGCCCTCGGCCACCGCCTTGACGCGCCCGTGGTACTGGTAGCCGCCGCGGTCGAACACGACCTTGGCGATCCCCTTCTCCTTGGCCCGCGCGGCGATCAGCCGCCCGAGCGCGAAGCTCTTCGCCGTCTTGCCCTTGCCCTCGACCTGAATGCCTTCGCTCGTGTCCGCCGCGCCGACCAGCGTGACGCCGCGCGTGTCGTCCACGACCTGGGCATAGATGTGCTTGGACGAGCGGAACACGACGAGGCGCGGCCGCTCCGGGCTCCCGTGCACGCGCTTGCGCACGCGCAGGTGCCGCCGCGCGCGCCGGTCGGCCTGGGTCTTGATCTTGCGAATGGCGCGCATGGCTACTTCGCCGCCTGGGCGGTCTTGCCCGCCTTACGCCGCACCTGCTCGCCCACGTAGCGGATGCCTTTCCCTTTGTACGGCTCCGGGGGGCGCACGCTGCGCAGCTCGGCCGCGACCTGCCCCACCAGCTCCTTGTCCACGCCTTCGACCTTCACCTGGGTGTTGCTCTCCACCGAGATCTTGATCCCCTGCGGCGCGTGGTAGGGCACCGGGTGCGAGTAGCCCACGACGAGCTGCACGCCGAACGGCTTGATCTCGGCCTTGTAGCCGACGCCCTGGATCTCGAGCGCCTTGCTGAATCCCTTGGTGACGCCCTCGACCATGTTGGCGACCAGCGTGCGCGTCAGCCCGTGGAGCGCCCGGTGCCGGGGCTCGTCGGAGGGACGCCGCACCGCCACCGTGCCGTTCTCCTGCACCAGGGTCAGATCGGCGTGGACCGTCCGGCTGATCTCGCCTTTCGGGCCCTTCACGGTGATGGTCTGTCCCGCGATCGTCGCGCTGACGCCCTGCGGGAGGGGGATGGGACGCCTGCCGATTCGCGACATGGCGCCTCCTACCAGACCACCGCGAGCAGCTCGCCGCCCACCCGGGCAGTCCGCGCATCGCGGTCCGACATCACGCCTTGCGGCGTACTGAGGATCGCCATCCCCAGCCCGTTCTTCACCCGCGGGATCTCGCGCGCTTTCACGTAGCGCCGCAGCCCGGGGGCGGAGACCCGCACCAGCTCGCGGATCACCGGGGCATCGTTGTGGTACTTCAGGAAGAGGCGCAGCAGACCGAAGCGGCCATCGTCCAGGACCTTGAAGTCCTGGATGTAATGGTTGTCGCGCAGGATCCGGGCGATCTCCACCTTCAGCTTCGACACCGGCATGTCCACCCGGCGGTGCCCCGCCGTACAGGCGTTGCGCACTCGGGTGAGCATATCGGCGACGGGGTCAGTCATACTCATCTTGCCTCCCGCCCCTTACCAGCTGGCTTTGCGAACGCCGGGGATCTCCCCGCGCAGCGCCAGCTCACGGAAACAAATGCGGCAGAGCCCGAACTTGCGGAGCGTGGCCCGGCTGCGGCCGCACCGCTGACAGCGGTGATACGCCCGCACCTTGAATTTCGGGGTGCGCTTGACACGCTCGATCCAACACTTCTTCGCCATGCCGTCCTCTCCTAATCGACCGCGACCGGGGACTCGCCGCGGAACGGCATCCCCAGCTCGCGCAACAGCGCCATGGCCGTGTCGTCGCGGCCGGCGTTCGTGACGAACGTGATGTCCATCCCGTGGATCTGCTCGACCTTGTCGTAGTCGATCTCCGGGAAGACCATCTGCTCCTTGATGCCCAGCGTGTAGTTTCCGCGGCCGTCGAAGCTCTTGGTCGGCAGCCCGCGGAAGTCGCGCATCCGCGGCACCGTCACCGAGATGAACCGGTCCAGAAACTCGTACATCCGCGCCCCGCGCAACGTCACCGCGCAGCCGATCGGCACGCCCTCGCGCAGGTTGAAGTTCGCGATCGCCTTCTTCGCCTTCGTGATCACGGGCCGCTGGCCGGTGATGGCCCCCAGCTCGGTCGCCGCGGTCTCCAGCGACTTCGGATTCTTCGGCGCATCCCCCATCCCGACGTTCAGCACGATCTTCACGAGCTTCGGGATCTGGTGCAGGTTCGAGAAGCCGAACTGCTGCTGCAGCTTCGCCCGGATGCGCTGTTCGTAATACAGCCGCAGCCGCGCCGGCGGCGCTGGCTCGGCCGGTGCCTGCGGCTCGGGCGTAGCCTCGGGGGTCCCTTTCGCCCCCTTCCCGGGCTTCGCCGGCTTGCTCTTCTTCTCTTTCGTCTCTTTCGTCTCGGCCATGCTCACCTCACCCGCGGGATCGGTTGTCCCGATTTCACCGCCACGCGCTCGACCGTGCCGTCCTTGTCGCGCCGCCGCCGGACGCGCGTGGGCGCGCCCGACTTCGGATCGAGCAGCATCACTTTCGAGGCCGCGATCGGCGCCGGCCGCTCGATGATCTTGCTCTCCTGCTCCTGCGTCCGGGCCCGCTGGTGCTTCTTGATGATGTTCACGCCTTCCACCGTCACCCGCAGCAGTTTGGGATGGACGTGGAGCACCTTGCCTTCCTTGCCCCGGTCGTCGCCCCGGATCACCCGCACCGTGTCGCCCTTGGCGAAGTGCATCTTGTAGCGCACCGGCTTGGTGCCGCGCACGCGCCGCGACTTCTTGTAGACCAGCGGCTTCATGTCAGATGACCTCCGGCGCAAGCGACACGATCTTCATGAACTTCTTTTCGCGCAGCTCGCGTCCCACCGGTCCGAAGATGCGCGTCGCACGCGGCTCGCCCTGATCGGTGATCAGCACGGCGGCGTTCTCGTCGAACCGGATGTAGGACCCGTCCCGGCGCCTGGTCTCCTTGGCGGTCCGCACGATGACGGCCCTCGCCACCTCGCCTTTCTTGACCTGGCCGGTGGGAATGGCGTCTTTGATCGTGACGACCACGATGTCGCCGAGTCCCGCGTAGCGTCGCTTGGACCCGCCGAGCACGCGGATGACGAGCGCGCGCCGCGCACCCGAGTTGTCCGCGATCTTGAGTATCGATTCCTGCTGAACCACGGTCCCCTCCGACCCTTACTTCGCCCGCTCGAGAATCTCGACCACCCGCCACCGCTTCGTCTTGGAAAGCGGGCGCGTTTCGACCACGCGGACGGTGTCGCCCGTCTTCGCGCCCTGCTCGTCGTGCGCCGCGACCGTCTTGGTGCGGACCACCTGCTTGCCGTAAAAAGCGTGCGCGTAACGACGCACGAACGCCACCGTCACGGTCTTCAGGCGCTTGTCGCTCGTCACCACACCCGTCCGGGTCTTGCGCCGGGTCCTCATGCCTGCCTCCGCTCGCGCAGAATGGTCTCTATGCGCGCGATGTCGCGCCGGATCGTCCGGAACTGCAACGGGTTCGCGATCGCTTCCGTCCCCGCCCGGAACCGCAGGCGGAACCGCTCCTCCCGCAGCACGGCGAGCTTCTGCTCCAGCTCGTCGGTCTTCTGTTGCCGCAAATCGTCGGGCCGCGTTTGCTTCGCCATGTCAGCGCTCCTCCCGCTTCACGAACTTCGATCGCAGCGGCAGTTTGGCCGCCGCCAGCGTGAGGGCGTGACGCGCCAGCGCCTCCTCGATCCCTTCCACTTCGAACATCACCCGCCCCGGCTTGACCACCGCCACCCAGCCCTCGGGATTGCCCTTCCCCTTCCCCATCCGGGTCTCGGCCGGCTTCTTGGTGATCGGTTTGTCGGGAAACAGCCGGATCCACACTTTGCCGCCACGCTTCATCTCCCGGGTGAGCGCGACGCGCGCCGCCTCGATCTGCCGGTTGGTGATCCAGCCGGGGTCGAGCGACATCAGTCCGTAGTGCCCGAACGCCACCGTGTTGCCTCGCGTGGCGAGCCCGTTCGTGTTGCCCTTGAACCGCTTGCGAAACTTGACGCGCTTGGGTGCCAGCATCGTCAGTTGCCCGTCGAATAGGTGCGGCCCGCCAGCTCCTCGGTCCGCTCACCCTTGAAAATCCAGACCTTCACGCCGATCGTGCCGTAGGTCGTCTTCGCCGTCGAGGTGGCGTAATCCACGTCGGCCCGCAGCGTGTGCAGCGGCACGCGGCCCTCGTGGTAACCCTCCACCCGCGCGATCTCGGCGCCGCCCAGGCGGCCGCCACACTTGATCTTGATGCCCTGCGCCCCCATCCGCATGGCGCTCTGCACCGCCCGCTTCATCGCCCGGCGGAACGAGATGCGCTGCTGCAGCTGGTGCACCACGCTGTCCGCCACGAGCTGGGCGTCGAGCTCCGGGCGCTTGATCTCCTCGACGTTGATGCCGACTTCCTTGCCCGTGAGCTGGGCCAGCTCGTCGCGCAGCTTGTCCACCTCCGCCCCGCGCTTGCCGATCACCACGCCGGGCCGGCCGGTGTGCACCGTGACCGTCACCTTCCCGGGACGCCGCTCGATGTGCACGTCGGCGATCGCCGCGTGCGACAAGCGCGTCTTCAGGTACTTCCGGATCAGGTCGTCTTCCTTCAGGAGCTCGGGAAAATTGCGCCGGGCGTAGTAGCGCGAACGCCACGGCTTGATGATCCCGAGTCGGAACCCGTAGGGATGTGTTTTCTGGCCCACTTACTTGCTCCTTGCCTTCGTCGTGCGCTTCGCCTTGGCCGCGGGTTTCCCCTGCGGCGGTTTTCCCTTTGGCGCTTTCCCCTTCGGCGGGGCGGTCGCCTTCGCCGCCTTTCCGGCGGCGGGGGCCGCCGGCGCGGCGACCGCGTCGGGCGCGCTCACGTGGATCTCCACGTGGCTCGTCCGCTTGAGAATCGGCATGCCGCGGCCCATCGCGCCCATGGTGAACCGCTTCAGCGTCGGCCCCTCGTTCACCACCGCGTAGCCCACCCGCAGCGCGTCCACGTCCAGCGGGGCGTTGTCGCGCTGCGCGTGCTGCTCCGCGTTGGCCACCGCCGACTTCAGCACTTTGTGGATCTGCTTCGCGGCGAGCTTCTTGGAGAAGCGCAAGATGGCGTAGGCCTCCGGCACCGCTCGGCCGCGGATCTGATCGATCACCAAGCGCATCTTGCGCGCCGACTGACGCACCGTGCGCTGAATCGCCCGGGCTTCCATGGGTTAGGCCTGCGCCTCCTTCGCCTCGGCTTCCCGCTCCGCCGCGGTCTTCGTGGTGTGGCCGCGGAACAGGCGCGTCGCCGAAAACTCGCCCAGCTTGTGCCCCACCATGTTCTCGGTCACGTATACCGGCACGAACTTGTTGCCGTTGTGCACCGCCAGGGTGTGGCCGATGAAGTCCGGCGTGATCGTGCTGCGCCGTGACCAGGTCTTGAAGACCTTCTTTTCGTTCTTGTCGTTCAGCCCCTGGATCTTCTTCAGGAGCGACGGCTCGACGTACGGGCCCTTCTTGACGCTGCGTGCCATTACTGCGTCGCCTTCCCGCGCTTGCGTCCGCGCACGATGAGTTTCGTCGACGCCTTCTTCTTATGCCGCGTCTTGCGGCCCTCGGGCTTGCCCCAGGGCGAGACCGGCGGCCGGCCGCCGGAGGACTTGCCTTCGCCGCCGCCCAGCGGATGGTCGACCGGGTTCATCGCCACGCCGCGCACGCGGGGCCGGCGGCCCAGCCAGCGCGTCTTCCCCGCCTTGCCGACCGACTGCAGCTCGTGCTCGCCGTTGCCGACTTCGCCGATCGTGGCGAGGCACTCCCCGCGCACCAGCCGCATCTCGGTCGAACGGAGCCGCAGCGTGACGTAGTTGCCTTCCTTGGCCACGACCTGGGCGCTCGTGCCCGCCGAGCGGCACAGCTGCCCGCCGCGCCCGATCTTGAGCTCCACGTTGTGCACCGAGGTACCCAGCGGGATCTCGAACAGCGGCAGCGTGTTGCCCAAGCGGATATCCGACCCCGGCCCCGAGACCACCGAGTCCCCCACGGCCAGGCCCTTGGGATGCAGGATGTAGCGCTTCTCGCCGTCCACGTAGGTGACGAGCGCGATGCGGCAGGTCCGGTTCGGGTCGTATTCGACCGTCGTCACCTTGGCCGGCACGCCGAACTTGTCGCGCCGGAAGTCGATGCGGCGGTACTGGCGCTTGTGCCCGCCACCCTGATGCCGCGTGGTGACGTGCCCCTTGTTGTTGCGCCCGCCGGTGCGCTGCAGCGGCTCCAGCAGCGTCTTTTCCGGCGTGGTGCTCGTGATCTCGGCGAAATCGCTCACCGAGCGGAACCGCGTCGCCGGAGTGACCGGCTTGAACTGTCGGATCCCCATATCAGCCCTCGAACACCTGGATCGTGTCGCCGTCCTTCAGCTTCACGATCGCCTTTTTCCAGGACGCCCGGCGGCCGACGTGCCGCCCGTAGCTGCGCTGCTTGGCGCGCACGACGAGCGTGCGGACGTCGGTGACGCTCACGTTGAACAGTTTCTCGATCGCCACGCGAATCTGCGGCTTGGTCGCGTCGATGTGCACGCGGAACGCGTATTCCTTGCGCGCCTGATAGGCGGCCGACGACTTCTCGGTCACCACCGGACCCACGATCAGCTGGTGCAGATCAGGCATCGGCTGCCCCCCCTTCCGGCTCCGCGCCGGACAGGGCCGGCGCCTCCACCACGACCGCCCCGGCCCACAGCACGTCGTACGCGGTCGCGTCCACAAACCGCTGCACGCGGACGTCGGGGATATTGCGGCCCGCGAGGTACACGTTGTGCGCCGTCGGCGAGTCCGCGGTCAGCACGAGCACCTTCCGGTCGGCGACACCCAGCTTTCCGAGCAGCTCGACCAACGTCTTCGTCTTCGGCTTCTCGTACGCCAGCGCGTCGACCACCAGGAGCGCCCCTTCGCGTGCCCGCGCGTTCAGCGCCGACTTCCGGGCGATCTGCCGCACTTTCTTCGGAATGCCGAGCCGGTAGTCGCGTGGATGCGGCCCGAACACGACGCCGCCGTGCCGCCAGTGCGGGGCGCGGGTGGAGCCCTGCCGGGCCCGCCCGGTGCCCTTCTGCCGCCATGGCTTCTGGTTGCCGCCGGAGACGAAGCTGCGCGTCTTGGTGGACGCCGTCCCTTGCCGCTGGTTCGACAGATACGTCACCACGGCGCGGTGCAGCGCATTCTCGTTCACGCGACCGTCGAAGATCGCCTCGGGCAGCGCGATCGCCTTCTTCTTCGCCCCGGCGGACGAAAAGTGCGGCGCCTCAATCATGGCGACTCCTCCCGCTCTGCTTGCGCACAGTGACGTACCCGTTCATCGGTCCCGGCACCGAGCCGCGCACAAACAGCAGGTTCTTGTCCGCATCCACCCGGACCACGATGAGACCCAGCTCGGTGAAATTCCGGGCGCCCATGTGTCCCGGCATCCGCTTCCCTTTGATGACCCGCGAAGGGTCCGTGCCCGGCGCGATCGACCCCGGCTTGCGGTGGCGCGTGTTGCCGTGGGTCGCGGGCCCGCCGCCGAAGTGGTAGCGGTGCACGACGCCCTGAAACCCCTTGCCCTTCGTCACGCCGGCCACCTTCACCCGTTCGCCCGGCGCGAAGATCGCCACGGTCACTTGCTCGCCCGGTTTGGGGGCCTCGCCCACCACGGGGAAGCTCTCCAACCGTCGCGGCGCCGTCTCGAGCCCGGCGCGCTTGACGTGGCCCGCCAGCGCTTTCGTGGTGCGCTTCGCCTTCTTCGCCCCGAAGCCCAGCTGCACGCGGTCCCCGGCGACCTGGATCACCGGGCAGGGCCCGGCCTCGATCACGGTCACCGGCACGTGCGTGCCCTCGGCGTCGAAGACGCGCGTCATGCCGAGTTTGCGTCCGATCAGTGCGTTCATGAAAACCTCAGCTATCAGCTATCGGCTATCGGTTATCGATTGTCCGCTAGCCCACTTTGATTTCGACATCGACACCTGCCGGCAGATCGAGCTTCGTCAACGCGTCCACCGTCTGCGCCCGCGAATCCACGATGTCGATCAGCCGCTTGTGCGTCTTCAGCTCGAACTGCTCCCGGCTCTTCTTGTCGATGTGCGGGCTGCGCAACACCGTCCACAACTGGCGCTTGGTGGGCAGCGGAATCGGCCCCGACACCTGCGCGCCGGTCTTTTCCGCGGTGCGCACGATGTCCGCCGCCGCCTGGTCGATCAGCGCGTGGTCGAAGGCCTTCAAGCGAATCCGGATTTTGCTGGCCATGAAAAACCTCCATCTGACGTCAGACGTCTGACGTCAGGATTTTACTTCATGATCTTCGTGACGACGCCCGCGCCCACCGTCCGCCCGCCTTCGCGGATCGCGAACCGCAACCCCTCTTCCATCGCGATCGGCGTGATCAGCTCGATCGCCATCTTCGTGTTGTCCCCCGGCATCACCATCTCCACCCCCGCCGGCAACTCCACGTTCCCCGTCACGTCCGTCGTCCGAAAGTAAAACTGCGGCCGATACCCCTTGAAAAACGGCGTATGCCGCCCGCCCTCTTCCTTCGTCAACACGTACACCTCGGCGTCGAACGCCGTGTGCGGCGTGATGCTCCCCGGCTTCGCCAGGCACATCCCCCGCTCCACTTCCGTCTTCTCCACGCCCCGCAACAGCAACCCCACGTTGTCCCCCGCCTGCCCATCGTCCAGCAGCTTGCGGAACATCTCCACCCCCGTCACCACCGCCTTCTTGTCCGTCCCAAACCCCACCATCTCCACCTCGTCCTGCACCTTCACCTTGCCCCGCTCGATCCGCCCCGTCGCCACCGTTCCCCGTCCCGTGATCGAGAACACGTCCTCCACCGGCATCAGGAACGGCTTGTCCACCTGCCGCTGCGGCACCGGGATGTAGCTGTCCAGCGCCGCCAGCAGCTCCTCGATCTTCGGCACCCACTGCGGGTCCCCTTCGATCGCCTTCAACGCCGAGCCCCGGATCACCGGAATCTGGTCCCCGGGGTACTCATAGGAGGAGAGCAGCTCCCGCACCTCCAGCTCCACCAGGTCCAGCAGCTCCGGATCGTCCACCACGTCGCACTTGTTCAAAAACACCACGATGAACGGCACGTTCACCTGCCGCGCCAGCAGGATGTGCTCCCGCGTCTGCGGCATCGGCCCGTCCACCGCGCTCACCACCAGGATCGCCCCGTCCATCTGCGCCGCCCCCGTGATCATGTTCTTCACGTAGTCGGCGTGGCCCGGGCAGTCCACGTGCGCGTAGTGCCGGTTCGGCGTCGCGTATTCCACGTGGCTCGTCGCAATCGTCAAAATCTTCGTCGGATCCCGCCGCCCCTGCGACTCCGACGCCTTCGCCACCTGGTCGTAGCTGACGTAGGTCGTCCCCCACCCCTTGTCCGCCGCCACCTTCGTCAGCGCCGCCGTCAACGTCGTCTTCCCGTGGTCCACGTGCCCGATCGTCCCCACGTTCACATGCGGCTTGTTCCGCTCAAACTTTGCCTTGGCCATTGGTGCTTATCCTCGTCCTGTGTCGGAAACCGCTATCGGCTATCGGCTGTCAGCTATCGGCCAGGCTGATAGCCGATAGCTGATAGCGCTTCTTAGCCTCTCACCTTTGCCACAATTTCTTCCGCTTTGGATTTCGGCACTTCCTGATAGTGGCTGAACTGCATGCTGTAGATGGCGCGGCCCTGGCTCATGGAGCGCAGCGTGGTGGAGTACCCGAACATCTCCGAGAGCGGCACGCTCGCCGCCACGATGTGCGCGTCGGCGCGCTGCGTCATCCCACCGATCTTGCCGCGGCGCGACGAGAGGTCGCCCATCACTTCGCCCATGTAGTCCGCCGGCGTCACCACCTCCACGTCCATGATCGGCTCGAGCAGCATGGGGCCGGCCTGCCGGGCCGCCTCCTTCACCGCCATGGAGCCTGCGATCTTGAACGCCATTTCGCTCGAGTCCACGTCGTGGGAGGAGCCGTCCACCAGCTCCACCTTTACATCCACCATCGGGTAGCCCGCCAGCACGCCGTTTTCGAGCGCTTCCTTCACGCCCTGCTCCACCGGCCCGATG
>JBGQHV010000085.1:0-13217 GCA_041498155.1 Gemmatimonadota bacterium | reverse complement strand
TGCGATCCCAGTCGCCGCTGTTCCACGGACCCTCCAGTGGTCTCTCCCCGTCAGTCTACTCCGGAACCGGGCACCTGGGCACCCGGTTCCGGCAGATCGGCGGTCGCCAGGCTCATGAGATTCGCTGCGCCGTCGACTGCTCCCAGTTGACGAACAGCACGCCGCCCGGCGCGGGGAACGCGGGCTCGCCGCGTGCGGGCGTCACCTGGAGCTGCAGCTCGTCCACTGGGTTTCGCGAGCAATCCCAGCAGCTCAAGGCGAAGTCCCCGGCGCGCCGGGTACGCGACAGCAACATGATGTGGACCATGGCCCGGTCGGTGACCGGCACGCCGTTGCGAGAGAGCCGGCCCACCGCCCACAACGCAGCCGCGCTCTTGATCGTCGGCACGAGCGGCGTGTGCACGCCCGTCGCCCCGTGATAGTAGAGTCCGAAGATCACGCCGCCGAATCGCGGGTGGTGCATCACGTCCTGGGTCTGCACCCCCTTCAGCTCCAGCGTCCACCGCGCCCCGTCGGCGGTCGTGACGCTCGCCGTGCCGACCACCGAGTCGTCGCTCGCTCCGCGATCCCAGGCGGCGATCCGGATCGTCCCGGTGATGCGCGCCACACTGTCGGAGTAGGGTCCGTGCTCGGCTTGCGCGTCGAGTGCCGCGCGCTCGTCGTTCCACGAGCGATACACGGCGCACGCGCTGTCGGCGAACGGAAACGGACCCGGCAGGATCGGGATGACCGCGCCCCCGCCGGTGAGCTGCAGCGCGTGACGAGCGGCTACCCGCTGATCGGCGGCCGGCTCGACTATGTCGCCGGCCGACCGGTTGCGGTGCTCGTCTATGGCCGGCGCCAGCACGTGATCAACGTCTGGCTCTGGCCCGTGGGCACCGGCTCGAGCGCCGGACCCGCCATGCGGACCGAGCGTGGCTATCACCTGCTGCACTGGACCGGCGCGGGCTTCACCACCTGGGTCGTGTCGGATCTTGGCGTGAGCGAGCTGGGGCAATTCGCCGCGCTGCTGCGGCAAGCGGACGGCTACGTTCCGGGGCAAGTCGCTCCGCGCTGACGGCGGCTCGTTACCCGATGAGGGTCTTCGCGAGCAGCGCCGCGCCGTAGGCGAGCGTCAGCATGTAGCCGAACTGCAGCAGCGGATAGCGCCAGCCTCCTGTCTCCCTGCGCACGACCGCGATGGTCGACAGGCACTGCATGGCGAAGGCGAAAAACACGAGCAGCGCCACCGCCCCGCCCGCAGTGAGGTCGTGGCGCAGCGCCCGCTGCAGGCCCGTCGAGCCGGCATCGCCGTCGATGCCATGGATCGTGCCGAGCGTACCGACGATTACCTCCCGCGCGGCGAGCGAGGTGACGAGACCGACGCCGATCTTCCAATCGAAGCCGAGCGGCCGGATGGCGGGTTCGATCGTCCGGCCGATCGTCCCGGCTACGCTGTGGGAGAGGTCGGGCGCCTTGCCACCCACGAGCGGCAGATGACAGAGCAGCCAGATCCCCACGGTCACGCTTAGAATCACCGTACCCGCGCGGGTGAGAAACACCCTGCAGCGGTCCACAACCCGGAGCCCGAGGGAGCGCAACGTGGGCCACCGGTAGGGCGGCAGCTCGAGCAGGAACGGGGCCCGATCGCCCTTCAGGATGGTGGACCGGAGCAGCCGCGCGGTTCCCACCGCGGCGAGAAATCCGAGCACGTACAGGCCGAGCAGCGCCGCGGCCCGAACGCCGAAGATCGGGCCCACGAGCGGCGTGTTGGGCAGGAAGGCGGCGATGATCAGGGCATACACCGGGAGCCGTGCCGCGCACGTCATGAACGGTGCGACGAGGATCGTGGCGAGACGATCGCGCTTGCTTTCGATGGTGCGGGTGGCGAGGATCGCCGGCACAGCGCACGCGTACGCCGAGAGCAGCGGGATGAACGATTTCCCCTGGAGGCCGATGCGGGCCATCGTGCGGTCGGCGATGATCGCCGCGCGCGCCAGGTAGCCCGAATCCTCGAGAATCCCGATAAAGAGGAACAGCACGGCGATCTGCGGCAGAAAGACGATCACCGAGCCGACGCCGGCCACCGCTCCCTGCACCACGACATCGCGCGCCACCCCCGCGGGCAGGAGCGCTCCCGCCCAGCCGCCGACCGCGCCGACCAGCTGTTCCAGCCCGTCCGAGAGCGGCGCGGCCGCGGAGAACATCGCCTGAAAGACGCCGAGGACCACCGCCAGCAGCAGCAACGGGCCGGCGACCGGGTGCAGGAACACGCCGTCCAGGCGGCGCGTCCAGAGCGGCGGCGCGGGCGCCCGGTAGGTGGACTGCGACGCCAGCCGGCCTGCCCACATCCGGCACGCCGGGATATTCTGGATCATGGGGAGCGGGATGCGCGCGGGAACGGCGAAGCGACCGGCGAGGAACTCGTGTATCGTCTCGATCCCGCGTCCGGTCGCGGCGCTGGCAGGAACGACGGGCGCGCCGAGCTGCTGTGCCAGGGCGCCGGCGTCGATCGAGCCGCCGCGGCGCTCCAGATCGTCGGACAGATTCAGCACCACGAGAGTGGGGAGCCCGAGCGCCAGCACCGGCGCCGCGAGCACCAGGTGCCGCGCCAGGTTGGTCGAATCGAGCACGAGCAGGATCGCGTCGGGCCGGGGCGTTCCGGGCATTCGTCCACGGAGCACGTCGTCGGTGATCCGCTCGTCATCAGAGCGGGGTTGCAGCGTGTAGGTGCCGGGGAGATCGAGCAGCTCGACGTCGCCCCGCGCGCCCAACCGGAGGCGGCCGCGACGCTGCTCCACCGTGACACCGGGGTAGTTCGCCACCCGTTGGCGCAGCCCCGTGAGTCGGTTGAACAGCGTCGATTTGCCGGAGTTGGGAGGGCCGACCAGGGCGACCGTGATCGCCCTGGTCTCACCCCGCGTCGCGAGCACGCAGTCGTGGCAGGCGCTCATGAGCGCGGCCGCAGGCGGAGGCGGCGTGCCGTTTCGCGCCGCAGGGCGATTTCGGCGCCGTCCACTCGGAACACGCGCGGATCCCCCCCCGGGGCGGCGCGCACGGCGACGACGCGGACGCCCGGGAAGAAGCCCATTTCCATCAACCGGGCCGCATCGTCGGGAGGCAGCGCGAGCTCGTCGAGCACCGCATCGCACCCAAAGGGGAGGTCTTCAAGCGTGTCGATCACGGTTCCAAAGGAAGGGCCGGCGGGAGCAAAGCTTCACGAAGTTTCGGTGAAGGGAGCTTTACTCGCGCTGCTCGCCCTGGCGGCGATCGTTGCCCGGCCGGTCCGGGCCCAGGACAACTACGAGATCCAGGTCTATGGCGCGGAGCTCGTGCCGGTCGGCGTGACGATGCTCGAGCTGCACACCAACTACACGTTCGACGGCGTGGCGGGAACGGGCGGCGTGCTCTCGAGCCGGCACGCGCTGCATGAAACGGTCGAGATCACGCACGGCTTCACCGACTGGCTGGAGATCGGGTGCTATGTGTTCACCAGCGCCCAGGCGGGGACCGGGTGGCAGTGGGTGGGCGACCATGTCCGGCCGCGGATCAGTGCGCCCGCGCGGTGGCACTGGCCGGTTGGGGTGAGCGTGTCGCAGGAGATCGGCTACCAGCGACGGTCCTATTCGGAGGACACCTGGACCTGGGAGATCCGACCGATCGTGGACCGGCGCTTCGGCCCGCTCTACGTCTCGCTCAATCCCGTGTTCGACCGGGCGCTCAAGGGGCCCAGCGCGGGCGCGGGCTTCGGCTTCTCGCCCAACGCGCAAGTGACGGTCGATGTCACCCCGAGGGTGACCGCGGCGCTGGAGTACTACGGGGGATTCGGGGCGGTGCGCGATCCTCTCCCGCCTAACCGCAGCGCTCAGCAAGTGATCCCGGCCATCGACCTCAACCTCGGCGAGGACTGGGAATTCAATCTCGGCCTCGGCGTGGGACTCACCCCTGCGACGGACCGCCTGCTCGTCAAGATGATTCTGGGACGGCGACTGGGAGGGAGGCGCTGAATGAGCGGGATGCCGGCATTCGTGTTCGATCTCGATGGCACGCTGGTGGACAGCGTGTACCAGCACGTGCTCGCCTGGCGCGAGGCCCTCGAGCGGGTGGGGGTCGAGCTGTCGGTTTGGCGGATCCATCGTCGCATCGGCATGAGCGGCGGGCTGCTGGTCAACGCGTTCCTGCGCGAGACGGGTCGCGAAATGAGCCCGGAGGACGCCGAGCGGGTCCGGCGCTACCACGCGGAAGCGTACAGCCGGCTGTCCGGAACGGTACGGCCGCTCCCCGGCGCACGCGACCTGCTCGCGCATCTCTCGCGTCTCCATGTTCCCTGGGCGATCGCGACGAGCGGCTGGATCGAGAGCGCCAAGCCGACGCTCGCCATGCTCGGCATCCCCGCCGACGTCCCCGTGATCACGCGCGACCAGGTGGAGCACGCCAAACCCGATCCCGATCTCTTCCTGGCGGCTGCCGAACGTCTGGAGATCCCGATCACGGAGTCCGTGGTTGTCGGGGACAGCGTCTGGGATCTGCTCGCCGCGCAGCGCGCCCGCGCGCTCGGCGTTGGGCTCCTGTCGGGCGGATATGGACAGGACGAGCTCGAGCGCTCTGGCGCCTACCGCGTGTACCAGGACCCCGCCGACCTGCTGCGCCACCTCGACGAAGTAGGCGTGCGCTGATCGTAAGAGCACGGACACGTCACCCGGCCACGTCAACGCGGCCCACGCGGAGCGCCAGATCCCATCGCACCTGCTGGCGCTTGCCGGGGACTCCCCAAACCCGTCCCAACGCGCGGCTGAAATCCTCGAGCAGCGCACCCCCTCCTTCCTGGACACGCTCCACTTCCCGCAGCGCGGACCAGGTCCCCACGTACCCGAGCACGTGAGCGAGCGTCCAGGCCTCTCGCATCTCGAGCGGCGGCGTCGGCAGCTCGGCGAACGGGAATGACAGCGATCGGTAGCCGCTTTCGACGTGACGGCGCTCGGGCGGCCAATGCGATCCCAACGATTCGTAGAATGCACCGATCAGCGGATCGATCTCGGGGGCGATCCGGATCAGGCCGTAGCTCACGAGGGCGAGGATCGCGCCGGGGCGGCTCACCCGCCGGACTTCCGCGTAGTAGGCGGGCAGGTCGAACCAGTGCGCCGCCTGCGCCGCCACGGCGAGGTCGACCGTCCCCGGAGGAATCCCCGATGCCTCGGCGCCAGCCCGGCGGTAATCGACGCGCGGATGGGGTGCTGCCCGGGCGAGCTGCTCGGCGCTCGCGTCGGTGGCGATCACCCGCGTAAACCGGTGCGCCAGGCCCACCGACAATTGTCCCGAGCCGCACCCCGCATCCCAGGCCAGGTCGTGAGCCGGGGCGAGATCGGCCAGGAGGTCCACCAGCGCCGCGGGATAGGCGGGACGAAACGCCGCATAGTCGTCCGCCACGCGGGAGAAATGGTCCGGCGGGTTGGGGGTCTCCATCGGTTACCCTGATACCATAGCGCGATTCGGGAGAAGTCCAAACCGGGCACCGGCCACCGGCATCGAACTATCGGACCTTTGGGAGCCGCCATGTCGAGACCGATCGCCGCCGTCGCCATCCTCCTCGCCCAGACATCGCTTGCGGGTCGCCTGGTCGCCCAGCATCCACTGCACCACCCCGTCGATGCCGTCGAAGTCCGCTACGCGGCGTCCCAGCCCGTCATCGCCTACACCCTGCGGGTGGACAGCACCGATCTCTCGGGCTTCGACGTCGAGATGCGGATTCGCCACGCTCCGGACACGTTCCGGTTGGCGATGGTCGCGCACCCGGAATACGACGACCGCTACTGGCGGTTCGTCGTCAATCTCAGGGTCGATGGAATGACGGCGGGTGCCACCGTGACCCGTACCGATAGCGCCGTGTGGCGCGTCGTCGCGCCCGGAGGCGAAGGCGTGGTGCGGTACCGGCTGCAGCTTCCCGCCGCCCCTGGCCAGTTCCGTTCTGCGTGGGTGCCGTTTCTCGCTCCCACCGGCGGTCTCATTGGCGGCCCGCACAGCTTTCTGTACATCCTCGGGGCGACGTTGGTCCCGGCTCACGTGACGCTGTCGCTTCCATCCGGGTGGGCAATCGCCACCGGGCTCGAGCCGACCGTCGACCCCAACACGTTCTTCGCCCCCAGCGTGGACGTCCTGGTCGACGCGCCGATCCTCGTGGGGCGGCTGCGGAGCTGGCGCTTCGCGGTCGATGGCGTGCCGCATCGCGTTGTGTACTGGCCGCTGCCCGACGCGCAGCCGTTCGACACGACCGCGCTGGTCGCCGGGTTGGAACGGCTCTCGCGTCAGGCTGTGGCGTTGTTCGGTCGGGCGCCCTATCGGGATTTCACCTTCCAGATCCAGGACGGCGCGGTCGGATCACTCGAGCACCGGAATTCGGTATCGCTCGGCGCCCCGAGCATATGGCTCACCCAGGATCTGACCGACTTCTTCAGCGAGACGGCGCACGAGTACTTCCATACCTGGAACTTGATGCGCATCCACCCCGTGGAGTACGGCGACGTGGACTACCACACGCCGCCACGGTCGCGCGGTCTGTGGTGGGCGGAAGGCATCACGATGTTCTACGCCGATCTGCTGCGGCGACGCGCCGATCTCCCGATCTACGACTCCACGCGGTCCACGCATCTCGCAGGGTTGATCTCGCGCTACCTCGCGAGTCCCGGGAACGCGCGATTCTCCCCCGAAAGCGTGAGCGTCGTGTCCTACGGGGCCCCGCCGGGGGTTCTCGGGGACTACAGCGCGAGCGTCCATCTCCAGGGGGAGCTGCTGGGTGCGATGATCGATTTCATCGTACGCGATGCCACCGCGGGCCACCGCTCCCTCGACGATGTGGTGCGTGCGGCGCTCGAGCGCTTCTCCGGTGAGCGGGGCTATACCGGACGCGATCTCGAGCGGGCGGTGGCGGATGTCTGCGGCTGCGCGGTGAGGGATTTCTTCGATCGGTACGTTCGGAATGCCACCCCGATCGACTTCGACCGGTACCTGCGCCCAATCGGGCTCCGGACCAGCATCGCGTGGTCTCGCGCGCTGGGACGGGATGGTCAGCCCGCCACCGATCTCCGCATGTATGGCTGGCTGCCGCCCGGAGAGCGGTCGGTGAGCCTCCTCGTCACGAACCCCGCCAGCCTCTGGGGACGCGCCGGACTGCACACGGGCGACCGGATCGCCGCGGTCAACGGCGCGCCGCTGGCCGACATGGCCGCCTTCCGGACGCTGTTCGGTGGGTTGCGCATCGGCGACACGGTGCGGATCGAGGTCACGCGGGCGACCGGGCCGTTCCGCACGACGGTCGTCGTGACGGGGTACGACCGGCCGGTGGTGCGGCTGGAAGAAATTCCCGAGGCCACCGACCGCCAGCGGATGCTGCGGGCCCGCTGGCTCGCCGGCAATCCCTGACCCCGCTTAGCGCCCGACGCCCACGTCGATCCGTCCCAGTCGCTGGGTCCCGCTCAGGGCGAGCCACAGCCGGCCCCGGGTCGAATCAACGGTCATGTTGCGCACGATCGCGCCGCGCGTGGGGATCGCCACCGTCTGCGCGCGCTCCGTGGCGGGATCGAATACGACGATCCGTCCCGTCGCGGCCTCGTCGTACCAGATGCGCCCGTCGGGCGCGATCGCGATTCCGTAGGGGCCGCTGCCCCCGCCTCCGGGGCTCGCGAACTCCCGCACGTGACCGGTGGCGGGATCGAGCCGGCCCAGATAGCCGCGGGCATAGTCGGTGTACCAGACGATCCCCTTCGGATCCACCTGCAGGCGGCGCGGCCGCGCCCCGGCATCAGGCAGGGAAAACTGGCGCAACGCGCCGTCCGCCGGGTTGATGCGGCCGATCGTGTTCGACCCCAACAGCGCCACCCACAACGAGCCGTCCGGCGCGCCCACGAGACCGTAGGGCCGCGCGTCCGGGATCGCGAGTGGGAAGGTCTTCACGGCTCCGGTTGCGGGATCGAGACACCCGTAGAGGTTCGCGCCCTGCGCCGTGAACCAGACTTTCCCGTCGTGGAACATCGGCGTATGCGGGTCACGGGCCGCCGCGGGCATCGAGTATTCCTTGATCGCGCCGGTGGCGGGATCGAGCCGCCCGATCAGGCCCTTGGCGTTCCCCGTGTACCACACGGCGCCGTCCGGCGCCACGACGATCCCGTGCGGGCCCGACCCCGCCGTCGGTGTCGGGTAGTCGGTGACCGTGCCGGAGGCGGGGTCCAGTCGTCCGATGAAGCTGTTGCGCTGATCGGTGTACCAGACGCTGCCGTCCTTGCTCACCGCCGGGTCATGCGGGAAGGCGCCCGCGCGCGGCAGCGGGTATTCGACGACTGAGGGGCCCTGAAGGGCGGCGACGAGCGTGAGGGCGATGAGACGCTTCATGGCAGGGTCCTCCAACGGAATGGCTCAGGTCTCCGCCAGGCGACGCAGCGCAAGCCCTGCGTACCGGCTCGAAATCAATTTGGTACCATCGCGCAGAAACACCACATAGCTCCCCTTGCCATAGGGCTCCAGCGCGCGGATCGCCGCGACGTTGACCAGCGCGGACCGGCGGATACGGACGAAGCGATCGCCGAGACGTCCCGCCGTGCGCTCGACGGTCTGACGCATCAGATGCTCCGTCGCGCCGACGTGGAGCTTCACGTAGTTCCCCGCCGCCTCCACCCAGTCGATGGTGGCCACGGGCACGAACTGGAGCCGTCCATTCTCCCGGACGACGAGGCGCTCGACCGGGTCGACGACCTCGCGCGGCCGCCCCGCGAGCTGGGCGATCAGCGCTTCGAGGCGCCCCGCTGCCCGCTCCCGACCGTCGCGCTCGGTGACGCGCGCCGCGCGGGCATAGGCTTCGCGGAACCGGTCCGGATCGATCGGCTTGAGCAGGTAGTCCACCGCGTGCGCCTCGAATGCCTTGAGGGCGTAGCGGTCGTATGCGGTTACGAAGACCACGGCCGGCACCGCCTCCGATCCGACCCGTTCCAGTACGTCGAACCCCGACAAGCCCGGCATCTGCACATCGAGAAAGGCGAGGTCCGGCGCCTCGCGCACGATCGCCTCCACAGCCGTGGCCCCGTCGCCGCACTCGGCGACGATCTCCGCCTCGGGCAGCGCGGCGAGCTGCTGGCGCACCGCGAGCCGGCCGAGCGGCTCGTCGTCCACGATCACGATGCGCATCAGCCAGCCGACCGGAACGGGATGTCCACGCGCACCACGGCACCTCCCGCGGCGCCCGGGCCCAGCGCGAACCCGTGCGCATCCGGGTAGAGCTGCGCCAGCCGGGCGCGCGTATTGGCCAGGCCGATGCCGGGAACGGGTGGATCGGGAGCGAGACCGGGCCCGTCGTCTTCGACCTCCAGGCGGAGTCGGTCGCCCGCTCGGTCGGCCCGGAGTACGATCGTCGCGCCCTCGGGCCGGCGACTCACCCCGTGTTGCACGGCGTTTTCGACCAGCGGCTGGAGCATCAGCGCCGGCAGCAGTGCGGCCCTCGCCCCGGGCGCGATCTCCTCGCGGTAGCGCAAGCGATCGCCGAACCGCATCCGCTGGAGATCGACGTACGGGGCGAGCAGCGCCAGCTCGTGCTCGAGCGACACCTCGGCGGCCCCGTCGCCATCGAGCGTCTGCCGCAGGAGATCCCCCAACCGCGCGAGCATGCGCTGCGCGCGTGCGGGGTCGGCGGCGGCGAGTGCCGCGATCGCGTTCAGCGTGTTGAACAGAAAGTGCGGATGGAGCTGCAGGCGGAGGGCGTCGAGCTGCGCGTGGGCCAGCCGGCTCTCGAGCCGCGCGGCCCGCGTGGCGAGGTCGGCCGCTCCCACACGCTCGGCGTGATACAGGCGCGGATAGATGAACGCCGTGTGGACGCCGAGGATGAGCCAGTAATACAGGCAGCCGGTGAAGGTCCCCCACACGATGCCCGGTCCCAGACCCGCCAGCCACTGTCCCAGGTCGGGCGCGGGAGGGATGCCGAACCCGGCGAGGATCCCGTAGTGAAACAGGTAGGTCGCGGTGATCTGAACCGGCGCCAGCAGGAGCATCAGGCCGAAGTGACGTGGTAGCGGACGGAGGCCGGACCCCGGCTCGAGACGCCAGCGCCGGGCCGCGGCAAGCACGACCGGCGTGCAGGCTGCCCACGTCAGCGCATAGACGAATTCATGGAAGATATCCCACTGCCATTCGAGCGTCCCATGGCGGGACACCCGTACGAGGACGTTTTGCGCGCTGAAGAACACGGCCACGCCGAGCCATACGAAGATGATGCGCGCGGCGCGGCTGTGGACGATTCGCATGGCCAAATCTGGGGAGAACGAGTACGCCCGGGCAACGGTGCCTTCCCGGGCCGGCGGCCTCCGTCCCATTCGTCACGCGCGCGTCCGCATTCGTCCCACGAGGCACCGCGTCGATGGCGTCGTCATTGTCGCCCTCGCCCCGACGCCGCACCGTTGACGCTCACCCACCCGGAGTTATCCGTGAAAGCGTCACTCCTCCTCTCGCTCGGACTGGCCTGCGGCGTCCTTTCGCTCGCCCGAGCCCAGAGCGCCGCCGACAGCGCGGCGATCCGTACGACCGCCCTCGACTACATCGACGGCTACTACTCGGCCGACGCCCCGCGGATGGAGCGGGCCCTCCACAACCACCTGGCGAAGCGACTCGTGTACAGCGACTCGGCGGGACGCAGCCACCTCGTGGACCTGACCGCGCTCGAGCTGGTCCAGGGAACCGGCCATCATCCTCCGGTCCCTCCCGGAGAGCGGCGCGAAGACGTCAAGATCCTGGACATCTTTGGCAACGCCGCCATGGTAAAAATCGACGCGACGGGCTGGGTCGATTATCTGCAGGAAGTCAAATGGAACGGCCGCTGGGTGATCATCAACGTGGTGTGGGAGAACCGGCCGGGGGCGAGGTGAGGGTCCCGCCCTGGCCTCAGTCGGGGCCCGCGGCTTCCACCAGGCGCTGTCGTTGTCCTGGCAGGACCAGGTCCTGCTTGACGACCTCGCGCACGATGCGGGCGGTGAACGCGTAGCCTCGGCCGTCGGCGACGATCCAACGGTTCCACTCGAGCTCGTCGAGCGCCTCCGCCACGGCGGAGGGTGCGAGACCCGATGCCCGCGCGAGCCGCTCGGCCGTCACGCGCCCTTCGAGCACCGCGAGGGCCTGCAGTTGACGCTGGGCCGCCGGGCTGAGGCGCCGAAAGCCTACCCGTATGGCGCCGACCACCGCTTCGGGCAACTCCCCCGGGAGGGTCTGATCCAGCGTGCGAAAGGCTTCCGGCCAGGCTCCCCGGACCCTGGCGAGATCGAGACCGCCGGCGACTGCGCTCAGCAGCTCTACCACCAGCAGGGGCAGACCGGCAGAGTCGGTGCTCACGCGGCGTGTGAGGCGCTGCAATTCGGCGTCGGCGTAGTCCGGGCAGGCCCAGTGCGCCAGCACTTTGATATCCGCGGATTCGAGCGTACCGAGTCGTACCACCCGACCCGTCACGTCGCGACCGAGACGCGCGCGCAGCGCCTCGAGCTCCGGCCGCGTCGTGACTCCGTTCGCCGTCCACAGAACGGAGAGCGGGCGGTCGACGAGATCGCGCAAGATGGCGTCGAGCGCAAGCAATGAATCGCGGTCCAGCAGCTCCGCGTCGTCCACGACCAGCGCGACCGGCTGCACAGCGAGGGCCGCGCTCAGCACCTCGCTCAGCGCCCGGACCGGCGCCTGCTCCGCCGACACGTGTCGGGTCGCCGCAAAGCGGTCGGCCCATTCGGGAATGCGCTCCGCAAACCAGGCCAGGGCGTCCGGCGCCGCACCGGCGACCCCTCCCGCTGCGAGCAAGCCGCCACGCGCAAGGCCAAGGACGCCGCTCCAGGGTGCGGCGAGGTCGCCCTCCACCGCCCGGATCACCGCGGTGGCGGACCCTTCGAACCGCATGCGGGATGTCAACTCGTCGGCGAACCGGGTCTTCCCCACGCCGGCGTCGCCCAGGAGGAGGGTCGCGACGGCCCGGCCGGCGTCTCGTCCGCTCCGCCATTCTTCGATCAAACGTTCCAGCTCCGGGCCGCGGCCCACGAGGGGCGCGCGGCGTCGTTCGGACGTGGAGCCGCGACCCCGCGGCCCGGCCACGCCCGGCATCTGGCGGATACGCTCGGCCAGAGCGGCGCAAGCGCTGCTGGGCTGAGTGCCGACGTCGGCGGCGAGTCGCGAGGCAAACTCGTCAAACTCCCGGAGTGCGGCGGCATGGTCCCCGTCCAATGCCAGCGCACGCATCAACGTCAGGACTGCCGCGTCGCTGGTGGGCGCGATCGCCACGGCCCGCCGCGCGGTATTCACCGCTGAACGCTGGGCACCGCTGTCCAGCTCCCCATGCGCGAGGCGCAACAACGCGTCGATCGCACGGCCGCTCCAGACGCGTCGCTCGCCGCTGAGCCACTCCTCGAATCCGTTCGCTCCCGGCACCGCCAGCCCCTCGGCGAAGGCTCCGGACACGAGGGCGGCCGCCGCCCGCCAGTCTTCCGCAGCGCTCAACCGTACGAACAGATCGGTGTCGAGACGCACGGTGTCGGCCTTGAGTCGCACCTGATCGGCGATCGTCTCCAAGCACTGGTCGCCGATGACCTGCCGAATCGTAGACAGAGCCACAGTCAGCGATCGCCTCGACGCGTGCTCGGGCTTGTCGGGCCACAACAAGCCGATCAGGTGATCGCGGGTGCGGCTCCGCTTGGGAGAGCAGGCGAGGTACATCAGGAGCGCGAGGTTCTTGCGCCACAACAGCTCCGCGGGCGGCGTGGCCCCGTTCACGCTGACCCGCACCGGGCCGAGCAGCTCGAGCTCGATCATCCGCGTAACAGCGCCTTCACCGCCACCGGCCGAGGCACGCCCGTGTCGTGTGCGGGAAACTCGCGGAACTGCTCGAAGAACGAGGCCATGGCCGGCGGCCCCGCCAATGTAGCCTTGGGGGCCGCCGGCACCAGTTGCAGTTACGGACGTCGCAGCGCCACGCGGGCGGCAATCACTCAGCCGCATCAGCCCGTTCCCGCCACGGCCCCATGGGCGGCCACACGAACGACGCGACGAGCCCGGCGTGATCGGAGGGCCAGAGCCCGCCGGCGGTCCGATCGCCAAGACGGTCGCCCACGACTTCACGCCGTAGCGGGACGGCGAATCGCGGCAAATGTCGCGTGAAGACGAAGTCGATCCGCTGATTCAGGGTGGGCTGTTGATTGCCGAGATCCGCGCGCTCACAGCAGGTGGCGCCCAGGTCC
>JBGQHV010000084.1:0-13267 GCA_041498155.1 Gemmatimonadota bacterium | reverse complement strand
ATCCGAGGTCTTGGTCGCCACTTCCTTCACCATCTGGGCGCCCATGTTCTCGATCTCGTCCTCGAGCTCGATCTCCTTGGCGACGGTGACGCCGTCCTTGGTGACCGTGGGATTACCGAACTTCTTGTCGATGACGACATTGCGGCCCTTGGGGCCGAGGGTGACCTTCACCGCCTCAGCCAACTGATCAACGCCCCGCTTCAAGCGCGAGCGGGCTTCCGTATTGAATTCGAGATGCTTGGCAGCCATCAAAGTCTCCCGCTCAGCTGAGCTTGGCGATGACGTCGGTTTCCTTGATCAGGATGATCTCTTCGTCGTCCAGCTCGACCTGCGAGCCGGTGTATTTCCCGTAGACGACCCGGTCCCCCACCTTCAACTCCATCGGGATCCGCTGCCCCTTCTCCAAGCGGCCAGGCCCGACCGCGATGACATCCCCCTGCCATGGTTTCTCCTTGGCCGTGTCCGGGATGTAGAGGCCCCCTCGCATCTCTCCGGTCTCTTCCGCGGGACGGATCGCCACGCGATCAGCGAGTGGGGCGATCTTCAGCTTTGTCTTGGTCGCGATAGCCATGACATCCTGCCTCTCGGTTAACTATTGATAGTTGATTATTGGTGATAATAGAGACATGTACTTGACTTGTCAAGTACACTAAGTAGATTGCACGTTTGATCGTATGTTGTTAACGAGATACGGTTAACAGGTCCAGGTGGAGGAGGATGCCTGTGGACGTGCCGATGGTGATCCGGCGGCGGCTGGAGGAATTGGGGTTGGAGCAGCGCGATCTCGCTCGCGCTGCCCACGTGACCGAGTCCTACATCTCGCAGCTGCTGACGCGGAAGAAGGCGCCGCCCGCCCCGAGCCGCACCGACATCTATGACCGGATGGACAAGTTCCTGAAGCTGCCGAGTGGGGAGTTGGCCAGGCTGGCCGACCTCCAGCGCAAGCAGCAGCTGAAGCGGTCGTTGGGAGACGAGACCGTCCCTCTGTTTCACGAGGTCCGGGAGCTGATCCTGCGGAAGTGCAAGTCCGAGCGGGAGACCCACGTCCGCGCGATCTTCGAGCAGCAGCCATTCGGGGAGCTCGAACGACTGGTGTCGCAGAAGCTGCTGGACGTCGTGAAGCGCGTAGCGAAAGACGAGCTCAAGAACGACTACTGGCTCCGCATGGTGGCCCGGCTCAGCGACCGCAGCTACGAAGAGATGCGGGTCATCGTGCTCGAGTTTCTCGACACCGATGTGTTCCACCTGTCGGCCGAGAACTGCATCTCCTTCCTGGATCCGCTGATCGAGTCCTGGGACATCGATTTGGCGACGTTCAGTCTGGAGATCGTCTTGAACCCCACGGTCGTCCCCGGGCAGGCGAAGCGATTCGAGTTCGTCGAGCGGAAAGTCGAGCAGACCGGCGGCGGCGAGCCGGGATTCGAGAAGTTCCTCCAGGATGCGAGCCTCAGCGCGACCGCCACTGCGGTGGAAGTCGAGTTCCTGAAGCAGCTGCGGTTCGCGAACCAGCGGCCAACCCCGCTCTACTTCTACCGGGAGCTGCAGAGTCTGCGGGACCCACTGCACTTCGTCACGGCGTAAATGACGCTCACCAGCGCGGTACTCGGGCTTCTGGGCGTGGTGTTCCTGGCCCGCTGGCTCCTGGTCGGCGGTGACGGGGGGGCCCCACAATCCCCTCGCCCCAAGGCTTCCCGGGTGGCCCCTGCCCCATCCTATCCGCCGCGGCGGTTGGACGTACCTTAGACCCCGGTATCAACCGGGAGTCTCGTTGACCGCCCTATACCAGCAACGCGACGCAATGGCCGCGACATTCCTGCCCGTTGGCTCGATGCTCCAGCTCGATCGCGTGCTGGCGGTGGATGGCGAGCAAATCACGGCCGAGATGGATGTGAGCGCCGACCATTGGGTGTTTCCGATGCACTTTCCGGGCGACCCCGTGTTCCCGGGGTGCCTGTTGATCGAGGCGGCGGGCCAACTGGTGGCGCTGTGGGGGTGGGAGGCGGGATTGCGGGGGCGTCCACGGATGGCCAAGGCGAGCGCTGAATTCGAGAACGCGCTCCTGCCGGAAGACGAGCGCGTGGAATTGCGCGCGCAGGTGCGGCGCAGACGGAATATGTGTTTCGGTGCGGTCGAAATTCAGGCCGGTGGCCGCATGCTCGCGACCGTGGAGTTGGTGATCGTGGTGGTCGGAGGGCCGACCTAGCTCAGTTGCACTTCGGCTCACCCTCTTTGTTCGCCGGCGCAATCGCCGTGGTGCCGATGAAGATCGCGCAGGTGTGCCCGGCGTAGTTGGTGTTGGTGATCGTCGCCGTCCAGCCAGTGGCGGTCAAGGCAATCGTCCCCAGGACGTTGCCGGTGGTGACGGCGAAGTTCGTGCCGAGGCTCGTCGTGTATTTCACAGAATCCGCGAAATACGCCTCTTCCGCTGTCACCAGATTCCGCATGTCCGATTTCATCGAGGCGATGTATGCCTTGGCCTTGGTGTTGGCGAACTTCGGGATCGCGATGGCGGCCAGGATGCCGATGATCACAACGACGATCAGCAGCTCGATCAGCGTGAATCCTCTGCGGGTCATGCCTTCCCTCATTTCCGGGCCGAGTTGGGAGCGCAGTCGGTGTCGTGACACCGAAATTGCACCGGTTCTCCCGGGACGGCAAGACCAATGAAGGTGCGGGAGGCTTCTAGTTAGAGCACGGCCTGGGATACAGCAGCGCCGCGACCTGGTCGGAGATCAGGTCGGAAAACTGCAGAAAGTGCTTCTCGCAGAACCGGGCCGCGAACGCGAGCTGCTCGCCCCGGTGCATGGTCACCACGGTGATGACCTGCTCGGGCGCGTAGAGCGTCGTCTCGGGAACCGCGCGGCAGTGATCGCACGATCCCACGACGGATGCGGCGGCTGTACAAATCCGAATCACCGAACGTTTCCCCAATTGTGCGGAGCCGGTTGCAGGGGAAGCAGGGACCGTGCCGCACGTTCAACGCCCTCAGGCGCAGGGAGTTACGGTTTTCGGGGTACCGGCCAGCTCTCGCAAGATGAAGCACTCCTGATACCGACCGCGACGCTGCGCGTCGGGACATCCGCACCTAGTCCATCGACCCGGTGCCGCGCCCTGCGCGAACGCGCCCATCACCGTGATGAGACCGGCGCCGATCGCAGAAAGCGTCTTGGACGCCATTGAACGGAAGGTCACCTGGCTGGCCGCCGGACGGACGCGGCTAGCTTACGGAATCTCCGACAGGAGCAACGGTATGACCGGTTCCTCCGAGGCGCGGGAATACCTCGCTGCCCGGCTCGATGGTGCCCGGGACCTCTATCTGCTCGCGTTGGCGCTGGGCGTTCGCAGAGACGGGGCGACCTTGTTCGGCCGGATGATCCGCGAAGCCCGGATTCACTTCACCGCGGTGATCGAAGAGTGCCGCCTCGCCGGACTCGACACGAGCGCGATCGCCGTGATGCTCGGCAAGATGAACGAGGACCTGGTGGACAGCATCAGGCCCGAGGTGTGGGATCATCTCGAGCAACTCATCGCCAGGCGGGCCCGGGGTCGCGCTACGGGGTGAACGCTCGGACCCGAACCTGTAATCCACGTATGTTGTGTGAATCACGAATCAACAGGGAGTGGTCGATATGTACGTCCTGCGGGTACGTCTTCGGATCGCTGTCGTATTGACCACGCTCGCCAGCGCCGCCTGCGCCTCGCATCGCGTTCTCGTCCCGCCGACCCTCGATCTGCACCCTTACGGCGGCGTCGGTCTGGTGACGTTCACCGTCGAGAACGGACGGGGCGCCCTGGGCGATTTCATTACTCGCCGCTTCGAAGAATCCGTACTGGCGGCCCAACCGGGCATCGAAGTGCAGGAATTTCCCGTATCCGACTCGGGCGCCGCGCGTGGTGGAGCCCGGGGGATCCCCGTGGTGTTTCTGGGGCACCTCAGAGTGTCCAATGTGAAGCCGAGCAGCGGGCTGGTGGGATTGAGCCTGGCCCACGTGGAGGCCACGGTCTCCGCGGATCTGTGGGTGGAGCTGCGCTCCACCAGAACCGGCGGCGTTCTGTGGCGCGCCAGCGCGGGGGCGACAGAGAAGGTCGGGGAGCTGACCCTCATCGGGGGGGTGCCCGAGTTCTCCGCCCGCGATCCCGATGTCGCGTATGGGCATCTGGTCGATCGCCTGGTCCGCTCCGTGACCTGGGACCTGCGCTCGACCTGGGTGAAGCAGTAGCGGCGCCCGAGCCGATCGCCCCGAGCGCCGCTACACGTCGTCAGCGCGAGCCGGCTGTGCGGCTCGGATCATCTTTCGCATTGACGTAGGTCAACGCGAACGGCCCCATCGCGTGGACCTGGACGATGGTCCGCCCCCGCGCGATGGCCCAGTGATGCATGTTCGCGCCCGGGGTGATGAACCCACCGGCAGGCAGCACCAGCGCGCGCGCTACATCGATTGAGTCGCCCATCCCGACCAGGAACGTGCCGCTGATGACGGTGACGCTCTCATCGGTGGGGTGGAAATGCGGCGCGATGCGGTAGCCGTCCGGCATCTCGAGCCGCACCGTGAACAAGCCTGTCCCACTCGGGTCTCCCTGAAGCACAGCCATCCTCGCGCCAGGGGCGAAGACGGCGGGCGCGGGGCCCCAAGTGAGGGCCGGAGCCTGCGCCCGAGCCGTGGCGGGCAGCACGAAGAGGGCGAGAGCGGCGACGGGGAAGCGGTAACGCATGGTGGACCTCCGGTCGAGTGAATTGAAGCGCACTAGCGCGCAACAAGAAAGCGGAACCTGTTCTCGATCTGATAGCCGCTCCGCAACGTGCGGAACGGCGCAATGGCCGTGGTGACGGCCTGCCGTACCGGCTCCTCGCCGGAATGGCGGATGGCCCGGACGGCCAGCCCGGCGGCCAACAGGCCGCGGAGCGCCGTATCCAGGTCGGCGTAACTCCAGGTGCACTCCACCACGGTGTTCTCGAGGGGGGTGAGACCCGCCTCCCGTGCCAGGCGCTCGAGCGCGCCAGGGTCGGAGAGGGCGAACGGGCCGGGCGCTCCCGGCGCGGGCGCCGGAAGCAACGCCCCAAGGGCGCCGAGGTAGGCCGCGGCTTCGCAATAGAGCGGCTCACCCCAGGTGGAGATGAACACCGGAGCCCCCGGTCGAGCGACCCGGCGCGCTTCACGTAACGCGTTCACCGGGTCCGCGGCGTACTGGAAGACGTTGAATCCGGTGATCAGGTCGAACGAGGCCTCGGCCCAGGGCAGATCCTCGATCTCACCGACGCGGAAGTCGCCATCGGGCACCCGCTGGCGGGCGATCGTCACCAGCGCCTCGGCCGCGTCGAGGCCCGCCACCCGCGCTCCGCGGGCGGCGGCCAGCCCGCAGTACATCCCGGAGCCACACCCGACGTCCAACAGCTGAACGCCGATCCCGACCCGCGCCCGCGCGAGGACAGCCTCGTACAACGGCAGCATCGTGCCTTCCTGGACTTCGGCCCAGTCTCGAGCGCGTGCGCTCCAGAGCTCGCCCTGCGCCGCCCCTGATCCGGTCGCCTTCGCCTTGACACTTGTCATCGTTCATTGAGAGTAAAGAAAGCCTCCGGACCGCGCTTCGCCCGGGAGAGCCATAGAGCAGGAGAACGTGGCGTGGCCCGAATGGGCCACGGGGGGAGCTACAGGAGACCTTCGAGCGCCGCGTAGGCCACGGCCGCGGCCCGCGACGACAAACCCAGCTTGGTGAGCAGGTTGGCGACGTGGCGCTTGACGGTGTGCTCGCTGAGCTGGAGGCGCGCCGCGATCTCCGGATTGCTCAGGCCCTGGGCGACGAGGCGCAGGATCTCGAGCTGCCGTCCAGTGAGGGGTGGCTTGGCCGCCGGCCGATCGCTGACGGCGACGTACTTGGGCCGATCCTTGAGCCAGGCCCGGGCCCGAGTCGCGTCCCGCTCGGCACCCAGCGACTGAAACACGTCGAGCGCCAGACGGGCTTCGCGCTCGGCGGCGCCGCGCTGGCCGGCGGCGGCGAGCACCTGGGCCAGATCGAGACGCGCCCGCGCGGTTTCGAACGGTGCGCCACCGCGCTCGTACTGGACGGCGGCCTGCTCGAAGCAGCTCGCGGCGGTGGCGAGATCGCCGGCATCGCGGCGCAGCACCGCCTCGGCCGCCGCTGCTGAAGCGGCGAGGGCCGTGGTGCCGAGCGCCTGCGCGAGGCGTTGCAGCTCGTCGCGGGCGCGTCCGGCGGCAACTCGATCGCCGCGGGCCGCGTGCGCACGAACCGCCAGCTCCAACGCCCCGGCGCGCGTGGTCGACTCACCCGGCGCGAGCTGGGCCAGAAACCGGTCCACCTCGGCCGCGGCCTCCACCGCCGAGCCCCGTTCGAGCGTGACCGCGGCCAGCCCCAGCCGAGCAAGCGGCTGCGAGCCCGCCTGTTCGAAGAGGCTCGCGGCCTCGTCGAGCCGGCCCTGACGCAGCCGCAGCTCGCCGAGCCGGGCCAGCGCCTGCACGGCCAGCGGGGGCCGCACCTGCTCGAAGTCGTGAGTCGCGGCGACGAGCTCCGCTTCGGCGTCCGCCCACTTGCCCCGCCAGATCAGGACACCGGCGTATTGCGTGCGGCAGATCGCCGAGAGCGGCCGCAGCCCCCAGCGCCGGCTGAACTCCTGCACGCGGGCGCACCACTGCGCCGCGCGGTCATAGTCGCGCACGCGCTCGCAGGCGAAGATCTGCCAGCAGCACACGACGCCGATGGTGTGCAGCTCCTTCACCTCGCCGGCCGTGGCGGCGGCAGTGGCCTCGTCGAGGCAGCGCATCCCCGCCGCCACGTCCCCCGCGCTCACCCGCGCCAGACCCTCGAGCGCCAATCCCGTGAACTCGAGACCCCGGTCCCCGGTTTCGCGGCCGAGGGCGGCGGCGCGGATGCCGCCGGCCTGCGCCAGCGCCGGATCGTGCCCCCGGAACAGGGCACTCTCGGCGTCCCGCAGCAGCAGCCAGCCGAATTCGGCGCTGTGCTCGTGACCCGCGAGGAGGCGGCGCGCCCGCTCGAGCCACCCGGCGGAAACGGCGGTATCGCCGCGGAACGCGAGGTAGTCCCAGACGAGCCAGAGCGCCACGCGCGCCGCGCCCTTGGGATCGTTCTGCTCGCGGTAGAGACGGTAGGCGCGCTCGCGGGTGTCGAAGGTCATGGTGGGGTCATCCAGCCACCACGCCGCCATACCGAGGTGCTCCAGCGCCTGGGGCGTCTCGCCGGCGGTGAGGCTCGCCTGGAGCAGGGTGCGCGCATCCTCCCAGGCCCCTCGCTGGAGGGCCTCGAGGCCAGCGGCGATCGGATCAGAGGTCAAGGGTCCCGTTACGAATCCTCCCACCGGAGCGGCGCTGGGTCAAGCGGAATTGACCCGCGCCACAGCCCTGTTACGCTTGCAGGCGTGAACCTCCACGCCGCGCAGTCCCCTCAGCTGTCACTGTTCGGCGCTCATGCGCTGCCCCGCCTCTCCAAGTCCCGCTTTACGGCTGGAATGCAGTGCCACAAACTGCTGTGGTGGAAGGCCCACGAGCCAGGCGCCGTGGAGCTCCAGCCGGACAAAGTACTCCAGGACCGATTCGATCAGGGCACCCAGGTCGGCGAGCTCGCCCGGGGACGGTTCCCCGGTGGGGTCCTGATCGACCTGCCCCACAATGCGTTCGCCGAGCGCCTGCAACGGACGCGCGCGACGCTGGACGCCGGCTTCCCCGTGATCTTCGAGGCGAGCTTCGCCGCCGACGACACCTTCGTCGCGATCGACGTGCTCGAACGGCTCGACCAGGGGTTCCGGCTGATCGAGGTGAAGTCGTCCTCGTCACAGAAGGACGAGCACATCCCGGACGCCGCGATCCAAACGCACGTGGCCCGACAGAACGGCATCGACATCCGCGCCGTCGAGATCATGCACCTCAACAAGGAATACCGATTCCCCGACCAGGGCGACCTGTTCATGCGGACCGACGTCACCGAGCCGGTCGCGCAGCTGCTCCCCGCCGTTCCCGTGGAGATCGCGGCGCAGCTCGACGTGCTGGTCGGCCCCCTCCCGGATGTGGCGATCGGCCTGCACTGCTTCGAGCCACGGGAGTGCCCGTTTCTGGCGCGCTGCTGGCCGCAGACGACCGACCACATCATCAAGCTGTACAACGTCGGCCCCAAGAAGGCGTGGGACTACATGCTGACGGGGGTCCACACGATCGGCGAGATCCCCCCCAAACAGAAGCTCCCCGACGCGGCGAAACGGCAGATCCGGGCGATGAACGAGAACCGCTTGATCGTCGAACCCCGCCTCGCGATCGCGTTGGAGCCGTTCGCGGGGAAGCTCGGCTTTCTCGATTTCGAGACCATTTCCCGGGCCGTGCCGGTGTGGCCGGGGATGGGGCCATGGGAGCAGGCGGCGGCGCAGTTCAGCTATCACGAAGCGCGGGGAGACGGGAGCTACAGCCACGTCGGGTACCTGGCCGAAGGCCCGCAGGACGCACGTCCCGCGCTGGCGCGGGCGATGCTCGATGCCACGGCGGCTGCCGAACGGATCGTGATGTACACGCCGTTCGAGCGGACCCGGATTCGCTCGATGCAACGCGCGGTGCCGGAGCTCGCGGAGGAGCTGAAGCAGCTCGAGGACAAACTCATCGATCTGCACCCCGTGATCCGGGACCATGTGTACCACCCGGATTTCCAGGGCAGCTTCAGCCTCAAGTACGTGCTGCACCCGATGGTGCCCGAGCTGACCTACACCGACCTGGTCATCGTGGACGGCCTGGTGGCGAGCGTCGAAATCGCCCGGCTGTTGTTCGTGGCGCAGCGCATCCCGCCCGAGGAGCGCGACCGCGTCCGCAAGGACTTGTTGGACTATTGCGAACGGGACACGTGGGCGATGGTGAGACTGCTGGAACGGCTACGAGAGCTGGCCAGCCAACCGTAGGGCGCGCGGCCGCGCGACGAGCCACACCCCGATGAAGATTCCCGCGGCCGCGACGACCATCGTGGCCGACGGTGTTTCCCCGAACATCAGACGACTCGCCAGGGCCGCCACGAGCGGCTGGGCGTAGACGTAGACCGCCGTAGTCGAGGCCGGCACCCGGGCCAGCGCGAACATGTTGAACAGATAGGCAAGCACCGTCGGGAACACGACGATATAGGCGAGGGCCCACCAGGCGGTGGCGTGACCGGTGGCGGGGATGAGCGGCGTGCCTCGGGCGAAGAAGGGCACGAACGGCAGGGAGAGGACGTACGCCCAGCCGATCACTACGAGCGGTGGATAACGGCCGGCCAGGGGTTTCGACACCACGAGATAGGCCGAGTAACACAGCGCGTTGCCGGCCATGAGCAGGTTGCCGAGGCCGTAGCGTCCCAGGCCATGGAATCCGTGCTCGAACAGGAGCGGCAGCGTACCACCCAGCGCCACGAGCACACCGAGCAGCCGGACGCCGCTGAATGTCTCCTGCCCCACCAACCCGGCGATGGCAAAGGTGAATACCGGGATGAGGCACATGACGAGCGTGGCGTTGATCGGCGTCGAGTGCGACAGTCCCACCAGAAAGAACGCCTGATTGAGTCCGACGCCGAGCCAGGCGGCAGCGGCGAAGCGTGGCAGGTCGGCGCGGGCGGGGAGCAATGCGCGGCCATGGCGAAGCGCCGCGAGGGCGAACAGGATGGCCGTGCCCGCGCCGAGCCGCCACACCGCGACGCCCAGCGGCGAAAGGCCACCCGGCTGGAAGATGTAGACACCGAATACCGGGAAGAGGCCAAACGAGGCCTGGGCGGCGAGGAGGGCCAGATGCGCGGCGCCGAGGTGGTCCCGCCGCTCGGCGGTTACCGGTGGAGTGGTGGTCATCGCGTCGGGCCGAGGATAACACTGGGCGGACCTCTTCGGCTTATATTCGGGCTCCATGTCCCATTGCCCGGACTACCTCGCGAGTCTCAATCCGGCCCAGCGGGCCGCCGCCGACTACGGCACCGCCGGTCTGCCGCACGAACTCCCCGGTCCCCTGCTGATCGTGGCCGGCGCGGGCACCGGCAAGACCACCACCCTGGCGCATCGGGTGGCGCACCTCGCCGTGCGCGGCGCGGACCCGCGTCGGATCCTGTTGCTCACCTTCACCCGCCGCGCGGCGGAGATCATGACGCGGCGCGCCGCGCAGATCTCCGGGGCACAGCGCGTCGCGTGGTCGGGCACGTTCCACGCGATCGCCAATCGTCTCCTGCGCCAGCATGCGGCATCGGTTCGCCTCCACCCCTCCTTCACCGTGCTCGACCGGACGGACTCGGCCGATCTCCTGAACCTCATCCGCAACGAGCTGGGACTCTCGAAACAGGCGTCGCGGTTCCCGAAGAAGGACACGTGCCTCGCCATCTATTCGCACGCGGTGAACGCGGGGCACCCGGTGGAGCAGACGCTCGAGCACGCGTTCCCCGCCTATGCGAGCTGGGCGGAAGCGCTGAAGGGGTTGTTCCGCGCCTACGTGGAGGCGAAGCAGCGACGTCATCTGCTCGATTACGATGATCTGCTGCTCTACTGGTTCTATCTGATGCAGGACGCGGCAGCCGAGGGCGTCCGCCGCCGCTTCGATCACGTGCTGGTCGATGAGTATCAAGACACCAACGCGCTCCAGGCTGGCATCCTGTCTGGGCTCAAACCGGACGGCCGCGGGCTCACCGTCGTGGGCGACGATGCGCAGTCGATCTACTCGTTTCGCGCCGCCACGGTACGCAACATCCTCGACTTCCCCACCCGGTTCGACCCTCCGGCGCAGGTGATCACGCTGGAGCAGAACTACCGCTCGACCCAGCCGATCCTCGACGCGGCGAACGCGGTGATCGCCCTGGCCCCGGAGGGGTTCGCCAAGCGGCTGTTCTCGACGCGATCCTCGGAGCAGCGACCCGTCATCGTGACCGCGGCCGACGAGCAGGCGCAAGTCGACTACGTGGTGGAAAAGGTGCTCGAGCACCGCGAGGCGGGCATCGACCTGCGCAAACAAGCGGTGCTGATGCGCACCGCGCATCACTCCGATCTGCTCGAAGTGGAGCTGAGCCGGCGCAACATTCCGTTCGTGAAGTACGGCGGGCTCAAATTCCTCGAGGCCGCGCACGTGAAGGACATGCTGTGCGTGCTGCGGTGGGCCGAGAACCCGAAGGATGCGGTCGCGGCGTTCCGGGCGTTGCAGCTGCTCCCCGGTGTCGGTCCGGGCCACGCCCGCCGGGTCCAGGACCAGATCGACGCCGCCGGAAGTGATCTGACGGTATTGGCGTCGCTCGACGTGCCGGCGGCCACCAAGGCAGACTGGCCAGCCTTCGGTGTGCTGATGTCGGCGCTGCATCAGACGAAGGAATGGCACGGCCAGCTCGGGATGGTGCGGCGGTGGTACGAGCCCCACCTGCGGCGTCTCTACGACGCCCCCCAGGTGCGGTCCGCCGACCTGGAGCAGCTCGAGCAGCTCGCCGCGCTGCATCCCACGCGCGAGAGCTTTCTGAGCGATCTCACCCTCGATCCGCCGGACGGCATGGGCGATGAAGCGGGGCAACCACTCCTCGACGAGGACTATCTCATCCTCTCCACGATCCACTCGGCGAAAGGGCTCGAGTGGGACGTGGTGTACGTGCTGAACGCGGTGGACGGCTGCATTCCATCGGACATGGCGACCGGGACGCCGCAGGAGATCGAAGAAGAGCGCCGCCTGCTGTATGTCGCGATGACCAGGGCGCGCGATTTCCTCTACCTGCTGCAGCCGCACCGGTTTTACACGCGGGGGCGACCCGACGGAGACCACCACGTGCACGCGCCCCGGACCCGGTTCATTCCGGGCATGCTGTCGGCGCTGTTCGAACGGGCGGCGCGGGGCGGGCGGCAGGCGGGCGAGGCGTACGACGGCCAGTCGGCGGTGGGGGTCGACGTGCAGGCGAGGCTCAGAGAGATGTGGCGCTAGCGTCGAGCGGCACCAGCCTCAGGCGCGCCGCGCCGCACCCGCGACCAGGGCGAGATCCTCGACCAGCAACTTCCAGTGCTCGGGGCGGAGCCGCGTCCTCAGCCGTGCCTGGGCGCGCTCCCACGGCGCGCGGGCGCGGGCGAACCGCCGCCGTCCGGCGGCGGTGAGCGACCAGCGCGTCTCCCGGCGGTCGTGACCCCGGGTGGCGCGGATCCAGCCCGCCCGCGCCAGCGGGCGGAGCGTGCGGCTGAGGGTCGTGGCGTCGAGCGCCAGCAGCTCTCCCAGTGCCGACTGCGGACTGGATCCCATCCGCTGCAGTGCCTGCAACAAGGTCAGCTGGGAGACGCGGAGCCCCGTGACTCGGAGCTCCGCCTCATACAGCTGCGTCACCGCGCGCGCCGCGCGCCTGAGGCTCGCGCAGGCGCACGCGAGGACGGGCAGCGCGTCAGCGGCCATGTCCGGCTCGGGCCTCGGCGCGCAGCCGCAGAAAGATCATGACGTGGTTCGCCACGAAGAGCGGCACGAAGAACGTCGGGACGACCACGAGCGGGAGCGACAGCAGCGGGGCGATGCCCGGCACCGAGCCGCGCAGCGTCACCGCGGTCGCCGTCGCGACGGCCACGACGAGATCGAGCGCGCCGACCGCGTTCCACACATGGACGATGCCCCGATGCAGCCGGGTGCGGGGATCACCCGCCGCCACGAGGATCAACGCGACGATGGCCACGGCGATGTCCCCCCAGCCGGCGCGGGCCGCGAACACGGGGGCCAGGCGCCCGCGGGCGGCGAGCATCAGGAACGAGATCCCCACGAAACGGGCGGCGTTGATCCCGATGAGCGCACGCAGGGGGAGCGTCTCGACCCAGGCGCGCAACGCCGGTACGCTGAGCGCGGCGCCGATGGTGGCGCCGACCAGCGTGAAGATGATGAGCTGCGTCCCCGGGAACGGCAGCCGGATAAGCGCGCCCGTCGCACCGGCGAGGATCGCGAGGCCCAGCCAGGCGGCCGCGACGAGGAGGGCGCCCCGCGGGGGGTGCATGGGGGTGACGGTGGAGCTGGTCATCGGTCGATCCTCCGGCAACGGTGGTCCACGACAAATAGGTGTATATACAACTAGTGACTTCACCGCAAGCTTCCCGCCCGCATCCGGCCCGGAAACAGGGAGGTCTTGCGCTTCGGCCTGAAAGCCTCGACCATGTGTTGGGCGCCGGGACGGTCCCGGCGCAACGACCCCAGGGGATAGCCCGTGCAGCACATCCAGCTTGGCACGATCGACTACGCCATCCTGATCGTCTACTTCGCCTTCGTGCTCGGCATTGGCTGGGTGCTGCGGCGATCGGTCCGGAGCAGCGAAGACT
>JBGQHV010000083.1:0-13275 GCA_041498155.1 Gemmatimonadota bacterium | reverse complement strand
GCCCCACTCGGGCAAGATCCTGTCGGGCGGCGTGGACGCCAACGCGCTGCAGAAGCCCAAGCGGTTCTTCGGGGCGGCGCGCAACATCGAGGCCGGCGGCTCCCTGACGATTCTCGCGACCGCCTTGATCGACACCGGATCGCGGATGGACGAGGTGATCTTCGAGGAGTTCAAGGGCACCGGCAACATGGAAGTGATCCTCGACCGCCGCATCGCGGACCGCCGCGTGTATCCCGCCATCGACGTGCAGCGCACCTCCACCCGCAAGGAGGAGCTGCTGCTCGCCAAAGAAGAGCTCAACAAGGTCTACCTGCTGCGCAATTTCCTCGCCGACATGCCGCCGGTGGAGGCCATCGAGTTCCTGCTCGAGCGGATGAAGCGCACCAAGTCGAACCAGGAGTTCTTCGCGACCATGTCGCAGGGGTAGGCGGTGGGGCGGCTGCTCGGAGTGGATTGGGGCGAACGCCGCATCGGCCTGGCGTTGTCCGACGAGTCGCAAACCCTCGCCCAGCCGCTCGCCACGCTCACGCGCCGCACCGGTAAGCGCTTTCCGATGAAAGATCTGCTCGCCCAGCTCGACCGGCACGACGTCGCCGGCGTCGTGGTCGGGCTCCCGCTCGAGGCCTCGGGTGCCGAGGGCGAGCCGGCTCAGGCCGCCCGCGCCCTCGCCGCAGACATCGCGCGGCGCTCGGGCCGTCCCGTGGAGCTGATCGACGAACGGTTCACCACCGCGCGTGTCCGCCAGGCGGTGCAGGAGATGGGGGGGAAGACCCGAGGCCGCGCCGCGGACGTCGACGCCCTGGCCGCGACCCTCCTGCTGCAGCACTTCCTGGACCGACGCCGCGGGAGCGCCGTGTGAAGACGCTCGCCATACTACTGCTCGGCCTGGCCGCCTGCCGTGCTCCCGCCTCGCTGCCGTGCGACGCCCGCGGACCGGAGTGCATCGCGCTGACGATTCCCCGGGGGGCGACGCTCTCCACCGCGGTGGACTCGCTCACCGCCCACGAGCTCGTCAGTCCCCGCGCGCTGTTCGCCCTCTACGCCCGGGTGCGGGGACTCGGGGGCTCGCTGAAGAGCGGTATCTACGCGTTCCGCCGCGACGCCCGCTGGCGTGACATCGTCGCCGCCCTGAAGCTCGGCCGGGGCACGCTGGTGCGCTTTACCGTCCGCGAAGGACTGCAGATCGCCGAGGTCGCCGACCTGGCCGCCCAACAGCTCCAGGTGCCGCGCGATTCGTTTCTCGAGGCAACCCGCGATCCGGAGATGCTCGAGCTGCTCAGTGTCGGGGCCTACGCGACCAACGCCGAGGGCTACCTCTATCCCACGACGTATACCGTGCGGCCCCACCTCTCCGGCCGCGAGCTCGTGCGCCTGATGATCGAGGAGTTCAACAGCCACTGGTCCCCGGCCTGGAATGCGCGCCTCGACAGCCTGCACATGTCCCTCCACGACGTCGTGACGCTGGCCTCGATCATCGAGTCGGAGGTGCGGTACGCGCCCGACCGCGAGTACGTCTCCGCGGTCTACCACAACCGGCTGCGCCTCGGGATGTTGCTGCAGGCCGACCCGACGGTGGTGTACGCGATGGGGCGTCGGCCCCGGCGGGTGTACGAAAAGAACCTGCTGATCCGCTCGCCGTACAACACCTACCTGCATCCCGGGTTGCCCCCCGGGCCGATCAGCCAGCCCGACAGCGCGTCGCTCGCCGCCGCCCTCTACCCCGCCCAGGCGCCGTTCCTGTACTTCGTCGCGCAGCCCGACGGCAAGCACATCTTCTCGGTCAGCTACCGGGAGCATCTGGCGGCGATCCGCCAGGTGAAGGAGCAGGTGCAGGAGATACGAGTGCGCGCGCGGCAGTCTCGGGGTCTCGTGCCTCCAGCACAGCGGCGATGACGGCGACCCCGACGGCGCCTGCCGCGAGGATCGACGGGGCATTGGCGGCGGTGATCCCGCCGATACCGATCACCGGCATCCCCAGGGGGGCCAGCCGCTCCAGCGACGCAAACCCCGCAGGGCCCAGGGGCGGGCCGGCGTCCGGCTTCGACGCGGTGATGAAGCAGGGGCCGATGCTCCAGTAGTCGGCCGGCGCCGCGCGAGCCCGGTCGGCTTCCGCCGCCGATCCGACCGAGGTGCCGAGGATGAACCCGCGCGGCACGTACGGACGCACCGCGCCGACCGGCAGGTCCTCCTGCCCGAGGTGCGCGCCGGCCGCCCCGGCGGCGAGCGCCACGTCCACGCGGTCGTTGACGAGGACGGGAACGGGGAGCGCGGCGACGAGCGCTCGGACGAGGACGACCAGATCGCGCGGCGGCGCCTGTTTGTCGCGCACTTGCACCATCGTCGTCCCGCCCCGCACGGCGGCGCGGCACACGGCCACCGGATCGCGACCGCGCAGCAGCGGCCGGTCGGTGATCACCATCAAACGCAGCTGATCGGCGAGGGGCATGGACACCGACAAAGCTATCGCGACGGTCAGCGCGAAGGGTGCCGCCCGCTGGGCGGCCGGCCACCCCTGGATCTACCGCAGCGACGTGCTCGATGCGCCGCGTGGCGCCCCGGGGATCGTGCGCGTGCGTGACCGGCGCGGCGCCCCGCTCGGGCAGGCGCTGTATTCGCCGCGCAGCGAGATCCGCCTGCGGCTGCTCACGCACGGTGACGAGGCGATCGACGCCGCCTGGTGGCGCTACCGGATCGCCGCCTGCGCGGCCCGTCGCGAAGCGATCCCCGCCACCGCCGTTCGCGTCGTCCACGCGGAAGGCGACGGGCTGCCCTCACTCGTGGTCGATCGCTATGGCCCGTTCATCGTCGCCCAGCTCCTGTCCGCCGGCCTCGAGGCGGTGCGCGACGACGTGCTGACGGGCCTGCGCCTGGCGCTCGAGCCCCAGGGGATCCTGCTGCGTCACGACACCGCGATCCGACGGCACGAAGGCCTGCCGCTCGACGTGGAGCTCGTCTACGGGGACGTCCCCGAGGCGGTGGAGGTGCGCGAAGGCGACGTGCGCTACCTGGCCGCTCCGCGGCATGGACAGAAGACGGGCGCGTTTCTCGACCAACGCGAGAACCGCCTGCTGGTGGCGGCCCACACCCGCCCGGGCGGCCGGGGGCTCGATGTCTTCACCTACCACGGCTCGTTCGCGCTGCATCTCGCGCGGCGCGCCGCGAGCGTGCTCGCCGTGGACCAGAGCCCCGAAGCGCTGGCACGCGGCGCCCAAAATGCGTCCCTCAACGGCCTCGCCAACATCTCCTGGCGCGAGGCCAACGCCTTCGACCTGCTGCGCGCCCTCGAACGGGCCGGTGAGCGGTTCGACACTATCGTGCTCGATCCGCCGGCGTTCGCGAAGACGAGGGCGACCCTCCCCCGCGCCCTCGCGGGCTATAAGGAAATCAACCTCCGGGCGATGCGGCTGCTCGCGCCCGAGGGCACGCTGTTCACGTGTTCCTGCTCCTACCACGTACACCGGGCCGATTTCCTCGCCATGCTGGCCGCCGCCGCCGGCGACAGCGGTCGCCGGCTCGAGCTGATTCGCACCACCGGCGCCGCCGCCGACCATCCCGAGATTCTGAACGTCCCCGAGACGGGATACCTGAAAGGCGCCCTGTTGCGTGCGGTCGATACGCGGTTTCCCGGTTGACTCTCCGCGCCCGCCTTACAACCTTGCATCCATGCCATCCGCCCGGCCCGAGGGGGGGGTGCACCACCGGACAGCCCTGGTCCGGCGCGTGCTCATCGGACTGTTTTTCGCCAATCTGGCCGTCGTCGCCGCGAAGCTCGCCGTGGGACTCACGGCGCACTCGCTCGCCGTCATGGGCGACGCTTTGCACTCATCGGTCGACGCGCTCAACAACATCCTCGCGCTGGTCGTTGTCCGCGTCGCCGCCCAGGCGCCCGACGAGGACCACCCGTACGGCCACGGCAAGTTCGAGACGCTGGGCGCGCTGGCGATCGTGGGCTTCCTTTCAGTCACCTGCTTTGAGCTCGCCCGGGGCGCCGTGTCGCGGCTGGCGGGCGCTCACAGCGCGCCACAGGTGACGGACGCCCAGCTGATCATCCTGGTCGGTGGCCTGGGCATCAATGCCCTGGTGGCGTGGTACGAGCATCGGCGGGGGGAGGAGCTGCAGAGTGAGCTTCTGGTGTCCGACGCCGCCCACACGCGCAGCGACGTCTACATCACGACGGGCGTCCTCGTCGGGTTGCTGCTGTCGCGCCGCGGCTGGTGGTGGGCCGACCCGGCGCTGGCGCTCCTGATCGCCGTCCTGATCGTCCGGGTGGGCTATCAGATCACCCAGCGCACCGTCCCCATCCTCGTCGATCAACGCGCCCTGCCCCGGGGAGAGATTCAATCAGTAGCCCAAGCGGTGAGCGGGGTGCGCGGCGCATACGACATCCGCTCGCGCGGCGGGGGCCAGGCGCGCTACGCCGAGGTGACCATCGCGGTGGATTCGACCACCAACGTCGCCGCTGCCCACGCGATCGCCGACGAGGTCGAGCACCGGCTGAAGAACGACCTCCGGCTGGATGAAGTCACGGTGCACATCGAGCCGTGCTGAGCACCCTGGATCCGGGCGCCCGCGCCCGCCGCTCCCACCGCCCGGCGCGCTCGCTGCGACAGGAGTACGAGGAGTTCCTGTTCCAGCGGATCGAGGAATACAAGAACTCGTTGTCGCGGACGGAGCTCCTGGAAATCGGGGACGAGGCCGTGCGGGAGCTCGAGGTGGCCGCGGCCGATCAGTACCTGCTCACCGAGGTGCTGCTGCTCGAGCACGTGGACCGCATCATCTCCCGGCGGCTCCGGCTCCCCAGCTTCCAGCGCTGGTCCCGCAGCCACCGCGCCCTGCGCGCCGCGCAGCGCGAGCCGACGCACTGGGAGCTCGAGTCCGCGAGCCCGCTGGTCGCCTGGGCGCGCCGCCTGGAGCCGGGTGACGCCGCTGTCGTGATCGGCGCCGCCGCCCTGCCCGCCGCCCTGTTCATCGCCGCACACGACGTCGAGGTCCTGCTGCTCGATCAAGACCTCGCCGCCGTGGAAGGCGCCGAGGCGCGCGCCGTCACCGAACAGCTGGCCGGACGCTTCCACGCCCTGGTCGTCCAATTCGGCAGCTGGATGCCCGATGTCCCGGTGACCGTCGCGGTGCTGCACCCGGCGGCGCTCGGCGCGCTCGACCCCGAACCGCGCCTACGGCTCGTGGCGGACCTGCAGACCCGCACGCCTCCGGGCGGCGTCCACATCGTGTTGTCGTCGCGCCGCGAGACCGGCGCCGGCGTCATCCCCATCGGAAGCGATGCCCTGCTCGCGCTCTACTCCGCGTGGCAGATCGAACGGCGCCCCCGGGGCCGGCGCGGTGGCTTCGCCGCATCGAAGCCCCAGCGTCAGTCCGACACGCAGGTGAACGTGTCAGAGTAGTGAATCGCCCTTTGGAAAAAAACAGCAACTCGTTGTGGGTAAATGCGTTAAGTCAATCGATATTGTGGCCCGGCGATTGCCTTAACGGTAAGCGACGCACAACCTACAACGGTGCTGGCATGACGAGTTTGCCCCTGGTACTCGACGACGAACCGCTCGGCATCATCCTCCGAGCCGGCCAACGCAAATTGCGGCCGGCCAGGATATGGGCCTATTGCTGGTGCGATGATGACACCGATTCGGGAGATCACGTCCATCGGCGCTTGCCGGTGGATCCGCACCCGGTGGGAGCGTAACCGGGCTGCGAGGCTCCCCAGCGATGACCGACGGGACCGGCCAGTGCGCCGGTCCCGTCGTGTTTTCAGGCCCAACGTCGGTCGCGCGGGATGATGTCCTATGGCGCCGCGACGTCGAGCTCCGCTTCGGCATGGAAGTCGTCGGAGCCGCACAGCGCCGCGCGCACGGTGTAGCGCCCCGGCCAGGACGCCGTCGAGTCGGGCACGGCGACGATCTGTCGGAAGATCGCCCCCATCCGCAACACGATGAGGCTCTGCGCGCTGAGGACCCGCCACGCGATTTCTTTCCCCGTTCCGCCGATGGCCGGCTGGATCGATACGCACACGATCTCGTTCGTCGGAAACGAGAACTGCAGCGGCGTCTGCGAGTGGTTGACGATCGAAAACACCACGGTGGGGGTGGTGCCCGTGGTCGCGCCGGTCGAGTCGCGCCACACCACGCGTCGTGGCATGACGGAGAGAATCACGCTCGCGTGCTGCGAGATGCTGAGGTCGACCGATCGCTCGACGGTCCCCTCGGGCCGAAACTCTCGCAGCCGCGCGTTGGTCAGGACGGCATGGGAGCGCCCGTGGTCGTCCCGTCCGATGGTAACCTGGCCCTGCACCTCGACGAACCGGTCGACATAGCGTTGCGCGGCACGCTCGCCGCCGGCGAGCTCGAGCGCGTTGGTGCGCATCGGCCCGACGGTGATCGGCGTGGGCAGAAACACGATCCACACCGGCGTGCTGTCCCGCCAATCCGTGCGGACCTGTACGATGCCGCGCGCGGTCAGCGCCGTATCCAGCGTCGCAAGGTCCTGCCCCGTCGCGGGGACAGCCGCGAGCATCGTCGCCAGCGCCATGCCGTAGCGGTGTTTCACCCGAAGTCCTGACGTCGAATGGGGTCGCGGCGTCCATAATCGGACGCGGCCCCGCGGCCCGCAAGGTCCGCCGTTGCCGGCCCTTCCGACAGGGCCTATGCTTCGAGACATGGTCTCTCTGAGTGTCAACGGCCGCACGCTGCGCGCCGAGCCCGACCAGACAATCCTGGACGCGGCCCGGACGGCCGGCATCGACATTCCGACGCTGTGCTGGTACCCGAAGCTGTCGATCGTCGGAAACTGCCGCATCTGCCTCGTTTCCGTGGAAGGCCAGCCCAAGCTCCTCCCCGCCTGCGCCACCAAAGTCGCCGACGGGATGGTCGTCACCACGGAGTCCCATGCGGCCGTGGAGAACCGCAAAGGCGTGCTGCGCCTGCTGCTGGAGCGCTATCCCGGCGACCATCTGCAGGGCGGCGGGCGGGCCGATCCGCGCAACGAGTTCGAGCAATACGTGGTGCGCTACGGCGTGACGCCCTCGCCCGGCGCTGGGCGGGACCTGTCGCTGCGCGCGGGCGATGAGCGCCCCGGCGATCCGATGATCCGCCACGACATGACGACCTGCATCCTGTGTACCCGCTGCGTGCGAGCGTGCGAGGACATCCAGGTCGTGGGCGTGCTCGACGTCGGCCGGCGCGGGGAGCACACCGAGATCATCGTGGGCGCCGACGGCGATCCCGACAAAGCCGGCTGCACCTGGTGCGGCGAGTGCGTGCGCGTGTGTCCCACCGGGGCGATCTTCGAGGTGTTGCCCAAGGACCGCTTCCGGCCCGAGCAGATCCGCCATCCGGAGACGGTCGTGCGCGCCATCTGTCCGTACTGCGGCGTCGGCTGCCAGCTGGACCTGCATACCGCCGACAACCAGATCGTCCGCGTCACCTCCCCCGACATCGAAATCGACACGCCGAACCAGGGAAGCACCTGCGTGAAGGGGCGGTTCGGCTACGACTTCCCCCAGCACCGCGACCGGCTCACCCGGCCGCTGATTCGCCGCGGCTGGGAGCGGGAAGACGGTCGCTGGGTGTGGCGCGGCCCCGGCGGCGCCGATCGCCGCGGCGGCCCTTGGCGCACGATCGAAGGGGAAGGCCAACAGACCAAGCCCGGGACGCCGCCGCGCAAGACGGGAAAGTCGGTTCGGCAGCTGCCGCTGCTCGAGCGCATCGACATGGACCTGCGCGACCGCGTGGCGACGCCGGCGTCGTGGTACGAGCCGTTCCGCGAGGCGACCTGGGAAGATGCGATGGAGCTCACCGCCCAGGAGATGGGACGCATCAAGCGCGACCGCGGGCCCGATGCCCTGGCGTGTTTCTCCTCCGCCAAGTGCTCCAACGAAGAGAACTACCTCCTGATGCGGTTGTTCCGGGGTGCCATCGGCACCAACAACGTCGACCACTGCACCCGGCTGTGCCATTCCACGTCGGTGGCGGCGATGCAGCGGGCGCTCAACACCTCGGCCGCGTCGGGCTCGATGCGAGAGGTCGAACACGACAGCGACGTGATCTTCATCGCCGGTGCGAACACGACGGATACGCACCCCGTGTTCGGGGCCGCCATCAAGCGCGCCCAGAAACGCGGCACCACGTTGATCGTCGCGGACCCGCGCCGCATCGAGCTCGCCGACTGCGCCGACATCCATCTGCAGATGCTGCCAGGAACGGACGTCGCGCTGTTCTCCGCGATGCTGAATCACATCCTGGCGGCGGGCCTCGAGGACACGAAGTTCATCGCGGCCCGCACGCGGGAGTTCGACGCCGTGCGCGAGTGCGTCCGGCCCTACACGCCGGAGCGGGCGGCCAAGATCACCGGGGTCCCCGCCGACCGGATCCGGCGCGCCGCCGAGCTGTACGCCCGGGGACCGCGGACGTGCACCCTGTGGGCCATGGGGCTGACACAACACGCCAACGGCACCGACCTCGTCACCTCGCTGCTGAACCTGCTGCTCGCCTGCGGCATGATCGGCCGCTGGGGCGCGGCGATGATGCCGGTGCGCGGACAGAACAACGTGCAGGGCGCCTCCGACGTCGGGGCGATCCCGTTCGTGTATACGGACTACCAGCCGGTGGGGGACCCGGCGGTGCGGGCGAAGTTCGCGCAGGCGTGGGGCCTCTCCCCCGAAGCGCTCTCCCTCGAGAAGGGGTTGATGGTCACCGAGGTGGTGAAGTCGGAGAGCGGCGTCCGCGGCATGTACATCATGGGCGAGAACCCGATCATCTCCGATCCCGACATCGCCCACGCGGAGCACTGGTTCCAGGAGCTCGAGTTCCTGGCAGTCCAGGACCTGTTCCTCACCGAGACCGCCCGCTACGCCGACGTCGTGCTGCCCGGATCGAGCTTCGCCGAGAAGACCGGCACCTTCGTGAACACCGAGCGCCGCATCCAGCTGTCGCACCGCGCCCTCGCGCTCCCGGGCGACGCCCGCGGCGACCTCGAGATCCTGATCGACCTGTCGCGCCGCCTCGGGCTCCCCACGCCGTTTGCGTCGGCGGAAGCGGTGATGCGGGAGATCGCGGCGGTGACGCCCTCCTGGGCCGGTGTGACCTACCCGCGGCTCGAAGGGCCCGGGCTGCAGTACCCGGTCCCGACACCCGACCACCCGGGGACGGCCTTCCTGTTCGACCACGACTTTCCCACCGCCGACGGCAAGGGGATCTTCGTCCCGGTCGAATACACCGATCCGGTGGAGCTGCCCGACGACCAGTTTCCGTTTGTGATGAACACCGGCCGGCAGCTCTTCCACTGGCACACCGGCACCATGTCCCGCCGTGCCACCGGGCTCGACGCCCGGGAGCCGACGCCGATCGTCGAGATCCATCCCGACGACGCCGCCCATCTGGACGTGACCGAAGGGGACCTCGTGCGTCTCACGTCGCGCCGCAACAGCATGCTCACCGCGGTGCGCATCTCCGATCGCGTGGCCCCCGGACAGGTATTCGTGCCGTTCCATTTCCGCGAGGCGGCGGCCAACCTGCTCACCAATCCGGTGCTCGATCCCTACGCCAAGATGGCCGAGCTGAAGATCTGCGCGGTCCGCATCGAGCGGGTCGCGGTGGCCGCGGGCGTGGGCAGCCGCAGTCACTGACACGCGTCTTTCCCGCGCTCCGTCCCCTCATGCCCGAAACCATGCAAGCCGTCGTCAAGGAGCAGCGCGCGCCCGGCCTCACCGTCACGCGCGTGCCCAAACCTCGCGCGGGGGCCGGCGAGGTGCTGATCGCCGTGCGACACGCCGGAGTCTGCGGCACCGATCTGCACATCGCCGATTGGGACGCCTGGGCCCAGGGCCGTGTCAAGCCGCCCCTCGTGATCGGGCACGAGTTCGCCGGCGAGATCGTCGCGGTGGGAGACGGCGTCACCGAGCTGCAGACCGGTCAGCTGGTCACCGCCGAAGGACACATCATCTGCGGGCACTGCCTGCAGTGCCGCACCGGCAACGGGCACATCTGCAAGAACACCCGCATCATCGGCGTGGACCGTGACGGCGCGTTCGCGGAGTTCATCGCGATGCCCGCCACCAACGTGCTGCCCCTGGACGGCATCCCGACGGAGATCGGCGCCATCATGGATCCGATGGGCAACGCGTTCCACACCGTGCTGACGGCCGAGATTCCCGGCAGCACGGTGTTCATCGTGGGGTGCGGCCCCATCGGCTGTTTCGCCGTGGGGATCGCGCGGGCGGCCGGGGCGGCGAAGGTGATCGCTTCCGATGTGAACCCCAAGCGGCTCGGCCTGGCGCGTGCCATGGGCGCCCACGTGCTCGTCAACGCGGCCTCCCAGCCGGTCGTCGACACCGTCCTGGCCGAGACCGGCGGCGAGGGGGCCGACGTCGTGTGCGAGATGTCGGGTGTGCCCTCCGCGCTGCATCAGGCGTTCCACTCGGTGCGCATGGGCGGGCGGGTGCAGCTGCTCGGCATCCCCAAGGGCGAGGTGCCCGTGGATTTCGCCACCGAGATCATCTTCAAGGGCATCACGATCTACGGGGTGATCGGCCGCAAGATGTACCAAACCTGGCACCAGATGCGCCGGTTCCTCTCGGCAGGCCTGCTCGACCCGCGCCCCGTGATCACGCACCGCTTCCCCCTCACCCAGATCGACGACGCGCTGGCCACGATCCGCTCGGGGGACGCCGGCAAAGTCATCCTGGAGATCGCATGACCCTGGCGACGAGCCTCGCCGCCGAGCTGGAACAGTTCAAGCGCGACGGCGTCTACAAGCGACTCAACTATCTGGAAGCCCCGCAAGGGGCGCGGACGCGCATGGAGGGACGGGGCGAGGTCGTCATCCTGTCCTCCAACAACTATCTGGGTCTGTGCAACGAGCCGGAGGTCGTCGCGGCGGGCAAGGCCGCCCTCGACCGCTACGGGGCCGGCACCGGATCGGTGCGCTTCATCTGCGGCACGTTCACGATCCACCGCGACCTGGAAGCCGCGTTGGCGAGCCTCGTGGGGTGTGAGTCATCACTCACCTACGTGAGCTGCTGGAACGCCAACGAGGGGCTGTGCCCGACGCTGCTGGGCGAGCAGGACATCGTCATCTCCGACCAGCTGAACCACGCGTCGATCATCGATTCCATCCGGCTCGCCAAGACGATCACGAAGTGCCAGACCGCCGTGTACCGGCACTCGGACATGGCCGATCTGGAAGAGAAGCTGGTCGCGTCCCGGGGAGCCCGGCGGCGGCTCATCTTCACGGACGGGATCTTCTCCATGGAGGGCGACATCGCGCGCCTGCCGGACATCCTGGAGCTGGCGCGCCGCCACGACGCGATCGTCGCCGTGGACGACTCGCACGCGACCGGGGTCTTGGGGAAGACGGGCCGCGGGACACCGGAGCACCACGGGGTGCTGGGACAGGTGGACATCATCACGTCCACACTGGGGAAGGCCTTGGGGGGCGCGGCGGGAGGGTTCGCCGCGGGTCCCACGGCGCTCACCGACTACCTCACGCAGCGCTCGCGGCCGCAGCTCTTCAGCAACGCCCTCCCTCCCACGGTGGCCGCCAGCGCTCTCGCGGCGGTGCGTTGCCTGGAAGCGCACCCCGAGCGCGTGCGCCGGCTGCACGAGAACGCGGTGTTCTTCCGTGACCGGCTGCAGGGGCTCGGCTTCACGCCGCTGCCGGGGGAGACACCGATCGTCCCCGTGATCCTGGGAGAGACCTCGAAGGCGATACAGATGAGTGACCTGCTGCTGGAGGAAGGGGTGTTCGTCACCGGGTTCGGATTCCCGGTGGTGCCCCAGGGACACGCGCGGGTGCGGTGCCAGTTGTCCGCCGCCCACACGCGGGACGATCTGGAGTTCGCGTTGCGCGCCTTCGCCAAGGTCGGAAAGCAGCTCAAGCTGATATAGAACATCATCTATACATCGTGGCGACATAAACAACAGTTGTATACGGCATATCTTCGGGTTTCTGGGTCGACTTCAAGTAGTTTCGCGTCGCCACCGCTTAACCGACAACGCTGCAATGGACTAGCCTTGACCCCACGGCTTGCCAAACGCCGGCGGACTCCTATCTTGGGTGTCCACCCGGCAGCCGGTTGCTGCCCGCAAACCGTGGAGGAGTCCGATGAAGCCGCTGTCACGTCTGGCGATCGCTGCCCTGCTCGTCGCCCCCCTCGCCCGGCCGCTCGCCGGCCAGGTGAATATTGACCGGTCGCATAAGTGGTACTGGGGCGCCCAAGCCGGTGGCGTACTCTACCAGACCAATGCCCAGGGGTACTTCTTCGACCCGCTCATCGGCGTGCACTGGCTCATCACAGGCAAGCGGACGGCCCTCTACCTCGGGGGCGAGCAGGCGTTCTTCCTGGCCGACGCCCGCACCACGCTCGTGGATCCCACAACCGGCAGTGCCCACGACGTGACGTTCAACGCGGTTCGGCGCCTGTTCGTTGGCGTGTTGGCCTTCCCGCTCCAGAAGCGCATCGAGCCGTTCGCCGGCGGGGGCTTTGCCATCATGACCGTCCCCAACCCGACGCCCGACTGCAGCGGGACCTCGGCCAGCACCCAGTGCCCCACGCCGAGCGATGTGGCGGCGGCGCAGGCGCTGGCGGACGACGCCGGCAGCAAGGCGGCGGCCTGGTTTCTGGGGGGCGTGCAGATCAACATCGGCAAGCTGGCGGTCTACGGCCAGTACATGATCACTTCGGCGGCGAACAACTTCCTCATCCTGGGCGCCACACACTCGATCCAGGGTGGGATCCGGTACTCGCTGGGCACCTCCAAAGAGGATGTCGAAACGGCGCATTGACGCCGGTGAGGGAATTCGGGTGCCGGGTGGCGGGTAACGCCGCACCCGGCACTTCTTTCATCTGGACACCCAGTCAGATCCCTCGACCAGAAAGCGAAGCGGCCAGTCGGCGGCGGCCGTGATGCCGATCCGGGGGGTCACGGTGACCCGGGGCCGTCGGCCACTGCCCCGCACAATGCGGACCTTCCCATCGATCAGCGACGTGCGGTTCTGGGAGCCCGTAATGCCCAGCGCCTGACACAACCGGGCGGGCCCCGCGCACAGATCACGGTCTTCCACGCCGCCCCTGCGCCGCCGCATCAGCTCGAGACCTTCCCACGGCTCCAGCGCCCGAATCAGCACGGCGGCGGGATAATCGACCTTCTCGGTGACGACGTTCAGGCACCAGTGCATGCCGTAGGTGAAGTACACGTAGGCGGTGGCCGGGGGGGCGTACAGCGCCTCGGTCCGCGGCGTGCGGCGGTGGCCGAAGGCGTGGCAGGCCGG
>JBGQHV010000082.1:0-13282 GCA_041498155.1 Gemmatimonadota bacterium | reverse complement strand
GCAGCTGATTGATGGTCACGAGCGGCGCGCCGTCAGTCGGGTGGACCTGGTTGCCCTCGTGCACCAACAGGCTTCCGGTGCGACCGGAGAGCGGCGCGCGGATGGTCGCGTACTCGAGGTTCAGCCGTGCTTCGGTCAGCGCCGCCGAGTCCGCCTGAAGCGTGGCGTTGAGCGCGTCCGCGGTCGCCTGGCGCTGCTGGTAGTCCTCGTCCGTGACGAATTTCTGCTGGGCCAGGGCCCGGTAGCGCGCCGCATCGCGTGTCGCATTCTCCGCTTGCGCCAGATCACGCGACAGATTGGCCTGCGCCTGCTGCAACGCGGCGGCGAAGGGGCGCGGATCGATCTGGAACAGCACCTGCCCCGCCGCCACGTCCTCGCCTTCGGCGAAGCGAACGCGCTGCAGCATCCCGGCGACCTGGGACGTGACGGCCACCGTCCGGGCCGGCTCGACCGTACCCGTCGCGTCGATCTCGTACGGCATCGACCGGCGCTCGACGCGGGCTACGCTCACGGACACGCGCCCCGGACCGCCCGGCTGTTTGGGGGAGCAGCCCGCCGCCGGGATGGCGGCGAGGAGGAACCGGACCAGCATCGAACGCAAGCGAGACACGGTGCGCCTGTACGTCCCGGACAAAGGTGAGCACGACCCGCGGACGGCGCACCGAGCGGGAGCGCGCCGAACCTCATACGCACAACCCACCGCCAGCGTGGAAACCACTCCGGACGGTGGGATTGAACGTTCTCTCTGGAAGCGGGAAGGGGCCAGTCCCCGGGACACCGGGACCGCACACCGACCCGGGTCTACGGCTGTGCCAGCGCCTGCACCCGGGCCGCGTCCTGCTTGGTCAACACGTCCTGCCTGGTAGGCGCGGCGTAGGCCGTCACCTGCCGGCCGGCCATCATCGCGGTGGGCGAACCGGACAGCTGGTCGCGCCGCAGCAGGAAGGTCCCTTCCTGTCCTACCGTGAACCTGGGCATGGCGCGCCAGGCGACGTCGAGCGAGCCCGGGAAGCGCACCACCACCCGCTGATTCCCCGGAGCGGCGCCCTTGATCATGGTCTCCACCTGAATCACGGCTTCCTGCCACGCGGGGTCGTGCTCCGTGATGCGTCGCGGTGGCGGCAGCGCCGCCAGCGTCGCCGCCTGGACGGTTTCCACGCGGCCGACGAGCACCATGTCCGCCGCCCGGATCCTTGCGCGCAGCGTGGAATCGCTCACCTGACCCCGCAGCCGCTGCACCGAATCCCGCATCGGCGCCACGGCCGCGGCCGACATCCGGACCGACACCGTCTCATGCCCCACCTCCTGGGCCGCCACACCACGACCGAACAACCACGCCTTGGTATAGAATGTGGCCTGCGTCCCAACCGGGAGCGCACCCACCGTGCGCCCCTCCACGGTCACCGTGTCCCCGACCGCGAGCTGCACCGCCGCCGGCTTGTCGAGCACCCCATCCACCCGGACCGTGAGCGTCCGCTGCGTCACGGGAATCCCGGCCAGGGACGCGACCGCCACTCCGGTCACCGTTCCGACGAAGATGAGGTCGGCCTGCTGCACCAGGGCCGCCCGTGATTTCTGCGCCGCCAGCGGGGCGCCCTGCAGCAGCAACCCGGCGAGACCCCATGTCAGCAGCTTTCGATGGCCCAGGCTCATGGCAGCACCGGCACGCTGAAGTAGAACGGATCGATCGACACGGCAACCGTCGTGCCCGTCCCGTCCACCAGGCGGTGGGCGGCGAAATCCGCACTGCGCTGGTACACCACGCCTTGTGGGAAGTCGGCGGCGTCCGGTGTGTTGTTGGCCGAGAATACGCCGCGCAGCTCACCGCCCACCGCCAGCAACCCGGTATAGTCGCCCAGGTACGGCAGGAAATCGGGCACCGGCGCGTTGGCCGGGACGGTGGCGAGCACGAGATCGCTCCGCGTCGCGAAGCCATCCTTGGTCCGCTCGAGGTGGGTCACCCACCGACTCGCGGCTCCGCTACCGCTGACCTGCTGATAGAGCAGCCCGACCGTCCCGTTGTCCGCCACCGCGAGGCTCGCGTTTGTGGCGTTCGTGAGGGTGCGAAGGTCGCCGCTCCAGGTGACCCCGCGGTCGGTGGAGCGCCGGACGTGCACCGTATAAATGTCCCCGGAGCCGACGCGGTCGGCCCAGGCGAGGTAGACCGTCGCGCTGTGGTTGGGGTCCACGGCGAGCGAGAGGGTCGATCCGATCCGCTCCTGGCCGAGGGTCGGTGCGTTGGACCAGGGGATGGTCACGTTGTGGGCGACGATGCGCCCCGGCTGGCCGTCACCGGGATCCACCAGATCGCGGAACCGGGTCGGGCCGGTGGCGCCGTTGTCGTCGCGCACCACGACGACGTCGCTCGTGGCCACGCTGCCGGTGAACGCGCGCCACCCGAAATACGCCACGTACACCGTGTGATCCGTCGCCACGCTGGGCCGGACCGAGGGACCATCCTGCTCGGCGGTGGTGCGCGCCTCGACGCGCGCGGAGGTGTAGGTCGCCCCACTGTTCTGGGAGACGTCCACCGTGGCGGTCTGGCCCCCGGGGGCGTCGAAGTCGTTCATCCCGATGTACACGCGGTCGGCGGTGCCGACGCTCGTGGCCCGCACGAACGGCTGGTCCACGTTCCCCCGAGCCGCCTGCACACTCATCGGCGCGACCGAGAAGACATCTCCGGTCTTGAGCTCGTCCAACAACAGCGACGCCGACACTGACAGGATGCCGGCATAGAGGTCGCCACCGCCGCCGTCGAAGGCCTCGGTGATGTCCGCGGTCGTGACGTCGCTCGGCACCGTGGCCCGGAGCGCCCACGTCTTGCCGCTGTCCTGGGTGACGTAGATGGGTGCCGTCGTGCTGGACGACCCGGCCGGGTTTGGAGTGAACGCGGAGGCGGCCATGATCGCGGCGTTCCCCGGCAGTACGGCGAGGAACGGCTCCGCGTCCTGCGACGCCTCGCCACCGAGGGACGCCGGTATCATGTTGACGACGCGGGTGCCGGGCTGCACCTCTCCCCCACCACTCCCGCCGCCACTGCCACCTCCGCCATTCCCGTTGCAGCCCGAAGCGACTCCGACGGCCAGGAGGCCGATCGCACTGATGCGCATGCGCTGAACGTGCGGTACGGCACGGGCACGCTCTAGGAGGAACATCACGGTGGCGCGGGTCACCGTGGACGCCCTAGTCGGGAGGCTCACTCAGGATCTCGCGGACCTTGCGGGTCAGGGCATCGGGGGTGAACGGCTTCTGCAGGTAGTGCACGCCACCTTCCACACCGTACTGCACCAGTACGTCGGCGGTGTAGCCTGAGGCGAACAGGACTTTCATGTCGGGCCGGAGGGCGGTGAGGCGGTCGGCGAGCTGACGCCCGTTCATGCCCGGCATGATGACGTCGGTGAGCAATAGATGAATGGGGCCGTCATGCCGGCGCGCCACCTCCAGGGCGGCGTCCCCGTTCTCCGCGTGCAGCACCCGGTATCCCCGAACCTGCAGCACCTCCTCCATCAATTCCCGGAGCTGCGGCGAGTCCTCGACCACGAGCACCGTCTCGCTGCCCGTCAACGATGCCGGCTCCGCGCGCGGCGCGGACTCCGGAACCGCGCCAGCCGGGGCGGGCGGGAAGTAGATGCGGAACGTCGTCCCCCGGGCCCGCGCGCTCTCGACCCAGATGAACGCCTCGCTCTGCTTCACGATTCCGTAGACGGTGGCCAACCCCAATCCCGTCCCCCGCCCGACCTCCTTCGTCGTGAAGAACGGCTCGAAGATGTGCGCCTGCGTATCGGCATCCATGCCGATCCCGTTGTCGCTCACGCTGACGCAGACATACTCGCCGGCGCGCGCGCCCGGATGGTCACGCACGTACGCCTCGTCCAGGGCCGCCGGCGCCGTTTCGATCACGATCGCGCCCCCGGCGTGCATGGCATCCCGCGCGTTCACGACCAGGTTCATGAGCACCTGGTCCAGCTGCCCCGCGTCCGCCTGGATCGGGGCGAGCGCGGGCGCGAGCCGGACGACCAGCTCGATGTTGTCACCCACCAGGCGCTTCAGCAGGCGCTCCGCCCGGGAGACGACGGCGTTGAGGTCCAGCACCCGCCGCTCGACCACCTGGCGGCGGCTGAACGCCAGCAGCTGTCGCGTCAAGCCGCTCGCCGCGTCGGCGGCATCCCGGATCTCCGCGATCTCGCCGCGCTCTCGGGCCTCCGGGGGCAGCGTCCGGAACAACAAGTCGCAGTACCCAATGATGACGCTGAGCAGGTTGTTGAAGTCGTGCGCCACGCCGCCGGCCAGCCGGCCGATGGCTTCCATCTTCTGCGCCTGGCGCAGCTGATCTTCCAGCCGTTTGCGCTCGCTGATGTCGTGCATCAGGGAGAGCAGGCAGGGCCGCCCCCCCAGCTCGATCCGCTCGAACGAAGCGAGCACCAGGCGCCGGTCCCCCCGCTTGGTGCGCACCTCCAGATCCACGTTTTGGACCGTCCCGAGCTTGCGCAGCTGCTCGAGCAGGTCGGCCTGTTCGCTCAGATCCTGGACGAACCCGAGCTCGGCCGTGGTGCGACCCAGGATCTCACTCCGGGCGTAGCCGGTCAGCGAGCAAAACGCTTCGTTGGCGTCGACGAATCGACCTTCGTCGGCCGTCGTAATGGCGATGCCCGCGGGACTCGCCCGGAACACCCGGGAGAACCGCTCCTCGGATTGTCGCAGCTCCTCCTCCGCCCGCCGGCGCTCGATGCCCACGGCGAGCTGGTCGGCGACGGCCTCGAGACCGTCGAGCACGAAATCCGGGACCAGGCGTTTGGAGAACACGGCGAGCACGCCAACCATCCGCTCCTCCACCAAGAGCGGGTATCCGCCGAACGCCGTGATCGCTTCCCCTCCGGCCCACTCGCGGCCGAACGACTCCACGCCACCGGGCGCGTTGAGATGCACGGGCCGGCGGTCCCGGGCGATTGGGCCGATCGGAGCGTCGGCCAGGGAGAGCCGCGCCAGACGATCCGCCACCGGCGGCGGCAATCCGGCGCCCGCCTGCAGATCGAGTGACTGCGTCTGCTCGGCGTAGATCCAGACGCCGGCCCCCAGCACGTCGAGGTGCCGGACCAGCGCCCGCGCGCAGCGCGCCAGGGTTTCCCGGAGCGGGGTCACGCTCGTCAGCGCGACGCCGACCTCCGACGTCAGCTCCGCCAACCGGGTGCGCTCGAGCACGATGTCGTGCGCCCGGTGTCGTTCCCGCCGCATCTCGGCGTCCCGCAGCTCCCGCTCGATCGCCGGGATGAGTCGTTTGAGCTTGTCCTTGAGGACATACTCGGAGGCGCCGGCCTTCATCGCCGCGACGGCGACGTCCTCGCCGATCGTTCCCGAGACGAAAATGAAGGGCACGTCGACGCCCTGCTCCTGCAGCAAGGTCAGCGCGGCGGTGCCGCTGAATCCCGGCATGCTGTAGTCGCTGATCACCAGATCCCAGCTGGTTCGCGTCAGGGCGTCGCGCATCGCCGCCGGAGATTCGACCCGCTCGTGTTGCACGTCGTAGCCCGCATTCACGAGCTGGCGCACCAGCAGCCGGGCGTCGTCGGCCGAATCCTCGACGAGGAGGACACGGAGCACGATTCCCACGGTTAGGCGACGCTCCGGAACGCGGCCGTCACGCGGCGCTGACGTCCGGCTTCTGATTGAGGATGAGCCAGTACACTTCCAGGGACTTCACGAGCTCGAGCAGGCTGTCGAAGCCCACCGGCTTCACGAGGACGCCTTGCGCCTGGCGGACGTCGACAGGAGGCTTGGGCGCGAGGTGCAACAGGTCCGTCCAGACATCCCCTAAATCGTTCCCGATGTACAGCCCCGCGTTGGATCCGATCAGGTGGATCGTCTGCTCGCGTCCCCGCGCCGGCGTCATGATCCGCCGCCACTGAACGACCCAGCCCAACACCTGGCCGCCGGGGGTCACGGCTTCGGCGACCGGATACACCAGCGAATCGCCGATCGCCTGCAATCGACCGACGGCGCCGGAATCGGGACCGGGGGCCCAGCGCACGTTTTCCGGGTTCAGCCCCGCCACGAAGTGGGAGTCCTTCGGGACTGCCAGCACGCGTTCCCGTCGGGCGTTCCACAGCTCCGTGCTGACGATCTGTACGCGTTGTGGCCCGAGGCTGTCCATCGCCGTGAGGGCTTCGGCCCTCGCGGCGGCGCTCGGGGTCGTGAGATAGCGGCGTATCGCCTGGTTCGACCGGCTGGCGTGCAGCGAATCCAGCAGCGACTTCGTGCCGGTTTCCAACACGCCGCGCAGCTGATCGGTGACGCTCCCCAGCCGCTCCTGGGCGGCGGTGAGCGCGCTGAGCCTCACACTTCGGTATGAGGCCCAGGTATAGGCGGCACTGATCGTCAGAATCAACGCGAAGATCAACAGCGGCAGCTTGTACTCGATCGAGAGACCGGAGAGCGGCCACCGCCGATGCCTCACGCCGACCGACTCACTGACGGGTTCTCCCATGCCAACAACCTCCCCCTAGCCGCTTGCCAATATTGAGCTTGCAGATAGCCCGAGCAAGCGCGACTGCTCCTCCCGCTCCCCCAGTTGTCGGTAGTTGTCCTACGGCACAATTCGCAGCGCCGCGCCGGGAACACGAGCGGCTCGCCAGACGGGGAACTCACTCACCCCGGCCGAGCCGTAGACGAGCCCTGAGTACGCCCCGAACTCCGCTCCCAGCCAGCGATCGAGCATTCCCCGGCGGGCAAACCCGTACCCGGTCGGCTCGAGCAGCGCGAAGACCAGCCGTCCCAGTGGCTGGGCGGTGCCGACGAGTAACTCCCGGTTGGGAGGGTTCGGACGCCGCTCGCGTATTGACCGTTCACTTGGAGGAGATGGTGCCCCTGAAACTCGCGCGGGCTCCAGATGAGCTGGGTGACTCCGAGAATCTCGACGGTGTCGGTCCAGTCCTCCATCAGCCGCGACACCGCCACGCCGTGGAGCCACTTGGAGCAGGACCGCCTCCGCGCCACGGCCGGCGAGCCGATAGGCGACGGCCAGCGTCGGGCGTGGCGCCGCGCCCATGCCCTCCAGCACCGTCAGGCGGTCCGCCGCCCGTTCTACGCGGCGGATATCGTCCTTGGGGGCGAGCGGGTCGTCCACATTGCCGTAGTCGAAGATCGGCTCGTGATAGCGCTCCTGGAGCGTCTTGCGGATCGCGGGGAGCATCTGGTCCCGGGCATCCTGCGAGGGCCCCGATGGACCGGACGGATCGAGCGGCGGCGCGTAGGTCAGCAGATAGCCGTGCAGCGTGCCGTCGGTGGTATGGAGATCCACCATGATTGCCGGGTCCCAGGTGTCGTATACGCGGGCCAGGGAGGCTCGCGTCTCGGGCGCCTCGGCCTTGAGGTAGTCGCGGTTCAGATCGAGGTTCATGCCGTCGGCTCGCTGCCCCACGAGCTCCGGGCCGTTCTGCTCGGAACGGTTCACCGACTGCGGACCCAGCGCATCGTTGCCGTCGGGGTTGTAGTCCGCAGCGACGAGGATCACGAGCCGCTCGAGCAGTCTCCGGCAGGCACCGGCCAGCTCGCGCAGCAAGACCAACACTGCCTCTTTTCCCTCGACCTCGCCCCCGTGGATGTTCGCCTGGAGATCACGAGATAGAGCGGCTTGCCCAGCGCGGAGACGCCCATTTCGGAGACGGCGATCGGCGCGCCGGCGCGCTGCAGACTGTCGAGAAACGCGCCCACCTCAGCGTTGGTCGACGTGGCCGCGTAGTTCGTGCGCTCGGGAGCCGTCCGGGGATATTGTTGGGCGGAGAGAACGGAGGCCGCGACGCTCAGGCAGCCAGGGTCTGGCGGGCCAGCAGCCACATCGTCATCCTCGAGGAGCGAAGTTCGGGCGAATCTACGCGGGAGTGACTGCTTCTGCTGATGCGATGACGACCGCCACCACACCCACGCGCCGCTGGCCCCTATCGACCGCGGTGCTCATGCTCGCCAATGTGGCGCCTCTGATCGGCGTCCTTGCCAACCATTGGACCGTGTTCGCGGTGGTCCTGCTCTACTGGTGCGAGAACGTGGTGGTCGGGGTCTTCAACGTGCTGCGAATGCTGTGCGCCCGGCCGCAGGACGCGCTGGCGTGGGCGGGCAAGGCGTTCATCATTCCATTCTTCTGCGTGCACTACGGCATGTTCACGTACGTGCACGGCATATTCGTCCTCGGGCTGTTCGGCGCCGGCTTCGGAAAGGGCAACATGTCGCTCAGCCCGCTCACCCTGTTCACGGCGATCCGCCAGACGGGGCTCGGCTGGGGGGTCGCGGCGCTGGTGGCGAGCCACGGGTTTTCCTTCTTCCATAACTACCTGGCGGGCGGGGAGTACCGCCGGGTGGGACTGCAGCAGCTCATGGGGCAGCCCTACGGCCGAGTGGTCGTGCTGCACCTCGCCATCCTCGGCGGCGGCTTCCTCGTCCTGGCCCTCCACTCGGCCGTGCCCGCGCTGGTGCTGCTCATCGTCCTGAAGACCGCCATCGATCTCGGCGCCCACCTCGCCGAGCGGCGGAAGCTCGGATCATCCCCTGATCAGGCGCTCCGGGCGACGACCTCCTCCTGATGGAGCTGGGCAACGGCCCCGCGCACATGATCGGTGATGCCCCGCTCTTCCCGCAGCGTTTCGATCAAGGCCTCCGCCCGCCGCGCATGCAGCTCCAGGGACGCGGCCGTTCCGCTGACCTGATCCATCAGCGCCTTCTGACCGTGCAGCGTCTCGAGACTCGATTGGACGTCAGCGAGCAATGTCTCGACCCGGCCGAGCCGCTCCTCCGCCTGCTCCACCTGCCGCCGGCGATGATCCAGCCCGCCGGCGGTCTCGTGGACCTGGCCCGCGAGACCCAGCACGTGCTCCAGCGTCGCCCGCGTGGCGGTGACCTCTTCCTTCGCGGCGGCGATCGCCCGGACGTCGTTCGTCGTCCGCTCCGCCACCTCGAACAGCCGGTGGATATCCGTGCTCAGCGCGTCGAGGGTGGCGCGGCGCTCACCGACCTGCTCGAGCCCGCGGGTGAGCTGTTCCTCCAGGACCTCCCACTTCGCCAGACGCTCCTCGAACTGTGACATCCGCTTTTGCACGAGACGGAGTCCACCGGCCCGGCCATCCAGCTCGTCCAGGGCGACTGTGATCTCGCCGAGCCGCCCCGTCGCGGTGCCCAATGCTCCCGTCAGCCGGCCGCTGCGCTCCTCCAGCTGTTGCGCCGCATCGGACGCCTGCTCCCGCAGCTGGGACGCCTGGGCCAGGTGCTCCGTGGCCTTGTCCAGCGCCGCCTGACGCCGGTCGAGCTCCTGCGCCAGGGCGCGCGTGCGCTCGGCCAGGCTCTCGACACTTTGGGTGCGGGCCTCGACCGAGGCCACCGACGCATCCACGTCCGCCACGCGGCGCTCCACCCGCTCGACCGTCGCGACCGCCGCCGGCACCAGACGCTCGATCCGCACCGCCTCGTCGGCGTGCGCGGCAAGCGCCAGGAACCGCTCATCGGCGCCGTTCATCCGGCCCAGGAGCGACTGGCTGCGCTCCTCGAGCTCCGCCTCCCGCGCGGCGAGGTCGGCGAGTTTCGTGTTCAGCTCTTCGACGAGCCGCCGCCGCGCCTCGAGCTCGCCCATCGACTGGGCGACCCGGTCGGCCTCAGACCGGACCAGCTCCACCGTCGGCCGGAGGTCTTCGACCGACTCGAGATCCACGCGCAGCGACTCGATCGACTCCGTCACGCCGGCGAGCCATGCCTTCGTCCCGGCCTGGCCTTCGCGCACGCGGGCGATTTCGCCCTCGGCGACCTGCAGCTGCTCCACGGCCTCCTTCACGGCCTCGTGACTGTTCCGCAGGCTCGCCACATCGCGCAGCACCGCTTCCACGACCGGCTGTGACTGCTCGAGCCGCCCGGTGCGCTGCGCCACTCCATCGACCGTTTCCTGCAGCCGGGCGGTGGTCGCCTCGACGGCGCGCACCCGCTCCGCCTGGAGCTCGAGCTCGGCGATGTCCTCGGCGATGCCGTCGAGCATCGACCGGACCCCGTCGGCCCGCGCCTGCACCTCGGCGATGCCACGACTCGACTCGTCGAGCGTCCGTACCCGCCCCTCCATCTCGGTCAGGCCGCCGCGCAGATCCATGATGCGCTGCCCCACGGCGTCGAGCCCCTGGTTCTCCAGCTCGAACCGCTGCACGGTGCGCTGGACGTCGTCCCGCAGGGTTCCGAGGCGACCGCGCAGCTCCTCGTCCCCGCGCCGCACCTCTTCGTGGCGCGCCCGGACGTCCGCGGAGCCCGCCAGGACCTCGGTGTGCAACGCCTGCAGCTCACCGAGCTTGGTTTCGACCGCCGCCAGGTGCTGCGCCCGCTCCTCCTGGGCGCGGATCTTCCCTTCGATTTCCCGATCGAGATCGAGCAATCGGGACACCTGTGTGGCGGTGCGCTCCACCACCTCGCGCTGCTGCTCGAGGGTCGAGACCTTTTGGGTGACGGCATCGGCGAGCGACTTGAGCGACCCGAGCTGGCGCGCGCTCTGCGCCGCGTCGGCCGCGACCTGGGTGAGATAGGACAGGGTGCGCTCGAGCCCGGCCACGCGCGACTCGGCGGCCACCACGCCGCCGTGCGCCTGTTGCTGCCGCTCCTCGAACGCGCTGAGCCGCTGCGCCGCCGATTCGCTCGCGCGCCGCAGCTCCTCCTGGCGCTCGCGCACCCGGTCGTACCCCTGCGTCACGTCGCGCAGCTGGGTTTGCGCGGCGTCCGCATCGCGGCGCAGCGTCGTCAGCTCTGCGCTCCGCTCGAGAAAGCCCGTCAACTCGGCCTTGAACGCCAGGGCCTGGTCGAAGTGACCGCGCAGCTCCTGGATTTCGGCGCGCAGGCGCTTCGCGTCTTCCGACGAATGCCCCAGTTGGGTTTCCATGCGCCGCTGCAGCTTCGCGACCCCTTCGGTCTGCTCGTCCAGCGTCGCCAGCACCGGCACGAGGCGCTCCAGCGCCTTCACGCGGGACTGCACATCGCTCACGGTGCGGCGCGCATCCTCGATCGGCTGGACCACCTGATTGAGCTGCTGAGTGGATTCCTGCGCCCGCACGAGCAGCGCTTCGAAGGCGGTACGCTCCTGGCGCACCTGGGACAGGATGGCGCGCACTTCTTCGGGAAGCTGCTCGGCGCCGGATTGATGTCCGAAGAATTTGTTGAGCGAGACGGCCATGGAAGCGGTCCCCGGGCGATGGGTGGGTGCGGCGGCGCTGGCGGTGAGTGTCCAGAATGGGCGAACACGTCAGTACCGGGGAACGACATGCAGCAACTGATGTGCCGCACGTGTTGCCGCATCGCTACCGAATGCGGGGATGGACGTTAGCTCGGAAGGACCGCGCCGGCGTGCCGGCCAACTGTCTCGTCTCGCGCCGATTGGATTGCAAAAGACCATGCGCCGAACCCGCTCGACATGTCACCCGAGGGCGCGTGACGCGAATCACGGCGTGGTGGACGCACCGCGCGGCGCACTCCGAAGCGAATGCGCCGCGCGTAGTTGCGTGACGACGGCCGGGTCTAGCGCCGGCGCCGGTGTGATGTCTCCGACGGCAGGGTCGCGGGCGACCCGCCTTGATCCTCGTCATCGGCATCCGGCTCGTCGCCGTAGCCGGAGAGGCTGGACGCGAACGCGCGCAGACTATCTTCGAAGTCGGCGATTTGCAGCTGCGCGTGCTCGCGCGCCCAACCATAACGTTGCTGCAGCAGACCCATCAGCTGATCCTTGCGGCCGCCGATCCGGTCGAGATCGTCGTCCGTCAATTTGCCCCAGCGTTCGCGGACCTTGCCCTTGAACTCGGTCCAGCGGCCGGCGATTTGGTCCCAGTTCATGTGCACCTCCTGTCGTTGGGCCTCGGGACGCGAGGCCGCGCGCCGGCCAACCGCGCCGGCGCGTGTCTCGCTCGTACCCGATGGTCCGCGCGACGGTCCGTGCCGTTTCGTTCCGAGACGATCACCCGGTGCGTTCATCTTTCAGGTGCCCGAAGCGGGAATCGCTCCCGAGCAACTGCTCGTCGAACCAGCGGTCGATGACGCTGCGGCGAAAGCGCCATTCCTTGCCGAGCTTCACCGCCGGAATGCGCTTCTCCTGCGCCCACTTGTAGATCGTCTGCGGCGTGAGCCGCAGGTAGGCGGCGACCTCGTCGATCGTGAGGATCTCGTTGTTCGCGGGGAGTGCCCCTCGCGGATCGCCGCTCATGGCCGGTGGTGGGTCGTGTCGACGGTCGTCCAGGGAAGGCTGTCCAGCTTCGGCGGGCGCGGCGGGGGTGCGGGCTGTGGATCCCCGGTGAACAGCTTGTTCACCGAGTAGATCACGGCCGCGTAGAAGTTGCCCTGGTAGTTGCCGAAGACGCGGAATGGCTTGTTCTGGTCGCCCAGGAACGGCCGCAGATTCCACGCCAGCTGCACGCCGACGAACGCGAACAGCAGCGCCCACGCGCGCATGATCGTCAGGGCTTTCCTCGGATACACGCCGCGCTTGTCGCACACCACGGCCAGCCCCTCGTGCAAGGCATACATCCCGTAAATCCCGGCGATCGCCGCGATCGCGATGTTGAGCAGGTGCTGGAAGTAGTAGTTCGCGCCCGTCAACAGGAAGAACGCGATGATCGGCACGAACGCCGCGAGCAGGATGGACGTGAGCGCCAGCGCGCCCACCACCAGCACGACAACCTGCGGCAGCCGCAAGCGCGACCCGACAAGCACCTGCACGACGTAGAACGCCGGGAAGCAGATCACGAAGGTCGCGAAGAACAGCAGCGGCAGCTTGATGCCGGCCGAGATCGCCTGCGCGGGACCGGAATACGCCCCGGCCACCAGGCCGAAGAAGCCCGCGAGTGCGAAGACCGTCAGCGTGCTGTAGCGGAGCTTCCTGCCGAGTCCGATCCCGTCGACCACCTCTTCGAAGAACAGCTCACGGTTGCTGAGCAGCGCGGTGAGAAACTCACGGTAACTGCTGATCCCGCCGGCTGGCACGTCCATATGGTGGCTCCATGAGGGACGAGCCCATGATGCACTCAGACTACTGTTTCGTCAAGTTTGATGATGTTTATTGATGTATGCCGCCTCCAATTCAAGACGAGGAGTGGACGACGAGCCCCGCGCGGGTGAGGCGTCTGGCGAGATCAGCAAGAGACGGCGCGAGCCCCCTGAGCACCGAGTCCAGGAACGCGCGGATCACGGCCCCGCGAAGGCGCACGTGATCACTCGGGCCTGAGGGCGCGGCGATGCTGAGCCATCGGCCGCCGGCTCGACCCGAAACGAGGGCGTTCGCGGGATGGAG
>JBGQHV010000081.1:0-13551 GCA_041498155.1 Gemmatimonadota bacterium | reverse complement strand
CGCACCGGCTTCCATGATCCCCGTTCGCGTTTTTACTGCAAGGCGAGTCTAGTGAGAGAAACCCATCGGCGCAAGACTGACGTCACACGTCTGACGTCAGTGTTTCTTCTTTTGACGTCCGACGTCTGATGTCTCAGGTTTTCTCTTCAGCGCAATCCACAATCCCGCCCCCAGCGCCGCGACGATCACCACGACGAAGATCGGCAGCAGCCGATCAGTCCGGAACGGCTGTTTCGCCGGAAAGACGATCGACACCGGCGCGCCGGCGGGGAGCGAGTCGGCGCGGTAGCCGGCGAAGCGCCGACTCTCGAGCTGCTCCACGCCGCCACCCGTGAGGCCCGGCGCCCTCACGGTGGCCGCCGTGTCCTCGATCAGCAGGTCGAGCTCCGCGGTGGGCTGGTCGATGGGCAGCACGACCGTCCCGGCCGAGGACGCCGGGATCACGTAGCGGTACGACAGCTGGCGGCTGTGGCCCGGCTGAATCGGCGCGAAGAGCAGCACGCTGTCGCCGCGCTGGGTCACCGCATCGGGCGAGAAGTCGCCCGTCTGGACTTCGAACTCCACGGCGGCCGCGGGGATCCGCCCCGTCCACACGGGCAGGATCGTGTCCGGCGCGACGCGGGTGGTCCGCCCACCGTGCAGCAGCTCGAGCAGCTCCAGCACTTCGCGCGATCCGTCCGTCCCGGCGCGGGCGAAGGTGATGAGGCGGCGCTGCAGCCCGATGCCGGGTCCGCCGGAGCTGGTGTCGTAGACCACGAGCGGATCGGCAGCGACCGCTTTCCCCGCCTGCACACGCAGCGGCGCGGAGAAATAGGCCAGCCCGTCGTGCAGCGTACTGGCGATGTAGATGGCGAGCGTGTCGACGTGCGCGGCGCGCAGGCGCCAGCGGCCGGCGGCGTCGGTCCGCGTCGAATCCACCGGCCCGCCGCCACCCTGGGTGACCTGGTGCAACACCACCCAGCGTCCCGCGAGCGGCGCGCCGTCCGGCCCGCCGTGGCGCAGGATGCCGGACACGGTGCCCCCTCCCGCCTGAGCCGCGAGGTCCACCCCTACCGTCGCGAGCAGCACGGTGAGGAGGGCGCTCACGCTCCTACGGCGTGAACTTCCCGAAATCCTCAGGGTCCAGATTCTGGAGGTAGTTCTTGAGGTCGTCGGCGTTGAGCGGCTGGGGGCCGCCTTCGCCGGCGGGGTCGCTGGTGTCGACGGGCGTATTCTCGAGCAGCTCCTCGGTGGTGAAGATCGGCGCCTTGAGGCGCAGCGCCACCGCGATCGAATCCGACGGGCGGGCGTCGATGTTGACGATCGCGTCGCCCCGGTAGATGTGCAGCTCGGCGTAGTAGGTGTTGTCCTGCACCCGCGTGATGATGACCTTGCGCAGGTCCGCGCCGAGACCGACGATCACCTGCTTCAGCAGATCGTGCGTGAGCGGACGGGCGAACTTCATCCCCGCCAGCTCCATCGCGATCGCGCTCGCCTCGGCCGGCCCGATCCAGATCGGCAATACGCGGTCGCCGTTCTGCTCCTGCAGGATCACGACGGGCGTGTTGCTGTTCTTGTCGAGCCCCAGGTGGGCGACGCGGACTTCGATCACGACCGTCCTCAGGTCCCCTGATCCCAGGAGGCCAGGTAGCGCTGCTGCTCGGGCGTCAGCGTGTCGATCGCCACGCCCATCGCGGCGAGCTTCAGGCGCGCGATCTCGCGGTCGAGCTCTGCCGGCACACGATGCACGTCCTTCGACAGCTTGGCGGCCTGCTGTACCACGTATTCGGCCGCGAGGGCCTGGTTGGCGAACGACATGTCCATCACGCTTGCCGGGTGCCCCTCGGCCGCGGCCAGATTCACGAGCCGCCCCTCGGCGAGCACGCAGATCCGCTTCGCGCCGAGCCGCCACTCCCCCACGTTGTCGCGCACCGCGGTCGGCCCCTTGGCCTCGCGGGCCAGTCCCTCGAGGTCGATCTCGACGTTGAAATGCCCGGAATTCGCGATCACCGCGCCGTCCTTCATGAGGCGCATATGCTCCAGCCGCACGACGTGGAGATTGCCCGTGAGCGTCACGAACACGTCCCCCAGCGGCGCCGCTTCGGCCATCGTGGTCACCCGGAACCCGTCCATTTGCGCTTCCAGCGCCTTCATCGGATCGATCTCGGTGACGATGACGTTGGCGCCCGCGCCCCGCGCCCGCTGCGCGAAGCCGCGCCCGCACCACCCGTACCCCGCCACCACCACCGTGCTCCCGGCGAGCAGCAGGTTCGTGGCGCGCAGGATGCCGTCGAGCGTGGACTGTCCCGTGCCGTAGCGGTTGTCGAACAGGTGCTTGGTGTCCGAGTCGTTCACCGCGACCACCGGGAACGCCAGCACGCCGTCCTTGGCCATCGCCTTGAGCCGGATCACGCCGGTGGTGGTCTCCTCGGTGGATCCGATGACGCCGCGCACCAGCGCGGTGCGATCGGCGGCCGACAGCGTCTCCACCCAGCGCCGCACCGGCGGGGCCAGGTCGTCGAGGCGGTTCAGCACCACCATGTGGAGCGCGCTCACGAGATCGGCGCCGTCATCCATGGTGATGTCGGGCCGGTGGGCCAGCGCCGCGCGGATGTGCTCGTAGTAGGTGGCGTGGTCCTCGCCCTTGATGGCGTAGACCTTGATGCCGTGGTCGCGCACCAGATGCGCCGCGACGTCGTCCTGGGTGGACAGCGGGTTCGAGGCGCACAGCGCCACATCGGCCCCGCCCGCCTGCAGCGTGATCGCGAGGTTCGCCGTCTCCGTCGTCACGTGCAGGCACGCCGACAGCCGGCGGCCGGCGAGGGGCTTCTGCTTCGCGAAGCGCTCGCGGATCTGGCGCAGCACCGGCATCGAGCGCTCGGCCCACTCGGTGCGACGCCGGCCCTCGGCGGCGAAGGACAGGTCCTTCACATCGGAAGCGGTCTGCGAAGCGGTCGCGGTCATGCCCTCACCTTGGCGGTCTGGTAGTGCGCGGATCGCTGCACGGCGAGCCGCAGATCTTCCACGCGATTGGTCTCTTCCCAGCCGAACATCAGCACGTCCCTGTCGCCCACGCGGCGCGTCTGCACCGGGCGTCCGAAGTGGCCATAGGTCGCGGTGGGTCGGTAGATGGGCGCGCGAAGCTTGAGGGCCTCGATGATCCCGGCCGGCGTGAGGTCGAACACCTCGCGCACCGCTTCTTCGAGCGCCTCGGCGGGCACCGTCCCGGTGCCGAACGTCTCCACCATCACCGACACCGGCTCGCGCACCCCGATGGCATAGGCCACCTGGCATTCGCAGCGGCGGGCCAGCCCGGCGGCGACGATGTTTTTGGCGACCCAGCGCACTGCGTAGGCAGCGGAGCGGTCCACCTTGGAGGGGTCCTTGCCGCTGAACGCCCCGCCGCCGTGACGCGCCATGCCGCCGTAGGTATCCACGATGATCTTGCGACCCGTGAGCCCGGCGTCGCCCTGCGGACCGCCCACCACGAAGCGGCCGGTCGGGTTGACGAGGACGTCGGCGGGGGCGACCTCGAATCCCTCGCGCGCGAGCACCGGGTTCACCACGTGCTCGATCACGCCCGCCCGCAGATCGGCGTTGTCCACCTTGTCGGCGTGCTGCGTCGAGACGAGCAGCTTGGCGATCCCGACCGGCTTGTCGCCCTCGTACACCACGCTCACCTGCGTCTTGCCGTCGGGCCGCAGCCACGGCAGCTCGCCGCGCTTGCGCACGGCGGCCAACTCCTCGGCCAGCCGGTGCGCCAGCACGATCGGCAGCGGCATGAGCGATTCGGTCTCGTTCGAGGCGTAGCCGAACATCATCCCCTGGTCGCCCGCCCCGCCCTTGTCCACGCCCATCGCGATGTCGGTGGACTGGCGGTCGATCGTCGTCAGCACCGCGCACGTCTGGGCGTCGAAGCCGAAGTTCGCGTCGGTGTAGCCGATCGACTGGATCGTGCCGCGGACGATATCGGGGATGTGGACGTAACAGCTCGTCGTGATCTCTCCGGCGACCACGGCCATCCCGGTCGTCACCAGCGTCTCGCAGGCGACTCGGGCGGAGGGGTCATTGGTGAGAATGGCATCGAGGACCGCGTCGGAGATCTGATCGGCGATCTTATCCGGGTGGCCTTCGGTGACGGATTCGGATGTGAAGACGTGGCGCGTAGAGGGCATCGGAACCTTAGAGGGAGCCTCGAAGTGGTCAAGTGTAGCCCGGCCCCGACGGCCGGGCAACCGGGCAGCGGTGTTTCAGAGTAGCGACGGGTCCACACCGCACGCGGCGACGCCCGCGCGCAGGATCTCCAGCACTTCAGCGTCGGTGCGGGCGTCGAGCGCCGCCGTCGCGGCCGCCACGGCCTGTTGGCGGCTGAGCTGACGCACCAGCCAGCGGATGCGCGGCAACGCGGGCGGGGCCACGGACAGCGTCTCATACCCCAGACCGATCAGCAGGAACGCCGACAACGGCTCGGACGCCATCTCCCCACAGACGCTGGCCGGCTTCTTGGCCGCACAGGCCGCGTCGGCGATCTGTTTCAGCAGGCGCAGCACGCTGGGATCGAGCGGCGTGAACCGGTCGGCCAGACGCGCGTTGCCGCGGTCTACCACCAGCGTGTATTGCGTCAGGTCGTTCGTGCCCACACTGAGGAAATCGCTCTCGGCGGCGAAGCGGTCGGCGAGCACGGCGGCGGCCGGCGTCTCCATCATCACACCCACCGGGACCGAGGTCGCGGCGGGCACCCCTTCCTTCTTCAGGCGCGCGCCCTCTTCCGCGACGATCTCCCGGGTGCGCTCTACCTCGGCGAGCCGCGTCACCAGTGGAATCATCAGGTGGATCTGCGCGTCGGCGGCGGCGCGCAGCACGGCGCGGATCTGGCCCCGGAACAGCTCGGGGTGATCGAGGCAGACGCGGATCGCGCGCCAGCCGAGGAACGGGTTGGCCTCGTAGGGCGCCTGCCAGGCGGCGGGAAACTTGTCGCCCCCGAGATCGTAGCTGCGGATCACGACCGGGTGGCCCGGGAACGCCTTTCCCGCCCGCGCGAAGTAGCGCGCCTGCTCGTCCTCGGTGGGGAGCGTCGTGTGGCCCGTGATGAAGAATTCGGTCCGTAAGAGACCCACCCCTTCGGCGCCGTGCGCGCGCGCCGCGTCGATCTCCTCGGGCAGGTCCACGTTGCCGCGCAGCGCCACGCGCAGGCCGTCGGTGGTGACGGCGGGGAGGCTCACGCCGCGCTCGAGCTCGACGCCCCGCTCGTGATCGCGGACGCCCCGCGCCTTCGCCTCGGCGATCTCGGCCTTCGTGGGATCGAGCAGCACCGTCCCGCGCGTCCCGTCGAGCAGCAACATCGTCCCCGTCTCGATTCGGCCCAGCGCTCCCATAATCCCCATCACGGCCGGCATGCCCATGGAGTGGGCGAGGATCGCCGCGTGCGAGGTGCGCGTCCCTTCCTCGCTCGCGATCGCGATCACCTGGGAGCGATCGAGCTGCACGGTGAGTCCGGGGAAGACCTCGCGCGCCACCACGATGGAGGGCTGGGTGAGCCCTTCCAGGTCTTCGTCCTCCATGTGCATGAGGTGGCGCACGACGCGGATCATCACGCCGTTCAGGTCGGCGATGCGGTCCTTGAGGCGCGCGCTGCCGACGCTCATCCAGGCGTCGCGCTGCTCCAGCGCCTTGAACTCGAACGCCTTCTCGGCGGTGAGGTGGTTCTCGCGGATCAGGTCTTCGATCGCGCCGAGGAAATCGGCGTCCTCGAGCATGAGGATCTGCGCGTCGAAGATGCGCGCCTCGTCGGGACCGGCGCGCGTCGCGGCCCGCTCCTTCAGCTCGCACACGTGCCGCTGCACGTCGCGCACGGCGGCGCGCAACCGGCGCACCTCGCGCTCCACCTGGGAGCGCGGCACGACGCGGTGCGGCACGTCGGGCAGCGCCGAGGCCACCACCACCGCCGGGCCGATGGCGATCCCGGGCGAAACGCCGACGCCGCGCAACAGCCGGTCGCTCATGCGCGCGCTCCCGGCTCGTCGTCCTCGACGTCCTCGAGGTCGGCGTCCGAGCCCGTCAGGTGCATCTCGTTGAACCCCGCCGCCACCAGCTCCAGCAACGCCTCCATCGCGCTCTCGGCGTCGTCGCCGTCGGCGCGGATGCTCATGGACGATCCTCGCTCCGCGGCGAGCATCATGACGCCCATGATGCTCTTGCCGTTGACGCTCAAGCCGTCCTTGCTCACGTGGATCGCGCTCTTGAAGCGGCTCGCGGTCTTGACGAACTCCGCCGCGGGCCGGGCGTGCATGCCGAGCGGGTTCACGATCTGGGCCTGCCGCTCGATCACCGCCACAGCCACCCCCCGGCGAGCCCGAGCGTCACCGCCGCGAGTCCGATCCACAACGACTTGATGCGCCCCGGCTGCCAGCGCAACAGCGCGATGCCGAGCGCCGCGGCGAGGGCACACCCCAGCGCCCCGAAGGGCGGGAACGGATGTACCAGCCAGCGCATGACGAGCGGCAGGCAGAACCCCGCGGCCAACGACATCGCCGGCAGCACGAACGTCGGCGTGCGCTGCAGCACCGGATTGCGCAGCGCACCCACGACCCCCGCACCCGCGGCCCAGCCGGCGCGCAGCGCCCACCAGCGCAGCGCCACGTGCCCGAGGTTGTAGATCAAGAGGAACCCGGCGACGGCGCCCCACCCCGCGCCCAGCGCGATCGCGGCGACCGCCGCGGTCGAGAGCAGCGGCAGCCACCCCGCCCATACCAGCCGGTCGCCCAGGGCGCCCAAGGGCCCGCACAGCGCGGCCCGTAGCCGCTCCACCTGCTCGGGCGGCGCGCCGTCGTACTCGGCGCGCGCGGCGGCGCCGACGGCCAGCCCGCACAAGTACGGATGCGCGTTGAAGAAGTGCGCGCCGCGCGCCACGGCTGCCCGATAGGCCGCGCCGTCGCCGCCCGTGCCGCGCAACCCGCGCAGCAACGGCTCCTCCGCCACGCCCATCCCGACGCCCAGCAGGCGGTCGTAATTCCACGACGCCTGGACCATGAAGAGGCGCAGGAAGGAGGCTGCGAGCGGCGGCGCCGCGGGCGGCGTCACGCGATCCACAGCGCCGCCACGCCACCGGCCAGGCCGGCGGCGAACCAGCGGAAGCTGGCGCCCCGCCCCACGATCCGCAGCAGCCCCGACACACCAGCCGCGAGCGCCGCTCCGCCCGCGAGTGCGGCGGTCAGCGTGAGCACGCGCGACGGCAGATCCGCCGTCCCGGCGCGGACGAGGAGCCAGCCGACCGCGAGACCCGTCGCGGTCACGAATGCCGCGCGCGCCATGTCCCGCGCCAGACCCGCGGCATGGAGCCGCGCCAGCACCCGGATATCGCCCGACTCGAGCGTTGCGGCCGCGCGGCGGACGGCGCGCGCGTTGGCCTCACGCAGCCAGTGCAGCGACCACCCGGCGAACAGCCCCACGAGCAATCCGAGCCCCGCCCCAATGCCCCACGCCATGCCTCCGCCGAGCGCATGCGCGGCGGCGACAGCGCCCACGGTCGCGGGACCGTACTCGGGGTACCGCACCGCGCCGACCGGGAGGATGTCGAACTGGAACAGCTCGAACACCACACCGAGCCGCAGCCCCGTCTCCGGATCGCCGAGGAGGAGCCCGGCGACGGTGCCCGCCACCAGCGGCCGTGCGATCATCATCTGCGGCACGCTCACGAGATCGAGTCCCACGAGGGTGCCCCAGGCGAGCAGCAACGCGAGCGTGCCGGCGCTCACAGAAATTCCCCGATCGGCACGGCGCGGGCGGTGGGCACGTCCTGCGCCGAGACCTGGACGCCGTTCGTGGCGAGGCCACGCAGCTTCGCCGCTTCTTCGTCGGTGAGGTAGACGTAGCGCAACCGCTCGCTGCGCCCGGCGCGATGGTGCACCCCGCCGATGTTGACCCGTTTGATGCGCCCGGCGGCTGCGGCCACGAGGGCGGCCATCGTGTCGATGTCGCCCGCCAGCAGGATGCCGGTGCGGGGGTCGGCTTCCCATTCGGGCAGCCGGCGCGAGGCCTCCGCGAGCGACGCGAACACGACTTCCATGGTCGGCGGAACGCCCATGCGGTAGAGGTCCTGCTCCCACTCGCTGCCGCGCACTTCGTCGTCCACCAGCACGATGAACGCCGCGTTCAGCGGCTGCCCCCATCCCACCACCACCTGGCCGTGAATCAGCCGATCGTCGAGGCGCACGAGGGCGAGGCTCATGCCGCGGGCGTGCGGATCGCCCGCCCCCCGGCGTCGACGGCGCGGCGCGCCGCCTCGGCGGGAGAGAGATCGCGGTGGAACACGAAATCGAGCAGCATCGCGAGGTTCACGCCGGTCACGACCGCGATTTCGGCGCGGCCGTGCGCTAGGCGAATGGCGCTCGTCAGACAGGAGCCGCCGGGCAGGTCCACGAACAGCACCGTTGGCGCGCCGCCCACCGCCGCGTCGATGCGGGCGGCCAGGGCCTTGGGATCGCAGCCCTCGTTGCTTACCGCGACGAGCGCGTTCTCCACACCACTGATGGCGCGCACCGCCACCACCAACGCCGACGCCAGGTCGGCGTGGGACACGACCACCCCCCGCAGCTCACTCATAGTCCTCTTCGAGGTATTCCCGCACCGACGCCTTCTCGCGCATCTTGCGGATCAGCCCGTCGTTGAAATTCTTGGCCGCGTCCACGCCGCTGTAGCGCAGCAGGTGGTTCATCGCCACGATCTCGCAGATCACGGTGAGGTTCTTGCCCGGATTGAGTGGCACGGTCACGAGCGGGATGACGACGTCCAGGATCGTGGTCTGCATCATGTCGAGCCCGGTGCGGTCGTACTCGCGCGCCGCGTCCCAGTCCTCGAGCTGTACCACCACCTCGATGCGCTTCTGCTGGCGCGCCGCGCGGATGCCGAAGAGGTGCTTGATGTCGATCAGCCCGATGCCGCGGATCTCCATGTGATGGCCGGCCATCTCGTGGCCGCGGCCGATCAGGATGTCGACGCCGCGCCGGGTGACCTGCACGATGTCGTCGGCCACCAGGCGGTGGCCGCGCTCCACCAGGTCGAGCACGCACTCGCTCTTGCCGATCCCCGAGCGCCCCATGAACAACAGCCCCACGCCGTACACGTCGGCGAGCGAGCCGTGCAGCGTGGCCGCGGGGGCGAACACGTCGTCCAGATACGGCTTCAGGCGGCGGTAGAACTCCGCCGTCTTGAGCGTGGTGCGGATGACGGGCACCTGCTTCGCGCCGGCCAGGGCGAGCAGCTCCGCCGGCGGCTCCTGCGACTTGGTGATGATGATGCAGGGCAGATTGAAGTTGAAGAGATGCTCCAGCGCGCGACTCCGCGCCGCGGGCTCGAGCGAGGCGAGGTAGCTGATCTCGGTTTCGCCCAGGATGTGCAGCCGGTCGCCCACGAACCGCGCGGTGTAGCCCGCGAGCACCAGGCCCGGGCTCGACGCCTCGGCCGAGGGGATCTCGCGGTCGAGTCCCTGCTCGCCGGTGAGCGACTCGAGCTCGAGGGCCCCCTTGCGGGCCAGGAGATCGCGGACGCGCGGACGCTGGGTCATTCGGCCTCGCGCGACACGGAGCGGCGCCGCGCCGGCCCCGAGCGCTTGGCCGGCGACTTGTCGAGCTGGCGGCGCACCCGGGCCGCAGCCCGGTCCAGCGCCGAGCGGTGATCGTCGCCTTCGGCCCGGCCCACGAGCACCACGCCGCGTGGGGTGTGGAGCCGCAGCTCCGCCGTGGCGACGCCGTGGTCGTCCCCGAAGATCACCTGTCCGTTTTGCGGCCGTGCCGCGATCTTGGCGAGCCGCTCCATCAGGTCCCGGGCGCGGGCGCGCAAGTCGGGAGAGATGTCGCAATGGCGGGCGGTGACGGTGATGCGCATGCGTTCACCTCCGTGAGGCGATGACCCGCTCGAGATGAGCGGCGGTCCGCGCGGCCGCGAGATCCCAGGTGAGCGGGAGCGCGAGAGCCCGCGCGGCGGCGCCGAGTCGCTCCACCAGCGCCGGCTCGCGAGCCAGGAGCGCCATGCGGTGAGCGAGCAGGCCCGCATCGCCGTGCGGCACGAGACACCCCGTTTCGCCGTGGCGCACCGTCTCGCGTAACCCGGGACTGTCGGAGGCGAGCGCCGGCGTGCCGCAGGCGGCCGCCTCGACGTTGGAAATGCCCCACCCTTCCTTGGGGCTCGGCAGCACCACCGCCCACGCCGAGCGCAGCAGACGGCGCTTCTCCTCCTCGGACACGAAGCCCAGAAACCGCACCGCGCCCTCGAGCCGCAGCCGCCGGACCTGGGCCTCGAGTCGCGGGCGGTCGTCTCCCGACCCCGCGATCTCGAGCGCCGCGTCGGCCCCGCGCGCGCGGGCCAACACCAGTGCCCGCAACGCGATATCCACTCCTTTATAACGCTTCAGGCGGCCGACGTACAGGAACGTGGGCCGCGCGGCGCGCGGCGTCGCGGGATCGGGGCAATACCACGTCGCGTCGATCCCCGGATAGATGACCTCGATGCGCTCGGCCGGAATACCGCGCGCCACCAGATCGTCCCGCGTGCTGTTGCTGATGACCTGGAACGCGGCGCGCGCGTAACGGCTGGGGATCAGGCGCTCGGCCGCCCATACCATCGCAGCGACCGGCAAACTCGCCTCCACGAACGCCGTCGTCCCGAAGAGGTGCGGCACGATGGCGCAGAACGGCAGCGTCGTGAGCGACGGCAGGTAGAGCGGTAGCTTGTTGATGTCCTCCACCACCACGTCGTACGTCTCGGCGCCCTTCAGCGCCGCCCGCACGGCTGGACGCGCGCGCAGCGCGAAGGTCCAACGCGTGCCCACGCGCCGCACGCGCATGCCGTCGAGCTCCGTCTGATGTGCGGCGCCGTGCCAGCCGCTGGTGATCAGGTCGACGTGATGGCCCAGGCGCACCAGGCGGCCGAAGATCTCGTGCAGGTGGGTTTCGGCGCCGCCGGCGTGCGGGTTCTCGCGGTCGTTCCAGTTGACCAGCAGGATTCTCACAGCTGGCCCGACTCTCGCGCCACCGCGTCGAGCACGCCGTTCACGAATCCGGGCGAGCGCCCGCCGCCGAACCAGTGCGCCAGCTTCACCGCTTCGTCGAGCACGACGCGCGGTGGTGTCGTCCCCTCGTCGAGCTCGGCCATCGCGAGCCGCAGGATGTTGCGCTCGATCACGCCGACGCGCTCGAGGCGCCAGTGCTCGGAGGCGCGTCCCAGCCGCGCGTCGTACTCCTCCTGGCCCGCCACCGCGCGCGCGGCCAGCTCGGCGCCGCGGTCGTAGCCCTCGGGCAGGTGGCCGTAAGATTTCGCGAGCCGGGTGACGACGGTGTCGATCGACGGGCGTCCGGAGAGGTCCCACGCGTACAACAACTGCAGGGCGCGGGCGCGCGCCTTCGTCTCAGGGCGTACCATCGCGCAGCCGGTCCAGGGTCTCGGCCGTCTCGAGCGCCGCGCGCGCGGCCTCCAACCCCTTGTTGCCGGCTGCCCCCCCGGCCCGCGCCAACGCCTGCGCCTGATCTTCCGTGGTCAGCACGCCGAACCCGACGGCGATGCGATGATCACGCGCCACATCGGCCAGGCCGCGCGCCGCCTCGCCCGCGACGTACTCGAAGTGCGGCGTCTCGCCGCGGATCACGCAGCCCAGCGCCACGATGGCGCGATAGACGCCCGAGACCGCCGCCTGCTCGGCCGCGACCGGCAGCTCGAAAGCGCCGGGCACCCAGACGACGTCGATAGAGGACTCGGGAAAGCCGCCCGCCGCGAGCGCTTCGCGCGCGCCGTCGAGCAGGCGGCGGGTGACGACCTCGTTGTAGCGGCTGACGAGGACCGCGACCCGCGGCGGGGTGGAGGACGCCGCCACGGGCCTAGTGGGTAAGCAGGTGGCCGAGCTTGTCGCGCTTGACGTCCAGATAGGCGCGGTTCTCGTCGGACGGCAACGGCACGATCGGCACGCGCTCCACGATCTCCAGCCCGTACCCCTCGAGCCCCACCAGCTTCTTGGGGTTGTTGGTGAGCACCCGGATGGAGGTGAGCCCGAGGTCGAGCAGGATTTGCGCCCCGATGCCGTAGTTGCGCAGGTCGGGCTTGAAGCCGAGCTGCAGATTCGCGGTCACCGTGTCGGCGCCGGCGTCCTGCAGCTCGTACGCCTTGAGCTTGTTGAGCAGGCCGATGCCCCGCCCTTCCTGGTCGAGATACACGACGACGCCACGGCCCTCGGCCGCGATCGTCCTCATGGCGCTCTGGAGCTGCCAGCCGCAGTCGCAGCGTCCCGAGCCGAACACGTCGCCGGTGAGACACTTGGAGTGCATCCGCACCAGCACGCTCTTCTGGCCGCGCACGTTGCCGTACACCAGCGCCACGTGCTCCGCCGCATCCACGTCGTTGGCGTAGCCGATCACGCGAAACTCGCCGTACGGCGTGGGCAGCCGCGCCGATGCGACCGCATGCACCAACCGCTCGTGCGCCAGGCGATAGGCCACGAGCTGGGCGATCGTGACGAACGTGATCCGGTGCTCGGCCGCGAAACGCTCCAGCTGGGGGCGTCGCGCCATGGTGCCGTCCGGATTCAGAATCTCGCAGATCACGCCCGCGGGATAGAGCCCCGCGAGCCGCGCCAGGTCCACGCTCGCCTCGGTCTGGCCGACGCGCTGCAGCACGCCGCCGGGGCGCGCGCGCAGCGGGAACACGTGGCCGGGACGGCGCAGGTCCTGCGGCACCGTGGCGGGATCGATCGCCACACGGATCGTCGCGGCGCGGTCCGCCGCCGAGATCCCCGTGGTGACGCCGAAGCGCGCCGCGGCGTCGACGCTGACCGTGAACGCGGTCTCGTGCGCCTCGGTGTTCTGCTCGGCCATCTGGGGGAGGCCGAGCGCCTGGCAGCGCTCGGGCAGGAGCGGCGTGCAGATCAGCCCCCGCGCGTGCATCGCCATGAAGTTGATCATCTCCGGCGTGACCTTTTCGGCCGCGCCGACCAGATCGCCCTCGTTCTCGCGCGCCTCGTCATCAGCCACGATGACGAGCTTGCCCGCGCGAATGTCGGCGATCGCCTGTTCTATCATTCCGAACGGCATAGCTGCCTCACATACTTTCCGATCACGTCGCCTTCCACGTGCACGCGCGCGCCCGGCTGCAATGCGCCGAGCGTCGTCTTGTCCCGCGTGAACGGGATCAGCGATACCTGCACGAGCCACGGCCCCGGGAGCGCCGTCAGCGTGAGACTCACGCCGTCCACGGTGATCGAGCCCTGCGGGATGCACACCGCGCGCACCCCGTCGGGCACCCGGAGCCCCACCACCACCGCCTCCCCGCGCGCCGACACGTGATCCACCGTGGCCACGCCGTCCACGTGCCCCTGCACGAGGTGTCCGCCCAACCGGTCGGCCGCGCGCACCGCGCGCTCCAGATTCACCTTGCGGCCAACTTCGTATTCGCCGAACAGCGTGCGGTCGAGCGTCGTATCCACCGCCCGCACCGCGAACCCGCCGCGCGTCACCTTCTCGACGGTGAGGCAGGCCCCGTTGACGGCAATGCTCTCGCCCTTCTTCACGCTCCGGTACGGCGCCTTGATCT
>JBGQHV010000080.1:0-13587 GCA_041498155.1 Gemmatimonadota bacterium | reverse complement strand
GGTCTTCCGCATCACTGCATGCACGTCCGGGCTCCGGGTAAGTGGGTGGCTCGGCTGAAAACAGATAGAAGGGCGGCAAGGGAAACGCAAGTCCAAATGGTGCCGAACGCGAGGGGCGGCAGGCACGCCTCATGCGTGCCCGCCGCCCGTTCATCCCCCCGGCCTCGATTACTGCACCAGGAACGGAATCCCCCATTCGTTGGACCGGTAGTTGTCGGCCGTCCCGAGCTGCAACGTCGCCGCATCGAGCGCATCGACCACGAAACGGTCGCGGCCGGTGTGCCGCACGATCCAGCTGAGCGAGAAGTCCCCGTTGCCGTCGTCGTTCATCCGGATGCGGCGCCACCGGATCGCCACGGGATCGGCGTGACGCACGTGGAGGAACACGAAGGTCGAGGGTGAGAAGGGGCCACCGGTGGTGTTCGCGACGTGCGCGGCGACCCGAACGGTGTCGCCCTCGTGCAGCTTCGGGACCCGCGCATCGACCGAGATGAGCGAGTCGGGATTGTCGACCTGGAGCTGGAGCGTGTCGTTCCGGTAGATCGCCACGTTCTGGACGTCGACGGTCCGGCGGTCGGTCGCGGTCGGCTGCCAGTCGAGCAGCGTGAGCGCCACCAGACGCCATCCGTGCGCGGCCGCGCCGTCCCGCACGAACACCGCACGCTGCTGGACGCCGTCGGCGAGCGGTTTGCTGGACGGATTGAAGACGCCGTCCGCCGAAGTGTCGACCAGGAAGATGCCCTGGAAGCTCACGCTCCGGGTGACCGTGGCCGAATCGCCCTGCACGACGATGTTCAGCGTGAGCACGGGGCGCGGACCGCCGCGCACGACCCGATCCCGACCCCAGAAGAGCGGCGCGATCGCAGTATCCTGCAACCCCAGGTTGTCGAACGCCGGCGCTACCGGCGCCGTGCCGATCGCGCCCGTATCGCCGAAATCGTCATCCGTGTAGCCCGTCTGGGCGTCATAGGCGGCCCGGACCTGTGTCTGATCGGAGGTGAGACCGGTCGACGTATCGCTGCACGCCGCGCCGATAAGCGCGACGGCGGTGGCGCCCGCGAGGGCGAGGGAGAGCGTGCGCATCGTGCGGCTCCTGTTCGAAGTGAAGTACGGCCAGCGACCCAGCACCGCAGCAACAGACGCGGCCCCTCCGGCTGCGTTAAGCGCCCGTTCCCCGCGGGGACGGGCACCGGTGACGAGGATCACGGATCTCCTGTGCACCGAGCGCGAGCCGCATGGGTGGTGCAATATTGAAGCGTGGCTGCTCCCCCTCCCCCGCTGCTGCCCGAGCCGGCCGAGTCCACATCGCGCCCCTCGCGCTTCCGGTCCCATGCCGGTTCGCTGGCGTCCCTGGAGCAGGGCGTCCCCGAGGAGGTCGGCCGGGAGCTGGTGCAACGGCTGCTCGCCGAAGGGGCGCGCGCGGAGTGGGCGAGCCTGGTGGTCATCGCCCTGGTGGTGGGCTTGCTGTGGGGCGAGGCCCCCACCGTCGGCCTGATCGCCTGGGGGGCGCTGGTCGCCGTCGCGACGCTGATCCGGGGCCTGATCCGGCGGCGCATCCTGGCGCACCCGCCCGGTCCGGGAGAGGCGCTGCGGCGGGCCCGCCCGGCGATCGCCGCTGCCGGTCTGGCGTGGGGCATCGGCGCCGGCGTGCTGCTCCCCTCCCTGCCGCCGCTCGAGTCCGGGCTGCTGCTGATGGTGGTCGCCGGATTGGCCGCGGCGGCGATCGCGACGTTGACCGCCGATCAGTGGAGCTTCCGGTTCTTTCTCGTCGGGCTCCTCACGCCCCTCCCAGTCGGGCTGCTGCAGAGTGCGGCCCCGCGCGGCGGGGTGCTCGCGACCATCATGATCGTGTTGTTCGGAGCGGCGATGATGGTGTTCCATCGCCGCACCCACCAGATGCTGGCGGATCACCTGCGGCAATCGGCGGAAGCACTGCGCAGCGAGCGCCGCGCGTTGCGCGATCGCGGCTACCTCGAGGCGCTGCTGTCGGGCGCCCCCATCGCCATCGCGATCATCAGCGCCCAGAAGCAGATCCTGGGGGTGAATGCGGCGTTCGAGTCGCTGTTCGGGTTCACCGCCGCCGACGCGGTGGGCCACGACCTCAACGACCTCATCGTGCCGGCCGAGGACCGGGCCACGGCGGAGCTGCTCGAAGCACGCGCGGCCGAGGGCGAGACGGTATCGGTGGAGGTCGAGCGGCGTCATCGGGACGGACACCTCGTGCCGGTGCACGTCTCCGCGGCCGCAGTGGGCGAGGCCGAGGGGGACCTCTTCGTGCTGTACGAGGACGTCACCGAGCAGCGCCGCGCCGAAGCAACCCGCGCGGCGGCGGAGCAGGCGCTGCGCGAAGCGCGCGATGCGGCCGAACGGCTGGCTCAGACGCGCAGCTCCTTCCTGGCGAACATGAGCCACGAAATCCGCACGCCGCTGAACGCCATCCTCGGGCTCACCGAGCTGTTGATCGACACCGAGCTGGCTCCCGAACAACGGCATTCCCTGACCCTCGTGCAGACCTCGGGAGAAACGCTGCTGGCGCTCATCAACGACATCCTGGACTTCTCCAAGATCGAGGCCGAGCATCTGCAGCTCGAGTCGATTCCGTTCGAGCTGCCGCATCTCCTGGAGTCCACCATCGCGCTGCTCGCGGTCCGCGCCCGCGAGCGACGGCTCGAGCTGCTGGCCGACATCGCGCCGGACGCCGCGTCGTTCGTGCGCGGCGATCCGACGCGCGTCCGGCAGGTGCTCACGAACCTCATCGGCAACGCGATCAAGTTCACGCCGCAGGGCGAGGTCGTCGTGTCGGTGGCGCCGGCCGGGCGGGATGGGAGCCGGGCCCTGGTCCGCTTCGCCGTCCGGGACACCGGCATCGGGATTCCCCCCGACAAGCGCGCCGCGATTTTCGAGGAATTCGGGCAGGCGGACGCGTCCACCACCCGCAAGTACGGCGGTACCGGATTGGGCCTCGCGATCTCGCGCCGCCTCGTGCGGCTCATGGGTGGCGAGCTGGGAGTGCAGAGCGAAGTCGGCCGGGGCTCGGAGTTCTTCTTCACGCTCTCACTGGAAACGGTGACGGTCCCCGGGGTCGCGGCCGACCCCACCACCCCGGTCGTGATTCACCTGGTGGGGCGCAAAGCGCTGATCGTGGACGACAACGCCACGAACCGCCGCATCGTGGGCGACGTGCTGCGGGCCGCCGGCCTGCGCATCGAAGAGTCGATCGACGGCGCCGCGGGGCTCGCCGCGATACGGCGCGCCCGGGACGAAGGCGCGCCGTATGATCTCGTGGTCCTCGACGCCCAAATGCCGGAGCTAGACGGGTTCGGTGTCGCGCGCGCCATGCAGCAGGATGGGGGGTTCGCCCGCACCCGTCTCCTGCTGCTGACCTCGGCGGGCCAGCGCGGCGACGGGCAACGCTGCCGCGAGCTCGGGATCCGGGGCTACCTCTCCAAACCGGCCTCCCGCAGCGATCTCCTGGAAGCCGTGAGCGCGGTGCTGGGCACGCCCGCCGCGGGCCCGGCCCAGCCGGCCGATATCGTCACCCGCCACACGATCGCCGAGTCGCGCAAACACCTGCGCATTCTCCTGGCGGAGGACAACCCGGTGAACCAGGAGGTCGCCGCGTCCATGTTACGCAAGCGCGGCCACCACGTGGACGTGGTCGCCGACGGGCGCGCGGCGGTGCAGGCCGCGGCCACGAGCACCTATGACGTCGTACTGATGGACATCCAGATGCCGGAAATGGACGGGTTCGAGGCGACGCAGGCGATTCGGGCGACGCCCGCGGGAAGTCAGCTCCCGATCATCGCCTTGACCGCGCACGCGCTCTCGGGCGAGCGGGAGCGGTGCCTGTCACGGGGGATGAGTGGGTACCTCACGAAGCCGTTCAAGGCGCACGACCTGTTCGCCATCGTGGAAGGCCGCGGCGATGACGGCGGCGCGCCCGTTGTGCCACCCGCCCCTCCCCCCGCCGCGGCCCCGCCGGTGGACGTCGAGACCTTCCGGCAGGATATGCGCGCGGCAGGCGCCGAAGCAGCAGTGGACTCGATTCTCGACACCTTTCTCGCGACGGCTGCCGAGCGCATCGGCGCGGTGCGCCACGCGCTCGAGTCGGGATCCGCTCCGGAGATCGATCGCGCGGCCCACGCCTTCAAGTCCGCGTCGGCCACGATCGGGGCGAAAGCGCTCGCCGACGTGCTGCGGCAGCTCGAGGAATCGGCCCGCGCCGGCAGCGTGGACCAGGCGCAGGCGCTGGCGCCGCGCTTCGAAGCGGCAAGCGATACGGTGGTGACGTACTTGCGGGAATTGCGGTCCAGCGAGACTCGCGCTTAAGCGGCGACCCGACCTCCGCAGCGCGCACAGAAGCGCGCGTCCGGCTCCAGCGATGTCCCGCAGCGCGGGCAGAATCCGACGGCGGGCGCGAGTCGGCGCCCGCACTCCGAGCAGAAGTCCGCATCCGATTCGGGGCGGGCACCGTGCGTGGGGCAGGCCCGCGCGGCCGGCGCCCCTCGGGCCGCGGGGGCGGCGGGTGACGCACGGCGCGGCATGTCCGGCGGCGCCTTGCCCTCGTCCTCGCGCAGCGCGTCGAGCGCCTCCCCCGTGTACTTCTGCTTCAAATCATCGTAGTCGGCGTCTCCGAGCTTTCCGGTGGCGCGATCGAATTCGATCTCTTTCAGGGCACGCAACGCGACCGCACGGGTGGAGAGGTCGTCTTCGGGATCGGCGGCGAAGTCCGCCTCGTCACCGGCGGGGCCGGTCGAGGTGGAGGGACTGAGGATGGGCCGGAGCACGAAGAACACGCCCCCGGTCGCGAGGAGGACGCCGAGGACCAGCTCGAACAACGAGTTCACGCCTCGGTGTGCCGCAGCGCTTCGCGCAGACGCTCGAGCTCCGCTGGACTGGCCCCGGAGCCGCCGGCGGGACCGGACGCGGCCGACGCGGGCGTGGCATGTCGCACCCAGCGGCGCATCACGACCAGCAAGATCGCGGCCGCCGCCAGGATCGTGACGGCCGGCGTGAAGTAGCCCGCGAGGTTGAAACCGTGTTTCGGCGGCGCCATGAGAATCTCGAGCCCATGCTCGCTCACGAACTGGGCCACGATCGCCTCGCCCGACATCCCCGCTTTGGTGAGCTCGATGACGTGCGCGTGCATCTTCGGGCTCACCGGGCAGGTGAAGTCCGTGGTGCGGCACGTGTACACGTCGAGACCGCAGCCGCAGGTGCACTTGAGGCGCTTCTCGATCGCCTGAATGGCGGCGTCGTTGTCTTCGGCGGTGACGGGTTGCAGCGACGGGCCCGCCCGATTGGGGTCCCACAGGCGCCCGGACGGCCCAGCCGTGGGGACCGTGTCCTGCACCGGGCGCAGCAGCGCGAACGCCGGCACGACGGCGCACAGGCTCGTCGCCGAGGCGCGCAGAAACCCGCGACGATCGACGGCGCTCATGCCGGCTTCGCCTTCTCGGCCACGAGCTTCACGGCGTACCCTGCCTGGGCCCGCCGCACCGCGATCGCCCCGCCCCCGGGCCACATGACGATGAGTCCGCCCAGCGCCACGACCATCCCGCCGTACCACACCCACCATACCAGCGGGTTGATGGTGAAGCGGTAGACCGCTTGCTCGGTACCGTTCACGACGCCCGCCAGCACGACGTAGAGGTCTTCGCGCAGATCACTCCGGATCCCGACCTCGGTGGACGGCTGGAAGGTCGGATTCCCTTCCGCATCGACGTGTTGCCGCTTCTCCGTGGAGAGCATGCCGATGCGTTTTCCGTTGCGCGCGACCTCGACGGTGGCCGCCGTCACCTGGCGGTTCAAGGCGTCGTACTGCGACACCCCGAGGTGGGTGAACGTGTAGGTCCAGCCGTACGGGCTGCGCAGGCTCACCGATTCCCCCGGCCGCAGCGTGGCTTCGGTTTCCGTCTTGAACGCCATCCCGGCGAACGCGATGAACAGGATCACGATGCCCACGTGCACGATGTAGCCGCCGTAGCGGCGACGATTGCGCGAAATCAAGCGGCCGAGGGCCAGCAGCCAGGTCTCCGAATACTGGCGGTGGCGCGCTGACACGCCGCGCACGAACTCCTGCACGATGGTGACGAAGACGAAGCTCCCCAGCGCGACGGCCACGATGGGGTAGAAGTCCCGCATTCCGCCGGCGAGCACCGCGAGAAGGCCGAGCAGGCCGCCGGCCGCCGGCAGGGCGAATTGCCGCCGCAAATTGGGCAGCGACGAGCGGCGCCACGCGATCAGCGGCCCGATGCCGGTGAACGCCAGCAGCGCGAGCCCGAGCGGAATGTTGACCTGATTGAAGAACGGCGCCTTGACCGTGATCTTCGTGCCGGTCACCGCTTCGGAGATGATGGGGAACAGCGTGCCCCACAGTACCGAGAAGGCGACCCCGACGAGCAGCAGGTTATTGAAGAGGAAGGACGCTTCGCGGCTCACCAGCGACTCGAGGGACGCCTCCGCCTGGAGCAGCGGGAGTCGCTTCGCGTAGATCCAGAAGCTCGCCACCCCCGATACCACGAGGAAGGCGCCGAAGAAATACCCCACGCTCGACTGCGTGAACGAGTGCACCGACGCGATGACGCCGGAGCGCGTGATGAACGTGCCGAAGATCGAGAGCAGCCAGGAGCCGATGATCAGCCCCAGGTTCCACTTCTTCAGCATGCCGCGCTTCTCCTGGATCATCACCGAATGGAGGAACGCCGTCATCGTGAGCCATGGCAGGAGGGAGGCGTTCTCCACCGGATCCCAGGCCCAGTAGCCGCCCCAGCCGAGCTCCACGTAGGCCCACCACATGCCGAGGCAGATCCCCACCGAGAGGAACAGCCACGACAAGAGCGTCCACTTGCGGATCGCCACCAGCCAATCGGTGTCGAGCCGCTTGGAGAGCAGCGCCGACATCGCGAAGGCGAACGGGATGGTGATCGAGATGTAGCCGAGGTACAGCATCGGGGGATGGAACACCATCCCGGGATTCTGCAGCTGCGGATTCAACCCGCGGCCGTCCACCGGCGTGTAGGGCAGCCGCTCGAACGGATTCGAGTGTCCGAACAGCATCACGCTGATGAAAAATGCCGCCACGAGGCAGGTGATCGCTCCGACGTAGGGCAGATACACCCGGTGGCGCGGCGCCGTGAGCCACTGCGCCAGTGCGGCGAAGATCGACAGGACCGTCGACCAGAAGAGCAGGCTGCCCTTCTGCCCCGCGTATAGGCCGGACCAGATGTAGAAGGTGGGGAGGTTGCGGCTGGTGTACGCCGCGACGTATTCGACGTTGAAGTCGTGACGGAACAACGCCACTTCGAGCGACACGACGGCGACGAGTAGCGCGCCGCACATCGCGAACACCGCATGCCGGGAGCTCGCGATCAGATCGCCCCGCCCCCGCGACGCACCCAGAAATCCGGTGATCGCCCCCCAGGCGCCCAGCAGGAAGGCGACCCAGAGTGCGAGATTACCGAGCAGCGTCATCTAAGCTTTCGGGACCGACTCGTAGCGTGAGCCGCACTTGGCCAGCACGTCGGTCGCGTGAATCACGCCGTCGCGCTGCAGCCGACCCTCGACCACCACTTCGACACTGTCGTTGAACGTGTCGGGCGCCAGCCCATGATAGACCACCGGATAGGTGGCGCTGCCATCACTGATGCGAAAGGCGATCGTCTGCGAGGCGACGTCTCGCGTGACGCTTCCGGGAACGACGTTCGCGCCCACCTTCATCCCGACATCATAGAACGACGGATCCGTGGCGAGCTTCTGCGACAGCTCGCTCGGCGTGAGGAAGTACTGTCCCGTTTCCTTGATCCCGGAGGCCATCAAATAGCCGACGGAACCAACGATCAACACCGCCCCAATGGCGAACTTCATACCGGCTTTCATGGCCTGATTATACCGCCTTTCGGGTCCAGAAGGAGTATGGTAAGCGACCATGAAGCGGAAATGAAGCCGACCTGCCGCTACGGGTGGCCCGAACGGTCGTGAGGGGGGTCACGCCGAACCATCTGAGGACGTCGGCCCGCGTCCCGCGGCAGCCCACTGGGTCGCCGCCCGAACCGCGCGTCGCCACTCCCCTGCCCGCGCACGCACCGCCGCCGCCGCCGCGCCCGGGGCGAACCGGTCGAAGCGGCGGCCCGCCAGGAAGTCCGAGGCGCGGGGCCAGACGCCGGCCGCGATGCCGGCGAGCCCCGCCGCGCCCAGGGCGGTCGTTTCAACCAGATCCGGGCGCGCGACGCCGACGCCTAACAGGTCGGCTTGAAACTGCATCAGCCAATCATTGGCCGCCGCGCCCCCGTCCACCTGAAGCTCGGCGAGGGTCAGCTGGGCATCGGCCGTCATGGCGTCCAACACCTCCTGCGTGCTGAACGCCATCGCTTCGAGCGCCGCGCGCACCAGGTGGGCGCGACTGGTGCCACGGGTCAGACCGACGATCGTGCCCCGCGCGTCGGGCTCCCAATGCGGCGCCCCCAGCCCCACGAATGCGGGGACGAAGTAGACGCCGGCCGTGTCCGGCACCTCGCGGGCGAGCCGCTCCGATTCGGAGGCCGCGGTGAGAATCTGGAGTCCGTCACGCAGCCACTGGATCGCCGCGCCGGCGATGAAGACACTGCCTTCGAGGGCGAACGCCGGAGCGCCCGTGGCGTCGCAGGCGACGGTGGTCAGGAGGCCGTGCGCTGACGTGACGCGGTGGCCGCCCGTATGCAGCAACAGGAAGGCGCCGGTTCCGTAGGTGTTCTTCGCCTGACCCCCGGTCCAGCACCCCTGGCCGAACAACGCCGCCTGCTGGTCCCCGGCCACGCCCGTGATGGGGATCTCGGTGCCGAAGTGCCGCGACGCGGTCACCCCGAAGTCGCCGCTCGAGCGGCGCACGTCGGGCAACGCCGCGCGCGGTACGCCGAACACGCCCAGCAGGTCATCGCTCCAGCCACCCTCGGCGAGGTCGTAGAGCATCGTGCGGGACGCGTTGGTATGATCGGTGGCGAACGTGGCGCCGTCTGTGAGTCGATGCAGCAGCCAGGCATCCACGGTCCCGAAAACGGCGTCGCCGCCCTCGACGCGCTCCCGCACGCCCAGGACGTGCTCCAGCAGCCACTCCATTTTCGTCGCCGAGAAGTACGGGTCGAGCACGAGGCCGGTGCGCGCGCGGATCGTCGCCGCTCGGGGCTCCCGGGCAAGTGCCGCACAGCGGGGAGCGGTACGCCGGTCCTGCCACACGATCGCGCGGTGCAACTGGCGCCCCGTGGCGCGGTCCCACACACACACCGTTTCGCGCTGGTTGGTGATGCCGATGCACGCCGGCACCACGCCCGCCTGCGCGATCGCTTCCCGCGCGGCCTCGAGCGTGACGCGCAGGATGTCTTCGGGATCGTGCTCGACCTGCCCCGGCGCCGGGAAATGCTGCGGCAGCTCACGGTAGCCGCGTCCCTGCACCGACCCGTCTGCGCCGATCACGAGCGCCGTGGAGCCCGTCGTCCCCTGATCGAGGGCGAGGACCGCCGTCACCGCGCGAACGGCGGTTGGACCACGCCGCGATCGGTGACGAAGGCGGTGACGTAGCGGGCGGGCGTCACATCGAACGCCGGGTTGAAGGTCGCGACGCCGGCGGGAGCGATCGCCCGGCCGCCGATGGTCGTCACCTCGTCGGCGGAGCGCTGCTCGATGGGAATGGCATCCCCGTCGGGGATATCGTGGTCGATCGTCGACGACGGGGCGCAGCAGTAGAACGGCACGCCGTGATGGCGCGCCAGGACGGCGAGGGGGTAGGTCCCGATCTTGTTGGCGAAGTCCCCGTTGCGGGCGATCCGGTCGGCACCGACCAGCACCAGATCGACGCGCGCGGCTCGCATCAAGCTCGCTGCCATGCTGTCGGTAATGAGCGTACAGGGCACGCCGGCAGCCATGAGCTCCCACGCCGTGAGCCGGGCGCCCTGGAGCACGGGCCGCGTTTCGTCGACGAAGACGTGCACCTGGCGGTTCGCTTCGCGGGCGAGGTACACCGGGGCGAGGGCGGTGCCGATCCCCCCGGTGGCCAGCGCGCCGGCGTTGCAGTGCGTCAGGACATTCGCGCCGTCGGGCAGCAGCGTCTGTCCCGCGGCGCCGATCCGGCGGCACATCGCCCGATCTTCTTCCCAGATGGCGCCGGCCTCGGCGTGCAGTCGCTCCCACAGGCCCGCGGCGTCGCCGGGCGTCGCGCGGGCGACGCTGGTCATGCGATCGAGCGCCCAGCGCAGATTGACCGCCGTCGGACGGGTCGCCCCGAGGCAGTCGACCGCCTGGCCCAGCCGTTCGAGAAACGCCTCGCGGGACAGCGCGCGGGCCTCCCGCAAGCCGGCCACGAGCCCCATGGCCGCGGCGACCCCGATCAGCGGCGCTCCGCGCACCTGGAGCGACCGGATCGCCTCGGCCATCGCCTCGACGCTCTCCACGTCCCGATGCACCAGCGCCTCGGGCAAGGCCCGCTGGTCCACGATGCGCACGGCGCCGGAGGGCGCCCAGGTGATGGCTTGGACGGACATGGGACCAAGCTAATAGATTCTCCCCATGACCTACCAAACGCTGCTGTTCGAGATCAAGGACGGGATCGCCTTCGTCACCGTCAATCGCCCCGACAAATTGAACGCGCTGAACGACCAGGTAATGGCGGAGCTGGCGGACGCGGCCGAGCACATCGAGACCGAGCGCGACATTCGCGGCGCGATCATCACGGGCGCCGGCCCGAAAGCGTTCATCGCCGGCGCCGACATCGGGGACCTCTCGCGTCAGGGGCCGTTCGACGGCAAGGCCCGGGCAATGCGCGGCCAGGCGGTGCTGCGCCGCATCGAGACATGCGGCAAACCCGTGATCGCGGCGGTCAATGGCTACGCGCTGGGAGGCGGCTGCGAGCTGGCGATGGCGTGCCACCTCCGGATCGCCAGTGAGACCGCCAAATTCGGCCAGCCGGAAGTGAAGCTCGGGATCGCTCCGGGCTACGGGGGCACGCAGCGCCTGCCGCGGCTCGTCGGCAAGGGCATCGCTTTGCAGCTGATCCTCACGGGCGAAATGATCGACGCTCAGGAGGCCTACCGGATCGGGCTGGTCAACAAGGTGGTGCCGGCGATGGAGCTCGCGACGGAATCGGAGAAGCTGCTGCGGGGTATCCTGGCCATGGCGCCGCTCGCTGTGCGGTTGTGTCTGGAAGCGGTCGATCAGGGCTGCGAGATGACGCTCGACGAGGGCCTGCTGCTCGAAGCCAACCATTTCGGCCTGCTCGCGGCCACCAACGACATGAAAGAAGGGACGCAGGCATTCCTGGAGAAGCGGCCGCCCCGGTTCGAGGGTCGATGACCCCGCAGGGGGTGGCGCGGATCGCGCTGCTCGGCACCGTCGCCGCCGCGGCGGTGTTGGCGTGCCAGACCGACCGCGATCGTCCCGGCCCGCCCCGCGTGGGCATCACGATCGACCAGGACTCGGTCACGTCCCCCGATACGTTCACCGGAACGGTGCGGGCCGACGACCCTGACGGCATCGATTCCCTCTGGCTCTCTGTCGACTCGGCGACGCCGCTGGGTGCCGACGGCCTGCTCCAGCCCTCGTTCCAGGCGCCCTTCCGGGCGGAGATTCCGGCGGGACACGTGCTGGGCGACCGCATTCCGGTGAGTCTGACGGCGCGGGACATCTCCGGCTACGTCGGGGGCATCGATACGTTCGTCATCGTCAAGGGTCCCTGAGACGGTCCAACCCCCGCACTCCCAAGCCGTTGTGAAACCCCCTAAGTCTTGACCTGACAACGATTTTCGGTTATTCTAGTAGGGCTTCTGGGGACCTCCTTGAAGCCCCTCCGAATGACCGAGAAACGCGTCCGAAAGAACGCCCCGATGGCCGTGGGTGAAGCGTTGCAGGAGTACCTCGCCCGCTCGGGGCTGGGCGCGCGCTTGGGTCAGGCGCAGGCGGTGACCGACTGGGCGGGGCTCGTGGGCCCGCAGATCGCCGCCGTTACTCAGCCGGAGAGTGTGACGCCCGACGGCACGTTGTTCGTGCGGGTGACGACCTCCGCCTGGATGAACGAGCTGCAGCTGATGATGCCCGACATCATGGCCCGGATCAACGCGGGCCGCGGCGCCGGACGCATCAAGACGATTCGTTGGCTCCTCACACGGTAAACCATGGCGAAATCGAAGACGACCGGCTCGAAGGACACGAAGAAAAACGGCAACGGGGATTACCAGGCCGACTCGATCCAGGTCCTGAAGGGCCTGGAGGCGGTGCGGCGGCGTCCCGCCATGTACATCGGCTCGGTCTCGGGGCGCGGGCTCCATCACCTCGTGTACGAGGTGGTGGACAACTCCGTGGACGAAGCGCTCGCGGGTTACTGCACCCAGATCGATGCCACCATTCACGAAGACAATTCGATCACCGTCGTGGACAACGGCCGGGGGATTCCGGTCGACGTCCACAAAACGGAGAAGAAGCCGGGCGTCGAAGTCGCGCTGACCGTGCTGCACGCGGGCGGGAAGTTCGACAAGAGCACGTACAAGGTGTCGGGCGGCCTGCATGGTGTCGGCGTGTCGGTGGTCAACGCCCTGTCGAAGAAACTCGAAGTGTGGGTGGACCGCGATGGTAAGCGGCACCACATGGCGTTCGAGCGCGGCGACACGAAGAGGAAGCTCGAAGTGATTGGGAAGGCGAAGGGCACCGGCACGACGGTCTGGTTCCTCCCCGACGACGCGATTTTCACGGAGACGCGGTTCGACTTCGCGACCCTCGCCACGCGGTTGCGCGAGCTGGCGTTCCTGAACAAGGGCCTCCAGATCACGCTCACCGACGAGCGGAAAGACTCCAAGAAGCAGGAGACCTATCTCTACAAGGGCGGCCTCGTCGAATTCGTGAAGTGGCTGTTGGGCAGCCGCAAGCCGCTGCACCAGAAGGTGATCAGCTTCGAAGCCACGCGGGAAGGCGTCGAGGTCGAGGGGGCCATCCAGTACGACGACGGCTACAACGAGAACACCTTCTCGTTCGTCAACAACATCAACACCCACGAGGGCGGCACCCACCTCACGGGGTTCAAGTCGGCCCTCACGCGCACCATCAACGAATGGGCCAAGAAGGACGGCCTGCTCAAGAAGGAGGACTTCACCCTCACGGGCGACGACGTGCGCGAGGGCCTGACCGCCGTGCTGCACGTCAAGGTGAAAGACCCGCAGTTCGAGGGGCAAACCAAGACCAAGCTCGGCAATTCGGAGGTCGAGGGCATCGTCAAGAGCGTCGTGAACGAAGCGCTGGGCGATTTCCTCGACAAGAATCCAAGCGTGGCCCGCGCGGTCATCGCCAAGGCGGTCAGCGCGGCCCGGGCGCGCGAGGCGGCGCGCAAGGCGCGCGAGCTGGTGCGGCGCAAGAACGCGCTCGACGGCGGCATGCTCCCCGGCAAGCTCGCCGATTGCTCGCTCACCGACCCGAGCCTGTGCGAGGTGTACCTCGTCGAGGGCGACTCGGCCGGCGGCTCCGCCAAGCAGGGCCGCGACCGCAAGAACCAAGCGATTCTGCCGCTGCGCGGCAAGATCCTCAACGTCGAGAAAGCCCGCTTCGACCGGATGATCTCTTCGCAGGAGATCCGCT
>JBGQHV010000079.1:0-13616 GCA_041498155.1 Gemmatimonadota bacterium | reverse complement strand
GCTTGGACGTCACGCTGCGGGTGCCGCTGGGCGTCGTCGGGCTGATCGTACCGTGGAATTTTCCGATGGTGATCGCCACGTGGAAGGTGGCCCCGGCGCTGGCGTGCGGGAACACGGTCGTCCTGAAGCCGGCAAGCCTCACGCCGCTCTCGGCGTTGCGCCTGGGTGAGCTGGCGCTCGAAGCGGGGGTGCCCCCGGGCGTCCTCAACGTGGTGCCGGGCCCCGGCGCAGCGATCGGGGCCGCGCTGGCGTCGCACCCCGACGTCGCCAAGATCGGCTTCACCGGCGAGACCGCCACCGGCCGGGCCATCATGGCCGCGGCGGCGCAGACCATCAAGCGGATCGGGCTCGAGCTCGGCGGCAAGTCCCCGTGTATCGTCTTCGGCGATGCGGACGTGGAGCAGGCGGCGATCGAGGCGGCGGCGTCGGTGTTCGCCAACGCCGGTCAGGATTGCTGCGCTCGCTCCCGCACCATCGTCGAGCGCACCATCTACCCGCGGTTCGTGGAGGCGATGCGCAACGCCGCTCAGCGGACCGTGGTCGGCGATCCGCTCGACGAGAAAACCCAGATGGGGCCGGTGATCTCGACGCACCAGCGCGAAGTCACCGAGACCTACGTCGCGCTCGGCACGAAAGAGGGTGCCCGTCTCGTGTGCGGCGGCGAGCGGATCGCCGGGCCGGGATACTTCCTGCGGCCCGCCGTGTTCGCGGACGCGAGACCCGGGATGAAGATCGTGGACGAGGAGATCTTCGGTCCGGTGGCGAGCGTCATTCCCTTCGACACCGAGGACGAAGCAGTGACGATCGCCAACGATACGATCTACGGCCTCTCGGGGTCGCTCTTCACCAACGATCTGAAACGCGGTCTGCGCGTGGCGCGCGCCGTCCAGACCGGCGTGATGTCGGTCAATTCGTCGTCCAGCGTGCACCTCCAGGCGCCGTTCGGCGGCTTCAAGCAGTCCGGGCTGGGGCGCGAGCTGGGCATGCACGCGCTCGATCATTATTCGGAGATCAAGAACATCTACTTCGAGACGGCGCCATGAAGAGCATCACGCTGAACGAGCTGCGACGCATGGTGGACCAGGGAGCGATCGACACCGTCCTCGCCGTCTTTCCGGACCAGCAGGGACGGCTCGCCGGCAAGCGTTACACCGGTCGGACCTACGTGACGCAGGCGCACGAGGGGTGGGAGGGGTGCGACTACCTGCTCGGCTGCGACATCGAGAACGAGCCGCTGCCCGGGTACCAGCTGTTCTCCTGGGACCTGGGGTACGGCGATTTCATGATCCGCCCCGACCACCGGACGCTGGTCCCGGTGCCGTGGCTCGACAAGACGGCCCTCGTGTTGGGCGACGTCGAGGGGAAGGACAAGCAGCCGTTGCCGGTGGCGCCGCGCCAGGTGCTGCAGGCGCAAGTCAAGCGTGCCGCCGAGCTGGGCCTCACGCTCCGCGTCGCTTCGGAGCTGGAGTTCTACCTCTTCAACGACACCTACGAGCAGGCGTTCGACAAAGGCTTCCGCGGGCTCGACCCCGTGGGTCGCTACATCGAGGACTACCACATCCTGCAGACGACCAAGGAAGAGCCGGTGATGCAGGCGTTGCGGCGCCACATGGACACGCTCGGGTTCGAGGTCGAGAACTCGAAGGGAGAATGGGGCCCGGGCCAGGAAGAGCTGAACCTGGCGCATCAGGAGCCCGTGTTGATGGCGGACCACCACGTGATCTTCAAGCACGGGATCAAGGAAGTCGCCGCGTTGATGGGCAAGTCGATCACGTTTATGGCCAAGTGGAACACGGCGCTGGCGGGGAGCTCGTTCCATCTCCACAGCTCGCTGTGGGACGCGAAGACCGGCGAGCCGGTGGGGTACGACAAGGCCGGCCCGGCGCACATGTCGCCACGCCTGCAGCAGTGGGTGGCCGGGCAGCTGGCGTGCGGGCGCGATTTCAGTGTGTTCTATGCCCCCTACGTGAACAGCTACCGCCGCTACATGGCCGGCACCTTCGCGCCCACGCGGCTCGTGGCGGGGGTCGACAACCGGACCTGCGGGCTGCGGCTCATCGGCCATTCTCCCAAGTCGATTCGCGTCGAGAACCGCTGTCCGGGAGCCGACGCCAATCCGTACCTCGCCTTCGCCGCGACCATTGCGGCGGGGATCTACGGGATCACACACGACCTCAAGTTCGAGGGGATCTACACGGGCGATGCGTATCGCGACCCGAAGGTGCGGGAAGTCCCCAAGTCGCTGTACGAGGCGACCACGCTGCTCGAGCAGTCGAAGGCCGCTCGGGAAGCGTTCGGCGACGTGGTGGTGGACCACTACGTGAACACGTCCCGCCAGGAGCAGCTGGTGTACGATCGACGGGTGACGGACGTGGACTTGCTGAGAAACTTCGAGAGGGCGTGACGATGGGTCGTCTGGACGGGAAAGTCGCCGTCATCACCGGCTCCGGCGCCGGATTAGGGGCCGAGGCCGCCCGGCTGTTCGCCAAGGAAGGCGCCGCGGTCGTCGTCAATGACGTAAATGCCACGGCGGGGGAGCAGGTGGCGGGCGAGATCCGCACCGCGGGCGGGCGGGCGCAGTTCATCGGGGGCGACGTGCGCCGGACGGTGGAGGTGGAGGCGCTCTACACCGAAGCGAAGCGGGCGTTCGGGAAGGTCAACGTGTTGTACAACAATGCGGGGGTGTCTCCGGGGGACGACGACGGCGTGGTGAATACCCCCGATGCGATCTGGGATCTGGTGCTCGATATCAACGTGAAGGGCGTGGCGCGCTGTTGCCGTGCCGGGATCCCCTACCTCAGGGAAGCGGGTGGCGGGTCCATCATCAACGTGGCGAGTTTCGTAGCGACCCTCGGTGCCGCCACGCCGCAGATCGCCTACACGGCGTCGAAGGGCGCGGTCCTCTCGATGACGCGGGAAATCGCCATGATCCATGCGCGGGAGAACATCCGCGCCAACGCGCTCTCGCCCGGACCCGTGCGCACCGCGCTGCTCGAGAAGTTCCTGTCGACCGAGGAAAAGCGGCAGCGCCGCCTGGTGCATATCCCCATGGGCCGTTTTGGAGAGGCCCGGGAGATCGCGCAGGCGGCGCTGTTTCTCGCCTCCGACGAGTCGTCCTATATCACCGGCGCCGATTTCCGGGTGGACGGCGGTATTACCGCCGCCTACGTCACCCCGGAAGGACCACCGCTAGGCCGCTAGCACCCGCAGTCGGCCTTTGGCCGGCCGCTCCACCGGCATCTGCCGCACCTGCCACGGCATCCCGGCCGACGGCAGCCGGTCGAGGAACGGGTCCGGATCGAACTGCTCCGGCGACATCACGCCGGCGCCGCGCCACTCACCATCGGCGATCAGCTCCGCCGCCACGACCGGCGGGACGCCGGTCTGGTACGCCGTAGCCTGCACGCCCAGCTCCGCAAACGCCTGCTCGTGATCGGCGATCGAATAGACGTAGAACGCCTTCAGCTCGTCGTTCTGATAGCCCCGGCCCACGGTGCCGACGCAGCTGCGGCCGACCAGCTTGCCGGCGAGATCGACCGGCTTGGGGAGCAGCGCGACCACGAGGTTGCGCGGCACGATCGCCATCCCGTCCACCTGGACCGGTTTCTTGCGCGACAACCCGAGCTGGTGCAGCACCCGCAGGGTGGCGATCGCGTCCTCGCCCAGCGTGAACTTGAAATCGGCGTTCTTCACCGCGCCGAAGAACCGCGGCAGCGTCGTCGTCTCCTCGTGGTCCACGTGGAAACAGGTGAGCTTGCCGATCTCCGGGAAGTCGAAGCGCTCCGCCCCCGACAGGGGCTCCGCGAAGTCGAACCGGCCGTCGCGGTACACCGTCGCCGGGCACAGGCACTCGTCGATGAACACCCAGGGACTGAAGGCCGCCACCATGCCGCCGGGACCCTGGTACACCGAGTCGTCCCCGTCGCGGACATGGAAGGCGGTCACCTCTTCAAGCAGGTGCTTCGCGATGTGCGCCGCGTAGATGTTGGACGTCCCGGGGTCGGCGCCCATGCCGAGCAGGGCGAGGCGGCCGCGGGCGCGAAACTCGGCATCCAGGGCGAACTGATCGTCGAGCTTGGGGATGCCGTCCGCCTCCGTGCCGCCGCTCGCCAGATCGATGTAGTCGGCGCCTGCCGCGAGGCAGGCCCGCATCACGATCAGGTTGGTGACGGGGAGAGCCGCATTCAGCACCAGGGTGGTCCCGGTCTCCCGGATCGCCTGGACAACCAGATCCTCACGGGCGGCATCGAGCGTGATGCCCCGGACTCGGGGGTCGTTGATGCGGTCGGCCAATGCCTGCGCACGGCCAGGAACGGCGTCAGCGATGATCAGCTGACGGAAAACGGGGCGACGAGCAAATCTCAGGGCGGACACGGTCCCCACCGCGCCGGCACCCAATACGAGGACTTTCATTGTCTCCTCAAGGGCTGTCAGCGGCTCACGGTCCGGTTGCCCGGGCGTCTTGTTGGCCCGGACTCCCTCGCCCCCGGCCGCAGTATGGGGGTGGCAGCTCAAGGGGAAAGTCAGCCGCCAGGACGCCCGCCCGTGGGAAGGTAGGGGGGCTCACCCAAGGTAGCCTGGGGGGTCACGACGTCGGCAACCCCCCAGATTAAGTCATTGTGCACGAATTAGTTACTTCGAAATCGTCGGATCATACGAATCTGAAAAAGTGTCGCAAATGTCGACACTTGAGGACTCCAGGCGACGCTTTTCGCTCAGCCGCCTGGAGTCCCGAGTGTCTCAATCCGTCACATCACTCCCCAGCCCATCCGTCACGTGTACCAGCCGATCGGCTTCTCGTCGAGGTTGATGTAGACCTGCTTCGTTTCCAGATACTCGTCCACGCCCCACTTGCCCAGCTCGCGGCCGAAGCCGGACATCTTGTAGCCGCCCCACGGCGCTTCGACGTAGGTCGGCTGCATGTGATTGACCCAGATGATCCCGGCTTCGAGGTTCTTCACGACCCGCATCGCCTTGAAGATGTCGCGCGTCCAGACGGCCGCGGCGAGACCGTAGCTCGAGTCGTTGGCGATGCGTAACGCGTCCGCTTCATCGGTGAAGGGGATCACGCTCATCACGGGACCGAAGATCTCTTCGCGCGCGATCTTCGCCGAGTTGTCCACGTCGTAGAAGATCGTCGGCTCGACGTAGTATCCCTTGCCGTGGGTCGACACCTGGCCGCCGCCGGCGGCCACCTTCGCTTCCCGCTTGCCGACGGCCTGGTAGCCGACGACGCGATCGTACTGCTCTTTGGAAACGAGCGGACCCATGTTGTACTGCCGGTCCATGCCCGGGCCGACGCGGATCTTCTTGGCTTTCGCCGCCGCGGCGTCCACGAACTTCTTGTAGATCGAGCGCTCCACCAGCACCCGGCTCCCCGCGGAACAGACCTCGCCCTGGTTGATGAAGCAGCCGAACAAGGCGCCGTCCACCGCGTTCTCGAAGTCCGAGTCGGCGAAGAAAATGTTGGGGGATTTGCCGCCCAGCTCGAGCGTGACGCGCTTCAACGTATCGGCGGCGCTCTTCATGATCAGTTTGCCAACCGCCTGGCTGCCGGTGAACGCGATCTTGTTGACGTCGGGATGGGCGACGAGCGGAGCGCCGGCATCGGGCCCATCTCCCGTAATGACGTTGACGACCCCTTTGGGAATCCCCACGTCTTCGAAATCGCGGGCCAGCGCGAGAATCGACAGCGGGGTCTGCTCGGCGGGCTTCAGGACACAGGCACAACCCGCGGCGAGGGCCGGCGCGAGCTTCCAGGCGGCCATCAGCAGGGGGTAGTTCCAGGGGATGATCTGGCCCGCGATGCCGACCGGCTCGCGCAGCGCCATGGCCAGTGCCGGGGCGGGGACCGGGAGCACTTCGCCGTGGATCTTGGTGGCGAGTCCGCCATAGTACTCGAAGCAGGTGGCGGTGTCGTCGACGTCGTACTCCGATTCGACGATCGGCTTGCCGTTGTTGCGGGTCTCGATCTCGGCGAGCTCCGCTTTGCGGGCCCGGATCCGCTCGGCCAGGCGGAGCAGCACGCGGCCCCGGTCCTGGGCGGTCGCCTCTTTCCAGCCACCGGTGTAGGCGGCCCGCGCCGCCTGCACCGCGCGGTCGATGTCGGCCGCCCCGGCGGCCGGCACCTGCGCGATGACGTCCTCGGTCGCGGGGTCGGACACGTCCATCGTCTGCTTCGACGCGGCACCGACCCACTCCCCCCCCACGTACATCTGATACGATTTCGCGGTCATGCTTTCGCTCCTTGCGGATCGTGCATCAGGCGCGCCCAGACGACGATGACGCCGACAGATACGACGAAGATGATGGTCGAGATGGCATTGACTTCAGGCGTGATCCCGCGCCGCAACAGCCCCCAGATCTGGAGCGGGAGGGTGTTCTGCCGCCCGATGAGAAAGAACGTGACCGCAATCTCGTCGAGGCTCAAGGTGAATACCAGGAGGGCCGCGCCGAGCAGCGCGGTCCGGATGTTGGGGAGCGTGACGTGCCAGAACGTCCGCCAGGCGTCGGCGTACAAGTCCATCGACGCCTCTTCCTGGTAGCGGTCGAGCCGCTGCAGCCGGGCGAACACCTGGGTGACGACCACTGACACGAGCGCCGTGCCGTGGCCCAGCACCACCGGCCACCCCGGAACGAGGGGAAATCCGGCCGACAGCGGCAGCCCGATGAAGGTGAAGAACGTGAGCAGCGAGACGCCGGTGATGATTCCGGGCAAAATGAGCGGCAGCAAGACCAGCCGCTGAAACAGCGCTTTGCCGGGGAAGTCGTAGCGGTCCAGGAGGAAGGCGCCCGGGACGCCGACGCCCAGCGCGATCACGACCGCGAGGAGGGCGAGCTTGAGGCTCGCCACCACCGCGGCCACCATGCCGCGGTCGTGCCACAGGACACCATACCAGCTCAGCGTGCCGAGCTGTAACGGCCACGCGATGATCCGGGACTTGTGAAACGAATAGAGCACCACCACGAGCAGCGGCGCGTAGATGAACACGAATACGGCGATCCCCACGAGCCACAGCCCGCGCGACAGCCAGTCGCGGCGACCGGAGGGCGTCATGCGCGGCTCTCCGTGACCACGGCGGCCAGCGCATCGGTCTTCGCCGCGCGCCCGCGCTTGCCGCGGTAGTTGAATCGCTCTTCCAGGCGGTTGGCGACCGTCAGCAGGGTGACGACCAGTGCGAGCATGACGACCGAGACGGCGGCGCCCAGCGGCCAGTTGTAGGCGACGCCGAACAGGCTGACCACCAGGTTGGATACCATGAGCCCGCTGTCGTTGCCGCCCAGGAGCTGCGGGGCGATGAAGTCCCCCATGCTGAGCACGAAGGCGAACGTGCTGCCCGCGAGCACCCCGGGGAGCGACAGGGGGAGGATGACGTGGAGAAAAGTCTGGAATCGTCCGGCGTACAGGTCCTGCGAGGCCTCTTTGAGACTCGGCGGAATCGCCTCGAGCACCGCGTAGATCGGCATCAACGTGAAGGGCGTGTAGATGTGTGTGAGCGCGATGATCACCGCCCACTTGCTGTAGAGCAGGAACTCGAGCGGCTCGTGGATCAGGCCCAGCTGCGCGAGCAGTCCATTCAGAATGCCTTCCTGTCCCAGGATGATTTTCCAGGCGTAGGCGCGCACCAGATAGCTCACCCACAGCGGGATGATCACCGCCATGTACATCAGGTTCTTGTAGCGCCGGACCTTGAAGGCGAGGAGGTAGGCGAGCGGAAAGGCCAGCACCAGCGACAGCAGTGTGACCGACAGCGCGATCCGCGCCGAGAAGAGAATCGTCGCCGGGTACACGTCTGTCGTGAACAGCCGGCGGTAGGAGGCCAGCGTCCACTGGTGCACGATCGTCTGATGCTCGTCGAGCCGCCAGAACGAATGGATGAGCAGCAACAGGTACGGCAGGAACAGGAACAGCGTCACCCACCCGACGGGGAGCGCGGCGGCCAGGGCGGTCCGCGCGCGCGGCCGGGCGCGCAGCCGGTCGAGCCAGGTGAGCCGCGCGTCGGGAGCGGGCAGGGGTCGGGCTGTCATCGGGTCAGGCCACGAGGCAGACGCCGCGATCCGCGGGCCACGCGACCCGGGCGTGTGCGCCGGCGGAGCGCGCCGTGCCAGTGGGCGCGAGGTGCAGCACCAGGGCGCCGCCGCCCGGCAGCCGCAGCCGCAGCCGCGTGAGCGACCCCGCGTAGATGCCCTCCTCGACCGTGCCTTCGAGACTGTTGTGTCCGGCGGGCGGCGACCCATCCACCATCGTCATGATCTCGGGCCGGACGGACAGCCAGACTTCCTGCCCGGGCGTCACGGGGCTCGACGGGGCGGGGACCTCGAGTCCCTGGCCTTCGATTTCGAGGGTGAGCCGGCCCGGGGCGGCGGCACGGACGCGGGCGGGGAGCAGGTTCGTCTCTCCGATGAAGTCGGCGGCGTAGCGGGTGGCAGGGCGCTCGTAGATCTCGCGCGGCGTCCCGAGCTGTTCGATCCGCCCCGCCCGCATCAGGGCGATCCGGTCCGACATGGTGAGCGCTTCTTCCTGATCGTGCGTCACGTACACGAACGTGATCCCCACCTGGGTCTGCAGGTGCTTCAGCTCCAGCTGCATCTCCTTGCGGAGCTTCAGGTCGAGCGCGCCGAGCGGCTCGTCGAGCAGCAGCACCTTGGGCCGGTTCACGAGGGCGCGCGCCAGCGCCACGCGCTGCTGCTGTCCGCCCGAGAGCTGGCGCGGGATCCGGCCCCCCAGCGTCTCGAGATGCACCATGGCGAGCGCGGCATCCACGCGCTCGGCGACTTCGGGCTTCGCGACGTGGCGCATGCGGAGTCCGTAGGCCACATTGTCCCACACGCTCATGTGCGGAAACAGGGCGTAGTTCTGAAACACGGTGTTGACGTGACGCTTGTAGGGCGGCAGCGCGTGGATCGGCTGGCCGTCCATCCAGATCTCGCCAGCGGTGGGCTGCTCGAATCCGGCGATCATGCGGAGCGTGGTAGTCTTGCCCGAGCCCGACGCGCCGAGGAGGGTGAGAAACTCGCCGCCCGCGATCGCGAGCGTCACGTCGTCCACCGCCACGAAGTCGCCGAAACGCTTCGTGATGGAGCGCAGCTCAACGATCGGTGTGCTCACGGCAGGGGAGGGTGGAGTGTGGGATGTGGAGTGTGAAATCGCGGGAGGTGACGGCCCTCGCCACGTCCCATCACCCACATCCCACGCCGTTGGCGGTCTTCGCTACTTCCCGGCCTTTACCTGATTCCAGATCTCGACGTACTTGTCCTGGATCGGACTCCACTGCCAGAAATTCACGCGCGTCCCATAGTCGGCGATGTCGCGCTGCGTGGCCACCTGCGCCGGGCTCATGTAGGTCTTCGCGCCCGGGTTCGCGACGATGTAGTTGGTCACGTCGGCCATCAGCTTCTGCGTGAACGGCTGCGCGGCGTATTCGAGCCAGGCGTAGGCGGCGTTGAGGTTCTTGGCGCCGTTGGTCAGCACCCAGTGATCGGCCCACGCGGTCGTCCCTTCCTGCGGGATGACTTCGCCGGCCGGATAATTCGCCTGGTGCAGCTGCGCCGTCATGAGCGGCCAGCCTTCGCCCATCACGACTTCACCGCCCTGGAACAGCTGGGTCATGTCGCCCGCGGTCGCCCAGTACTTGCGGATCTGGGGCCGCAGCTCCAGCGCCTTGGCGTGGACCCGGGCGAGCTCCGCATCGCTCAGGTTGTAGATGTGACTGCGGTCGTTGGGATCGTCCATGCCCAGCAGCTGCGCGATCATCCACAGGGTGGCCTTGTCGTCCTGGACGGTCACGCGGCCGCGGTACTTGCGGTCGAACAACACGTTCCAGGAGGTCGGCGCCGGGGTGACCTTGACGGTGTCGTACACCAGCGGATTGGGGCCGAACGCCCACGGCAGGCCGTACGTCGTGTCGCCTTTCTTCGCCATGGAGAGGGCGCGGAAGCTCGCCATGAGGTCGCCGTAGCTCGGGATCCGCTTGAGATCGAGCGGCTGGGCCAGGCCGGCCTGGATGATCTGGGTGACGGCGTCGCTCGAAGGAGACACGAGATCGATCGTCCCCGCGCCGCCCGCGTGCAGTTTCGCGACCAGTTCGTCGCTCGATCCCATGTAGGTCGAGTTGAGCTTCACGCCGCACTGATCTTCGAACGGCTTCGCGAACAGGGTGTCGGTGTAGCCTTCCCACACCATGAAGTTGAGCTCGCCGCCGATCGGCTGCGGGCAGAGCTTGGCCAGGAACGCCTTCGCATCGGCCAGCGCGTCCCCCGTGGGTGTGATGACGATCTTCGCCACCGCGCCGCCCCCGGCGCCGCCTTCCTTCCCCTTGCAGCCCGCGACGAAAGGCAACGCACATGCCGCTCCAAGCGCGACGACACCACGCCAGCGTCCACCCACCATGGCCATCCTCCTCGTCAATGCCGTGAATTACCGCATTCGCGGAATATGGTACACGGGGGTCAGGCTTTCGCAATGCCGGACGGGGGCTAGCTTCCCAGCGCGATGGGCGCCATTCGGTTGCAGACGGAGATTCCGGGGCCGCGCAGTCGCGCGTTGATCGCCCGGCGGCAGGCGGCGGTGCCGCGCGGCGTGCCGCTCACCGCCCCGATCGCGGTGGCCTCGGGCGAGAACGCCGTGATCACCGACCTGGACGGAAACCGCCTGATCGACTTCGCCGGGGGGATCGGCGTGCTGAATACCGGGCACCGCCCACTGACCGTCGTCGCCGCGGCCAAGGCCCAGCTCGACCAGCTGATCCATACCTGCTTTCAGGTCACCGCCTACGAGCCGTACGTGGTGGCGGCGGAACGACTCAATGCCCTCGCGCCGGGCGCATTCGCCAAGAAGACGATGTTCGTCAACTCGGGCGCCGAGGCCGTCGAGAACGCGGTGAAGATCGCGCGCTATCACACCAAGCGGGATGCCGTGCTCTGCTTCGAGCACGCCTTCCACGGCCGTACGCTGCTCGCCATGACGCTGACGTCCAAGGTGATGCCCTACAAGAAAGGATTCGGACCGTTCGCGCCCGAGGTGTATCGGCTCCCGTATCCCTATTGCTACCGCTGCGAATCCGCCGGCTCCACCTGCTGCCGCGCGTCGCGTCCGAACTTCGAGGCCCTGGTCGCCTCGCATGTGGATCCGGAGTCCATCGCCGCGGTGGTGGTCGAGCTGCAGCTCGGGGAGGGCGGGTTCGTGCCGGCCCCGAAGGAATTCGTCGCAATGCTGGCGACCTTCTGCGCCGATCACGGGATCGTCCTGATCGACGACGAGATCCAGACGGGGTTCGGGCGCACCGGGCGGATGTTCGCCGCCGAGCACTACGACCTGGCCCCCGATCTCATGACGACCGCGAAGTCGCTGGCGGGCGGGCTCCCCCTCGGCGCCGTGACGGGTCGGGCGGAGATCATGGACGCGGTCCACGTCGGCGGCCTGGGCGGGACGTTCGCCGGCAACCCGGTGGCGCTCGCGGCGGCCAACGCCGTGCTCGAGCTGCTGAGCGGCGATCGGATCCCGGCGCGCGCCGCGCGTCTTGGCGAGCAGCTGCGGGGCAGGTTGGTCGCGCTCGCGGGGCGGGTCCCGGCGATCGGCGACGTGCGGGGGCTCGGCGCCATGCTGGCGATGGAGCTCGTGTCGGACCGGATCACCAAGGAGCCCGCCAAGGAGCTGGCGGCGAAGCTCCAGGCCGAGGCCCTGCGCCGCGGCCTGCTGCTGCTCACCGCCGGCAGCTACGGCAACGTGATTCGCATCCTGGTGCCGTTGACCGTCGAGGACGCGGTAGCGGATGAGGGGATGGACGTGTTGGAGCAGGCGCTCCTGGCCGTGACCAGTTAGCTATCTTCGATCCATGGCCGAAGCCAAGCTCACGCCGCTCCAGGCGCAGCGCATCGAGTTGATCCACGGATTTCAGCACAGCGTGGCGCACATCAAGAAGCTGGTGGCCGAGCTCGAATCCAATCGCGCCGCGCGACCGCAGGTGCTCCAGGATATCGGCGCCCGGATCTCCCGCGAGTTTTCCCAGCTGCGGGCGCGCGCGACCGCGTCCAGTATCGGGACCGTGGCCGATGTGGCCGGTCAGCTCTCGATCACCGCGAACCGCTCCTCGGGGCTCCTCATGAAGATCCGCGCCCTGAATGACGGAGTCGCGAGCCTCACCTTCCAGCTGGACCGGGCGCTGATTGCCGCGTCGACCCCCGAACGGAAGCGGCCCTCCGGGGTCGAGCCGCCGCCCGCGGAGTGAGCGCCCCGGCCCGGCCGCCGGCGATCCACTGCGCCGGTCTGGTGAAGCGCTACGGCGACGTGACCGCCGTGGCCGGCCTCGATCTCACCGTGGCGGCCGGGGAGTGCTTCGGCCTGCTCGGTCCCAACGGCGCCGGGAAGACCACCACCGTCGAAATCCTCGAAGGGCTGACACCGGCCGATGCCGGCGTCGTGGAAGTGCTGGGGCGGGCGTGGAGCGGCGGTGGCGCCGACCGGGCGCTGCGCGAGCGGCTGGGCATCCAGCTCCAGGAAACGAAGCTCCCCGAAAAGCTGTCGGTGGAAGAGACGATCCGGTTGTTCGCGAGCTTCTACCGTCAGGCCCACACCGTGGACGAGGTGCTCGACCTCGTGGGGCTCGGCGAAAAACGGCGGGCGTGGTACAGCAAACTCTCGGGCGGGCAGAAGCAGCGGCTCGCGGTCGCCTGCGCCCTCGTCAACCGGCCCGAGCTGCTGTTCCTCGACGAGCCCACGACGGGCCTCGATCCGCAATCGCGGCGGCAGCTGTGGGACGTGGTCGCGGCGTTCCGGGCCGGCGGGCACACCGTGCTGTTGACGACCCACTACATGGAGGAGGCGGAGCGGCTGTGCGACCGCGTCGCGATCCTGGATCACGGCCGGGTGATCGCCCTCGGGACGCCGCGCGAGCTCATCGCGGGTCTGGGCGCCGAGCACGTCGTGGAGTTCACGCTCGCCGGCGCCGCGCCTCCGGACTGGGACGCGGATCTCCGGGCGCTCCCCGGTGTCCGCGCCGTTCGGTCGGCGGACGGCGTGGTGTCGCTCACGGTCGCCGAGCTGCACCACACCCTGCCCGCGTTGATGGGGATGCTGGAGCGGCGCGGCCAGGCGCTGGCGTCACTCACCACGCACCACGCCTCGCTCGAAGACGTCTTTGTGTCGCTGACCGGGCGGCGCATCCGCGATGACTGACCGGCCGCTGACGCAGCTCACGCTCGCCTGGATGCGGGGCTTCTACCGCGAGCCGGAAGCGTTGTTCTGGGTATTCGGGTTTCCGATCGTCCTCGCCTTCGCCCTGGGCATCGCCTTCAAGAATCGCGGTCCGGGCGAGATGCGGATCGGCGTCGCGCGCGGGGCGGGGGACAGCGCCGCGGCCCGCATCCTCGAGGCCGCGCCGGGGCTCACGGCTGTGGTGCTGGACAGCGGAGACGCGCGGCAGGCGTTGCGCACCGGCCGGGTCGCGCTGGTCGTCGTGCCGGGCGACGCTCTGGTGTACCGCTACGATTCGACGCGCACCGAGAGCCGGCTCGCCCGCCTCGAAGTGGACGACGCGCTGCAGCGCGATCGCGGCCGCACCGACCCCGCCGTGGTGCGCGACGATCGCACCACCGAACCCGGGTCGCGCTACATCGAT
>JBGQHV010000078.1:0-13638 GCA_041498155.1 Gemmatimonadota bacterium | reverse complement strand
GTCCGGGCCGGGAACCTGGTTGGTGGCCGTGAACCCGAATCGATCGACCCAGAAGGCGATACACGGCTCGACCGAGTCGACGATGAGCACGGGCGAGAGGTGCTTCAGGCGAGCGACAGCGGCAGCGGCCATATCAAGCTCCTGGAAAGTGTGCGCGTCCAATCTCGGCTCGAGCCGGGATTTCGTATTGGAAGAATGCGACGGTGAAAGATCCGATGGCTCCGGCAAGCCCTGACCGCGGCCGGGCCGAACCCTCGTACGTGGAGGTGCCGCCCCCCGCCGCCCTCGCCGATTGGGTGCTGTCCTTCTGGGAGATTCACCTTCCCAATCTCACCACGCCGGCACAGGTGCGCATACTGCCCAACGCCTGCGTCGATCTCGTCCTGTACGTATCCGAGCCCTCCCGCGGCGACGGGATTGCCGCGATCGTCGCGCCGCCGCACCGCAGCTACGTCGTCGGGTCGACCTTGCGGAGCTTCATCGTGCGGTCGGTGGGATGGCGACACGTTATCGGCGCGTCGCTGCGTCCCGCGGGGGTCGAGCCGTTGTTGGGGTTGCCGGCGGCGGTGATCGGTGAGAGCGTGGCGCTGTTACGCGACGTCATCGGACGGCAGGCCGACGAGATCGAAGACCGCATCCTCTCCGGTCCTCCCGATACCGCCATGCGGCGCATGGCCGACGTGCTGGAGCACTGGCACGGTACCCTCGAGACGCCGGATGCCGTGTCGCATCGCGCGGAAATCCTCGTGCGCCAGGCGTCAGGGCGCACGCGGATCGACGCCCTGGCGGGCGACCTCAACATTTCGGCCCGACGGCTCGAGCGGCATTTCCTGGCGCACGTGGGGATGACCCCGAAGCTGTTCTCGCGGCTGGTCCGTTTCGATCGCGCCGTGCGGGATCTGAACCGCCGCGGGACGACCTCGTGGTCGCAGTTCGCGCTCGCCCACGGTTACACCGATCAGGCGCACTTCATCAACGAATTCCGCGAGTTCGCGGGCGTCACCCCGACCGAGCTCGAGGCGGAGAATCGCGGCCTGGGACCTAGCGCGACTTGATGAACGTTCCGTCGCGCAGCTCGGCATAGGCCTGCTGCAGCTCTTCCCGGGTGTTCATCACGATCGGCCCGTACCACGCGACGGGCTCCTCGATCGGCTTTCCCGACACGAGCAGGAACCGGATCCCGGCGTCTCCCGCCTGGACCGTCACCTCGTCGCCGCGATCGAACAACACCAGCGAGCGGTTGCCGGTCTCCTCCCGCACCGGGGCCGCGTCGGCCACGCCCACCCGTTCGGTGAGCACGCCGAGCGGCTGCGACGCGCCGCTGAAGCGGCCGCTGCCTTCGAACACGTACGCGAAGGCATGCCGGTCGGTCTCGACGGGGAGCGACTTGCGCTGACCGGCCGGCACCCAGATGTCGAGATAGCGGGGATCGGCGGCGACGCCCTGCACAGGACCGGTCTTTCCCCAAAAGTCGCCGCACACGATGCGCACGACGGTGCCGTCGTCGTCGGTGATCTCGGGGATGTCGCGCGCCGCGATGTCCTGGTAGCGGGGGGCGGTCATCTTCAGGGACCGCGGCAGGTTCGCCCACAGCTGGAAGCCGTGCATTTTGCCCTGCGGATCGCCCTGCGGCATCTCCTGGTGGAGGATGCCGCTGCCCGCCGTCATCCACTGTACGTCTCCCGACCCGAGCGTGCCGCGGTTCCCCAGACTGTCCCCGTGACTCACCGTCCCCTTGAGGACATAGGTGATCGTCTCGATGCCGCGATGTGGGTGCCACGGGAATCCGGCGAGGTAGTCCTCGGGATGCTCGTTGCGAAAATCGTCGAGCAACAGGAATGGATCGTAGTCGCCGGTGTCTCCGAACCCAAAGGCGCGACGGAGTTTCACCCCCGCGCCTTCGATGGTGGGACTGGCCTGCACGATGCGTTTGATCGGTCGGATCGACACGGTTTGCTCCTTGCGGTGACCCGGGGAAAACACTCTCGCGAGGCTTCAGGTTCCGGTTGCGACAGCCGGATCCGGAGCGCAGTTTGGTCGCCGTGCCCGATATTTACCAGGATTTCCCCATCAAGGCGCCGCTCGAGCGGGTGTACGACGCCGTCAGCACCCCCCCGGGGCTCGACGCCTGGTGGACCAAGCGCTCGGCGGGCCGGCCGGCCGAAGGCTCGGAATACGAGCTCGGGTTCGGACCGGCATACGAATGGCGGGCGCGAGTGACCCGGGCGGTCCCGCCGGCGGAGTTCGAGCTGCAGCTGACCAAGGCCGACCCCGATTGGCTGGGCACTCGGGTCGGCTTTCATTTGAGCAGCGCCTCCGGCATGACGCAGGTCCGATTCTACCATACGGGCTGGCCGGCGCCCAACGAGCACTGGCGCGTGTCGTGCTACTGCTGGGCCATGTATCTGCGGGTCCTGCGGCGCCACCTCGAGCACGGTGAATCGGTTCCTTACGAGCAGCGGCTCGACGTCTAGCTTCGTCGCGCGCCCGGCTCGATTCGGCGCGCCGGCTCGGCGATCCGGCGACCGGATCTGGTAGGATGCCGATCGCGGCGTAGTCTGTTGGCTCATGCCGCGTCACCGTTCCATCCCCAGCGCCATCTTCCTCGGCGGACTCACGGTCGCCGCCCTCGACGCGCTCGACGCGCTGGTGTTCTTCACCGGGATCCGGGGCGCCCCCGCGATGAGCAGCTTCCAAGCCATCGCCGCCGGGCTCATGGGTCCCGCGGCGTTTCAGGGCGGGGTCCCGACGCTGCTCCTCGGTCTGGCTCTGCATCTCTTCAACGCCACCTGCATCGTCGCGGTCTATGTGCTCGCGAGCCAGAAGCTGGCGATCCTCACGCGCCGGCTGGTGATCTGCGGCTGCGTGTACGGCGTGCTGGTGTACGGCGTGATGAATTTCGTCGTGATTCCCCTTTCCGCGCTCACCGCGCACGTCCACTTGCCCGGGCTCATCAACGGGCTCCTCGCACACACCCTCCTGGTCGGCATCCCCAGCGCGTTGTTTGCCCGGTCCACACTGCCATCGTCCACGTCATAGGCGCTGCTCCAATCGACGCAGGAAGGCCCGGGGATCGTTGAGGAAGTCCCGCGTCAGGGTGACGTGATCCAGGTCGTCGTAGGCGACCGCCTGCACCGGCACGTGGTCGAAGCTGTAGATGACGGCGTTCGGGAAGGCCAACAGAATCGGGGAATGGGTGGCGATGATGAACTGCGCGTCATCGGTCACCATCTCCAGCAGGACGGCGAGCAGGCCGAGCTGGTTCTGCGGCGAGAGCGGCGCTTCGGGCTCGTCCAGCAGGTAGAGGCCGCCCGGCACGAAGCGCTGCTGAAACAGGTTGATGAACGACTGGCCGTGCGAGCGGGCGTCGGGATCACGACCATAGCGCCGTTCCATCTCGCCCAGCGACGCCATGACCGGGCCGGCGGCGAGGCCCCGGGCGTGGGCGGACCGGTCCCGATACTCCTCTCCGATTTCGGCGAGCCGCCGCTCGAATTCGAGCCGCTCGGTGGCGAGCCGGCGCTGGAACCCGAAGAAATCCTCGGCTCGCAAGAAGAACCCGCGGTGCGTGCGATTCGCCCAGGTGAGCTTCAGGGTATCCGCCAGGCTTCGCTGCGCGGCCAGCGTCGCATCCCGGTCGAGGTCGTTCATCCCCACCGCGGGTAGCCGGGCGGCGGCGGCGATCCCCTCGAGCAGGGTGGACTTCCCGGATCCGTTCTCCCCCACGAAGAACGTGACGCGGGCCGTGAGATCGAGCGTCTCGAGCGTGCGCACCGCGGGCACCGAATACGGAAACACGGCGGGATCGGCGGGCGGGTGCTTCAGCCCGACGCGCAAGAGATGGGGCACGGGGCTTATTGATCGCCTGCCTCGTGCCCCCCGTCAATCCGCGCCTGCGTCAGCGATCTGACGCGCCTTTGCGATCCGACGGGTGATACACGACGGTCACGGGCTCATCGATCCGGATGCGCAGGCGTTGCCCCGCCGGCAGCGCGATGTGGCCGCCATCGGTCGCGACGGCGACGCCTGTGCCCAGGGCCGCACCTACCACCGCACCCTTGGCCGTCCCGCCCTTCCCGCCGACGATGCGTCCCAGAATCGCGCCCGCCACGGCGCCACCGCCGATCTGCGCGGCGCTCTTGCCCGCGTCGTTGTTCCCCGACACGTGGAACGGCTCGGCGCTGATCGTATGGCGCTCGCCCGCGACTTCGATTTCCGTGAACCGCATTCCGAGCTGCGGCGCGCCGGCGATGCGACCGCCGCCCTTCGCCTCGGTCACGGTGCCGCGGACGATGACGCCCGCGGGAATCTCCGCCCCCTGCCCCAGGCGAATCGGCTCGACCGAGCGCAGCTCGACAGCGTCTCCGGAATGGCTGCGTTCGGTGGACACGTTCCCCTGCAGTGCCGCGACGAGCGAGGTGCCCGCCGGAATCGTCGCGGTCCGTTTGGCCTGCCCGCGTCCCAGCACGACCGCCGACACCAGCCCGACCCCGAGCAGCGCGAATATGGTGACTCGCAAGCCTTGCGTTGGATTAGCCATTGGCGCCTCCTCCTTCACGGCGTCCGTCGCCGTGACCACCGCTCTACCAGCCGTTGGCGACGCGTGTTCCCCGGAGTTGCGCTTCCCAGGGTGCCGCGGGCATCGTTCTAGGGTCTCCATCTATAGAGAACACTGTGTCATGAACGCCGGCATCGGGCGGATCCGGGTTGCGCGGACCGGCGAGATCTGGTTCGACGACGCGCCAGTGACCCTCGACGCGCTGCCGACGCTGCTCCGGGAGCTCCGGGCCGCGGGCGGCTCGGTCTGGTACTACCGCGAGGCGGTGGAAGCGGAAGCCGCGCCGGAGGCGATGGCCGTCGTCCGACTGGTGGTCGAGCACCGCCTGCCGATCTCGATGTCCACGCGGCCCGATTTCGCCGACGTGGTGCTGCCCAACGGCAGCGTGGTGCCGCGGGTCGGGAGAAACACGCTGAGCTAACTCCGACGCGGCCATGCCAGAGCTGCCCGACATTGCTCTCTACCTTCACGCGTTGACGCCGCGCGTGGTGGGCGCTCCACTGGAGCGCCTGCGGATAACGAATCCATTCGTGCTCCGCTCGACCGACCCCGCGCCGGCCGACCTCGAAGGCCGCACCGTGCGCGCCCTGCGCCGCCTCGGTAAACGCATCGTCTTCGAGCTGGACGAGGAGCGCTACGCCGTGCTCCATCTGATGATCGCGGGACGGTTGCGGTGGCGCGCCCGGGGCGCCGCCATTCCGGGCCGCGCCGGCCTCGCCGCGTTCGACTTCCCTGGCGGGACCCTGCTCTACACCGAAGCGGGCGTGAAACACCGGGCGTCGCTGCACCTCGTGCACGGAGCGCCGGCGCTGGCGGCACATGACCCGGGCGGTATCGACGTCCTGGCCGCGACGGAGCCAGAGTTCCGCGCCGCGCTGACACGCGAGTCGCACACCCTCAAGCGAGCGCTCACCGATCCCCGCCTGTTCGACGGCATCGGCAACGCGTATTCGGATGAGATCCTGCACGCCGCTCGGCTCTCACCCCTGAGGCTGACGGGACAGCTCACCGAAGCCGAGATCATCGGCCTGCACCACGCGGCCCGCGATACCCTCTCCACATGGATCGCCCGGTTGCAGACCGAGGCGGGCGATACGTTCCCCGAAAAGGTCACCGCGTTCCGCGAGGGAATGGCGGTGCACGGCCGCTACCGACTGCCCTGCCCGGAATGTGGTGCGCCGGTGCAACGCATTCGCTATGCCGCGAATGAGGCGAACTACTGCGCGCGCTGCCAGACCGGCGGCCGTCTGCTCGCCGACCGGGCGCTCTCCCGACTGCTGCATGACGATTGGCCGCGCTCGATCGAGGACTGGGAGCTGCGCACGCGAGGCGGGGGCGATTCCCGGTGACGCGGCTCACACACTTTTCGGGCGTTGGCAAAACCGTGACCCTCCCGACCACTCGCGAGTAGTATTGGAGGTGTCAAACATGCCCTTCAGTCATCGTACCGTCATCGCCGGTCTCGTCCTGTTCGCGCTCGCCTGCGCGAACTCGGACTCGCCCACGACGAGTGGCGGAGGTGGTGGAGGTGGTGGCGGTGGTGGTGGCGGTGGTGGTGGCGGGGGCACACTGCCGCACTTCACGCATGCCGTCATCGTGGTCGAAGAAAATCATGACTTCGCACAAGCCGACAGCGCCGCCATGCCCTACCTGCATTCGCTCATGGCGCAGTACGGGTACGCGACGCAGTACTACGCCGACACGCACCCGTCCATCGGCAATTACTTCTGGCTGACCGCGGGCCAGGTCATCACCAACAACGACAGCTACTCCGCGACGGTCACCGACGACAACATCGTGCGCCACCTGCTCGCCGCCGGAAAGACCTGGAAGTCCTACGCCGAGGATCTGCCGTCGGTCGGCTACACCGGCCAGAAATCGGGCAACTACGCCCGCAAGCACAACCCGCTGTCGTTCTTCTCCGACGTGGTGAATGACTCGGCCCAGGTCAAGCGGCTCGTGCCTTTTACCCAGTTCGCGACTGATCTGGCCGGGGATACGTTGCCGAACTACTCATTCGTCGTACCGAACCTGTGCAACGACGCACACGATTGCAGCCTGCAGACCGCCGACGCCTGGCTCCAGACCAACATCGCCCCGCTGCTCGCCAGTCCGTCGTTCCGGACCGACGGGCTGCTCGTGATCGTGTTCGACGAATCCGATTCGGACAACACCTACGGCGGCGGGCGGATCGTCTGGGCGGTGATCGGTCCCAGGGCCAAGCGGGTCTTCACGTCCGCCACCCTGTATCAGCACGAGAGCACGCTGCGCCTCATGGCCGAGGGGCTGGGCCTCACGAGCTTCCCCGGCGCTGCGGCGACGGCGTCCAACATGGCCGAGTTCTTCACGCCGTGAGCCCCACGGCCCACTTTCTCTCATGGAGTCCGTCGTTATGCGCATGATGCTCCGTCGCAGTTCGGTCACGGTCGCCCTGGCCATCGCCGCCGGCGCGGTTCTGGTGGCCTGCAGCGATCACATGAGTCCGCAGGCGCCCGCCCTGTCGCAGGCCCAGGCCGACAGCATGAGCGAAGTCGTCGTCGCCGACGTGGAGAACGAGCTCGACGCCGGGACCGCCGCCAGCGGTATCGGGTTCGTCCCCGGCGCGCCATCGACCGCCGCGCTGTCGCCGTCGGTGCAGTGCGTCCCCGACATCTCGCCCCTGCCGGTAGTCAATTCCGACTCCGACCGGGTTCCCGACTCGGTGCGGGTCACCTTTACCGATTGCGTGATCGGGTTCCACCGCGGAGCCGACACGATCCGCGGCTCCATCGACATCATCGACCCGACCCCCCTGGGAACCGATCGTTCGCTCAAGCTGGCCTTCACCGATTTCGCCAGGATTTTCGTGGACCGGCACGGGCACACGGCGTCGATCACGGTGAACGGCAGCCGGCAGGCGGTGCGAGACTCGTCGCAGCTGTCGCAGACCGAGGTCGGTTTCCGGACCGATTTCGTGTTCGGCAACGGCGCGACCGCGAGCTCCCTGCGCAACTGGGCGATCGACTTCACCGCGGACGTGCCGGGATCGATCGTGCACGACGCCGCGCTCCCCAGCGGCGTACTCTCCATCACCGGCTCGTCGACCTTCACGCGGAACGACACGACGCGGTTTGACCTGCAGGTGTCCACGCCCACACCGCTGCATTTCGACGCGACGTGCACCGACCGTCCCCGCTTCAGCACCGGCACGCTGGTCGCCGTGGTCACGAAGCAGGGCGCGACCTCGACGGTGACGATCCAGTTCACCGCCTGCGGGCAGTTCACGGTCACGAAGTCCTAGGGCCGATCCCTCCGCGCAGTGCAACGTGCCGGCACGGGTGATCCCGCGCCGGCACGTCGTGCATCACGCCTCTGTCCGGACGTCCAGACGGGCTCCATTATTGTCGGCGCCACCATCCACAGGCGCCACGCATGCCGACGCTCATACCGCACCCGACTGTCATCCCATCGGCCGGAAACACACCCAAGCGCATCGAGGAATACGCCGGCCGCGTCAACTCGGGGCACGCGACCGTGAGCGTGGCGCGAATGGCCTCCCCGGAGGGCTGGCGGGAGCCGGGTCAACGTCCCTCCTTCGAAGAGATCACAGTGGTTCTCGCGGGTATGCTGCGCGTGGAGCATGAGGGGGGCACGATCGACGTGCTCGCCGGGCAGGCGGTCGTCGCCCATGCGGGAGAATGGGTGCGCTACAGCACCCCCGAGCGCGGCGGCGCCGAGTACGTGGCGGTCTGCGTACCCGCATTTTCCCCCGACACCGTGCATCGAGACTGATAACCTCGGAGGCCCAGATGCGATCCGCCGTGTACGCGACCCTCCTGTTTGTCGGCGGCGCAGCCGCGCTGTCGCTCGCCGCGCCGCTCCCCGCCCAGCAGGCGATCGCCGATGCCACCCGCACGCTCGAGAAGCACGACGGGTTCTTCCCCGTGTACTGGGATGCCGCCAAAGGGCGTCTGCTCCTGGAGATTCCCGCAGGACGTCTGGACGGGGACTTCCTCTACCTCCCCTCGCTCGCCACCGGTCTGGGCGACGCCGGCGCGGGACTCGGCCTCGACCGCGGCACCATCGGTCGGGAGCAGATCGCCCGCTTCGAGCGTGTGGGGCCCAAAGTCCTTCTGGTGCTCCAGAACCCGCAATTCCGCGCCCGCACCGATAACGACGCCCTGGCCCGCTCCGTGACGGAGTCGTTTCCCCGCTCGACCGTGGCGGCGTTCGATGTCCTCGCCGAGGAGGCGGGACGCCTGCTGGTGGACGCGACCCCGTTCCTGCTGGGCGACCTGACCGACGTGCGCGGAGCGCTGCGCGGCTCGGACCAGGGCGGGTTCCAGCTCGACCGCGATCGCAGCACGATCTACCTCCCCCACACCAAAGCCTTCCCCCGGAACACCGAGATCGAGGCGACGCTCACCTTCGTCAGCGACCAGCCGGGACCCGCGGTGCAATCACACGCCCCCGAGGCGCGGGCCGTCACCCTGCGGCAGCACCTGTCGCTCGTCGCCCTGCCCGACTCGGGATACCGTCCCCGCCGCTTCGACCCGCGCATCGGGCTCTTTCCGGTGACGTTCTACGATTTCGCGCAGCCGTTCGACCACGACTACGTGATGCGCTACGCGATCCGCCACCGCCTCGTCAAGCGAGACCCGAGTGCCGCCGTTTCGGATCCGGTGCAGCCCATCGTCTACTACCTCGATGCGGCGATCCCCGAACCGTACCGTTCGGCCTTCCGGCAGGGGGCGATGTGGTGGAACAGCGTGTTCGAGGCCGCCGGTTTCCGGAGCGCGTTCCGAGTGGAAGACATGCCCGCCGACATGGACCCGATGGACGCGCGCTACAACGTGATCCAGTGGGTCCACCGCACCGACCCCGATTACTCGATCGGTCCGGCGTTCGTGGATCCCCGCACCGGGGAGATCATCAAGGCGGCCGTGCGGCTGGAGTCGCACCGCTCGCTCGTGGACTACGACCTCTTCGCGGGCGCCACGCCCGCCGTGGCCGGCGCCGAGGAGGAGGACCCGCTCGACGCGGACGAGGGACTGGGCGACTGGATCGCCGGACTCGATCCGAGCGTCAGCGCGGTGGACTTCGCGATGGCGCGACGGCGCCAGCACGTGGCGCACGAGGTCGGTCATACCCTCGGCCTGGCCCACAACTTCATCGCCGCGGCCGACGGCCGTACGTCCGTCATGGCCTACCCCGCCCCCCTCATCGCCCTCGTCAACGGGAAGATCGACCTGTCCCACGCCTATCGCGACGGCCCGGGCGCCTACGACTCCCTCGCCATCCGTTGGGCGTATGCCGAGTTCTCCCCCGGCCAGGAGGATTCAGGGCTCGACGCCATCGTTCGTGAAGGAATGGCGCGCGGACTGCGCTTTCTCACCAATCCCGACGAGGGCGACGACAATTCCTATCCGGAAGGGACGACGTGGATCAACGGCGGCGACGCGGTGGAGGAGCTGGCCCGTGTGGAGGCGGTGCGGGACACGCTGGTCGCGCGCTTCGACGAGCGAGCGATCCGCCCGGGCGAGCCGATGGCGCTGCTGAGCCGCCGCTTCACGACGGTCTACCTCAACCACCGCTTCATCCTCGCCGCAGCGATCAAGGCGGTTGGCGGCATGGAATACCGCTACGGCGTTCGCGGCGATTCCCTACCGGTCACGCGGATCATCCCCGCCGCGCGCCAGCGCCGCGCGCTCGAGCTGTTGCTCGATGCGATCCAGCCCACCGAGCTCGCCATCCCGGAACGGGTGCTGGCCCAGCTCGCTCCCACGCCGTTCGGGTACGACGCGGACGGCCGCGGCTTCCGCTCGCCCGCCGCACCAGCGTTCGACCAGCTCGGGGCGGCGCGCACGCTCGCCACGCAGGTCGTCGGCGGTCTTCTGTCGGCCCCCCGCGCCGCGCGCATCGCGGCACTGGCCGATCGCGACCCGGCGCTCCCCACCCTCACAGCCGTAATCGACCGCATCATCGCCCGAACCTGGGGCGCACCGCCGCCCGCCCGGCATGCCGCGCTCGCGCGGGTGGCCCAGCGTGTGGTGGTGGATCAGCTGGAGCGGCTGGCCGGCGATCGAGCTGCGTCGCCCGAGGCGCGCGGCGCGGCCGAATGGGGCCTGCGGCGCATCGCGCGCGCCTTGGCCCAACCACCGGTGGCGACTCCGGACGCGGAGACGCAGGCGCACCGCGCGCTGGCTGCCGCGGATATCGAGCGATTCCTGATGCGGCGGGACGCGCCGACCGTACCACCGCTCGCGCCCGCCGCACCGCCGGGAACGCCGATCGGAACGCCGCGGCCCTAGTGCCGCCGATCCGCTAGGGACGCGGCGCGGCTCCCAGCGCACCGAGACGGCGCCGCGCTCCCATGTTCGTCGAATCCTTGGCCAGCGCGTCGCGGTAGCCGGCGATCGCCGCCGCCGTGTCACCGCGCTGCAGCGACACCTCGGCCTCGAGGAAGGGGATCTGGGTCGACGCCGGATAGAATTCGGCGTTCAGCTTGAGCAGCCCCATCGAGTTGTCGAGCCGCCCCGCCTGGGCTTCGGCGCGGGCCAACTGATTCAGCACGAGCTCCCCGAAATCGTAGGATCCGCTGCCGTAGTAGCGCTCCCGCAGGGCGCGGTAGCGGCGCACGGTCGCGTCGAGCCCGGAGTCGGCCAGCATCAGGGCCAGGTCGTCATCCAGCAGCCGGGGCCGGGCCACGCCACGGTGGCAGGTGGCGCAGCGCACGACGACCACCGGCTGGGGCCGGTCGGGCACGTCGGCCAGGTGCTCCTCGTTGATGTGCATCACCATGTGCATCATCACGCGGGCGACTTTCTTGGGCCGCTTGTCGTCGGAGGCGAAGTTCACCGAGTCGAGCGGCTGGCCTTCCTTCCCTACGTGGCAGTAGACGCAGCGCACGCCCAGCGCCAGGGCGAACCCCCGCATGGTGTCGATCAAGGCGCGCTGGGAGATGGTCTTCGGCAACACCTTGAGGTTCTTGAACGAATCGGGGGGGAAGCGGCCCTGGGCCCGTGCGGTGGGGCTGAGCCCGAGGACGGCGGCGGTGCCAAGAAGAAACACGACGGGGGTGCGAGCCATGGTGTCGCCTCACGGGGTTAAGGTGCGCCGGGTCAATGATATCCCGCACCACGTCGGGAGCCCGTGGGATTCTGTGAGCAATCGGTCAGGAGTGGTCGACCGCGACACACGACAACCCTTTTCGGCCGTAGGCTGTCTTACTCTCTGATCTTCACCCGGGGCCACCCGTGCTCGTACCGTCTTTGATGCTCGCCGCCGCGGCCGCGCTGCAAACCGTCGCCATGGCACCCTCGACACCGCCCACCCCCGACGCCACGCGGGCGAGCGCGGTGCGGGCCGTCCGTCCCCCCCTGCTGGACGGCCGGGATGACGATGACGTGTGGCGGTCGGCCCAGGCGATCACGGCCTTCCAGGAGTTCGATCCCGACGAGGGCAAGGCGGCGCGCTTCGCCACGGTCGCCAAGGTGGCCTACGACGACCATTACTTCTATGCCTTCATCCGAGCGTACGACCCCGAGCCGCAGAAGATCCTCCGCATCCTTGCCCGTCGCGACGTCCGGCCTCCCACCGATCAGCTCAAGATCGTCATCGATTCCTATCACGACCGCAGGTCGGGATACGAGTTCGCGGTCAGTCCGGGGGGCGTGAAACGCGATTACGCGATCTACAACGACGCCAACGAGGATGACGCCTGGGACGGCGTGTGGGACGTCGCGACGGCCGTGGACTCACTCGGCTGGACGGCGGAGTTCCGGATCCCCCTCTCGCAGCTGCGCTACGCCAGCGGCGCGACGCACACGTTCGGGTTCGCCGTGTGGCGCGACATCGAGCGGTTCAAGGAGCGGGTGAGCTGGCCGCTGTATCATCGCAATCAACCCGGCTTTGCCTCACAGCTGGGCGAGGTGACGGGCATCGACGGGATTTCCTCGCCGCGCCGGCTCGAGGCCTCGCCCTACGTCTCGACCAAGAACGTGTCGGTGCCGACTCCCACGGGGTTCGATCGCGACCAGCGCATTACCGCCGGGGCGGACTTCAAGTACGGCGTCACGTCCAACCTGACCCTGGATGGGACGATCAACCCCGACTTCGGCCAGGTCGAGGCGGATCCCTCGGTCCTGAACCTGGGGACGTTCGAGACGTTCTTCCAGGAAAAGCGCCCGTTCTTCATCGAGGGCGCCGGCCTCCTGAGCTTCAGCGTCAACTGCAACGCGGTGCGCGACTGCGGCAGCGAGAACTTGTTCTATTCGCGGCGCGTCGGCCGCGCGCCGCAGCTGTCGGACCTGTACGGCGACGCGACGTCGCCGACGGCCTCGACCATCCTCGGCGCAGTGAAGCTCACGGGACGCTCGCCGGGCGGGCTCTCGCTGGGGGCGCTCGATGCCGTCACCCAGCGACAGGTCGGCGTCAACCACCTCACCATCGAGCCGGCATCCAATTACGCCGTCGTGCGGGCCACACAGGACTTCCGCCGCGGCGAGACGGGGATCGGGGTGATCGCCACCGCCGTGAATCGCTCCCTCCTGGATTCGTCCCGCAGTCAGCTGCGCGCGAGCGCCCAAGTGGGCGGCGTGGACTTCCGCCACCGCTTCCTCCAGAGCCGGTACGAGCTGGACGCGTCGTTCACCGGCTCGCGCGTCACGGGGTCACCCGCCGCGATCCTGGCGACCCAGCAAAGCGCGACGCACTTCTACCAGCGCCCCGACGGCGCGTTGCGCGTCGACAGCAGCGCGACGGCGCTCACCGGGCACGCCGAACAGGTGAGGCTCGGCAAGTTCGCGGGACTGATTCACTTCGAGACGAGCCTGCAGCGCGTGTCCCCGGGATATGAGATCAACGACCTCGGGTTCCTGAACCGCGCCGACTGGCAGGAGCAGGCGTCATGGGCGTCGCTCAATTTCAACAAGCCCAACGCGGTGTTCCAGCGCCTCTGGTGGAACGTCAACGAATGGAACGACTGGACCACGGCGGGGCTGCCGTTGGAGCACGCCATCAACAGCAATTTCCACACGGAGCTGTCGAACCACTGGTGGCTGCACATGGGCGGCACGATCGGGCAGCTCGGTTCGACGTTC
>JBGQHV010000077.1:0-13783 GCA_041498155.1 Gemmatimonadota bacterium | reverse complement strand
TGCTCCAGGAAGCGCTGGGGGAAGTGGTCCCGGCCGTGTCGGGCCTGCAGCCGTACGACCTGACCCACGTGCCGGGGCTCGCCGAAGGGCTCGAGCGGCTCTCGGCGCGTGAGTTCGACATCGTGCTGCTCGATTTGTCGCTGCCCGAAGCCCCGGGACTCGATGCCCTGGTCCGAATCCGCGAGCGCCACGAAGACGTGCCGGTCATCGCGCTCACGGCGCGCGGCGAAGACGAGCTGGCGATCCAGTCGCTCCAGGCCGGGGCCCAGGACTTCCTCCAAAAGGGGAAGATCTCGGGGGAGCTGGTGGCGCGATCCATCCGCGCCGCGGTGCACATTTCCAACCTGCAAGCGGCGCTGCGCAGTCTGTCGTTCATCGACGGGTTGACCGGACTCTACAACCGCCGGGGATTCGTCACGTTGGGAGATCCCTACATCAAGCGCGCCCAGCGCCAGAAGGGCCAGTTCCTCATCGTATCGGCGGATGTCGCGGGACTCAAACAGATCAACACCGCCGCCGGTTACGATGAGGGCGATACGGTGCTGCGCGCGGTTTCGGAAATCCTGAAAAAGAGCTTCCGCGATTCGGATCTCCTGGCGCGGATGGATGGCGGCACGTTCGCGGCCATGGCGGTGGACGCCAACACCGACAAGGCACCCATCATTGCGACCCGGGTGCAGTACAACGTGCAGGAGTGGAACAACCGGACGATCCGCAAATACCAGCTGAAACTGAATCTCGGCTTCACCGAGTTCGATCCCAGCGGCGCGATCGAGGACCTGATCGCCCGCGCCGCCGATGCCCGGGGCGGGCGCCGCCGGCGTTCCGCTCCGGGCAAGAAGCGCTCCGAGTGAGCGCCCCCGCCCCGGCCGCGTCCGTGGCGGTCCTGCCCCTCGCCAACGCGAGCGGCGATCCGGACAAGGACTACTTCGCCGACGGCCTGACCGAGTACCTCCACGGTCGTTGGTCGGGGTCCGCGCGCTGCGGGTCGCGTCGCGCGGGTCGGCCGCCACCCAGCACGGCCAGGTCTCGCTCGCCGATCTCGGTCACACCCTCGCGGTGGCCGCGGTGCTCGACGGCAGCGTCACCCGTCTGGGCGGACAGTTGCGCCTCAGCGCGCGATTGCGCTCGACGGCGGACGGCAGCGAGCTCTGGTCGCTGCAGGCGGACGAGAAGCTCGACGAGCTGTTCCCCGTACTGCGCGGCCTCACCGACCGCGTCCTCACCACGCTGGGTGCCGCACCGACCCCGGAAGAGCGGCGCGCGTTGGACCACGTGCCCACCCGGAGCGCGCGGGCGCTCGACCCCTATCTGCGCGCGCGGCACGTCTCCGGGCAAATCCGCCGGTCCTCTCAGGACTCCGCCCTCTTGCACTACGGCGACGCCGTGCAGGCCGACCCCGACTTCGCGCTGGCGCACGCCGGTCTCGCCGAAGTGCACGCGATGCTGTTCACCTACTGGCTCTCGAGCGACGAGCACCTGCAGGCCGCGGACGCGGGGAGCGCACGGGCCGTCGAGCTGGCGTCGGCGCTCGCCGAGACGCACCTCGTCCGTGGCATGGCCCTGTCGCTCAATCGACGGCATGACGCCGCGGAAGAGGAGTTTCTGACTGCGCTGGCGCTGAAACCGAACCTGTTCGAGGCCCACTATCACTACGCCCGCCACTGCCGGACGATGGGACGCCTGGCCGACTCCGCGCGATGGTTCGAGTCGGCCGGGGTGCTGCGACCGGAGGACTATTCGACGCCCGCGCTGCTCGCGAGCGTCTATGTGGGGCTCAAGCGCGATGCGGACGCCCGCGCCGTCATGCTGCGCGCGGTGGCGATCGCCGAGCGACGGCTCAAGCTGGTGCCCGACGACGAACGGGCCCTGTATTTGGGGGCCGGGTGTCTGTCATCACTGGGCGACAGCGGCCGGGCCCGCGAGTGGGCCAAGCGCGCGGTCGCCATGGAGCCCGACGATTCAGCTGTGCTCTACAACGTGGCCTGCGTGTACGCCCTCCTGGGCCTCGCCGATTCCGCCATCGATTGCCTCGAGCGCTCGTTGACCAACGGGTTCGGTCATTGGGAATGGATCGAGCACGACTCCGACCTCGATGCGTTACGCCAGCACCCACGGTTCCTGACCCTGCTGCAACGGAGACGATGAAAGCGCCCCGGGAACACCCCGGGGCGCCTGCATCGAACCGACCGACCAGCCTAGCGCGCCGCGAAACGGTCGGGGAACTGCTTGGCGATCGCCGCGGCCAGCGGATCGGCGATCATCCGCATGTGCGCGGCCGCGGTGCGGATGTTGTTGTAGAGCGCCGGATCGCCCGCGGCCTGGGCGTCGATGACCGTCTTGAGGCTGGTGATGTGCCCGCGCACGAGGTCGGCCACGACGCTGGTCGGGAGCGCCGGGCAGGCGGAGTTGAGGAAGGCGCCGAAATCGGTGGCATATCCCAGCAGATCCGCGACCGCCTTGTCCTGCTTCGCCTTGTTCTTGGTCGCGAGGCCGGTCGTGTAATCCACGACGAACCCGATGTGCTTGCGCCACAGCGCGAGGAACGCCGCCCCCGCATCGTCGCCGTACACCGACCCAATCGCCATCGACAGCGCGACCGAGTTCGAGTCCAGCGCGCCCGCGGCCGCCTGGAACTCGGGGGTCCGGCCGCCCAGCGCGGCGCCGGTCGCGGCGCTCGCCAGATAGATGTGCTCGGCGAGCAGCGTGTTGAGCCCGACGCGAAGATCGGAGGCGGGCATTCCCTGGGCGGCGCCGCCGGCGGCGAGGCCGAGCGCGAGCGCGGTCAGGACGCCGAGGGTGCGCGTGCGAATCGTCTGCATGGTCAGTGATCTCCTCTGGGTGTGACGCGGATTTCCCCGCGCATGAATGAGTGCCGGGCGCAGGCATAGACGAACGTCCCGGCGTGATCGAACGTGTAGCTGAAGGACTGCCCCTTCCCTGCCATGATCCCGTTGAAGAGCGGCGCCGCTCCGCTGTCGGACGCGGCGGTCGCGGTGTGCTCGATCTCATCCTGATTGTCCCAGCGCACCCGGGCGCCGACCGGGACCTCAAGGATCTTGGGCTTGAAGCCGAACCCCTTGATCACGACGGTGGTGTCGGACGAGGGGGCGAACGCCGCCAGGACGACGGCGCTCAGCAGGATCCAGGGCGATATCACGACGGCTGCCTCGAGTATCGGGACAGCCTGTGTACGGCGCCCGGCGGGGACCGGATTGGGGGTTCTGGCCCATGCCATATTTCGGGGATGCGAATCGGGACCGCCACTCTGCTGATCGCCGCGCTGGCCGTGGGCGCGGGTGTGGCCTGCCGGGAGCGCCGCGATCACACCGGGACCGCGGGGCAGCCGGCGCCGCCCGACTCGTCGCCGCCGGAATCCACGGCCGTGACCGCGACGTCCCCACCGACGCCTCCGGTCCCATCGCCGTTCCCCACCGACCGCGACACCACGCGGCTCAAGACCACCCTGGCCGGTGGCCGCGTGCCCGCGTGCGGCTCGGGGGTTCCGCCGATCACTGCCGATTCGATCGGGCCGTTCCGCCCGGGGATCCCCCTGGCGGATCTCGCGCGTCGCTGCCCCAAGCTGCTGTACGGGTGGACGGGGATTTCCGACGGGATTCCGGTGGCGACCGTCGCCGCCCGAGTGGGCGGCGCCACGGTCACCGGATTCGCCAGCGATTCCTCGGCCGCGGCGATCGTGAACCGCGTGGAGCTGTCGGGCGCGGGTCCGCGCACGGCCGAGGGGTTCGGCGTGGGATCGAAACTCGGGGAGCTGCAGCGCCTCTATGGCGCGCCGCAGTCATCCGAATCCGACTGCGTGTTGATGGTGTGGTTCGACACTCACCCCGGGCTGAACTTCCACCTGGAGTACCCGCCGCGGAACCGGCGGGACTGCGGAGCCCTCAGCGAACCCCCGCTGCCCCCGGACCTGACCGTCGTCTCGGTGACGATCGTCCCGCGCTAGCTCGCCCGCGCGCGTTCAGCGGTACAGATGGCCCTGGACGATGTAGAGCAGCAGCGCGAACGCGATCGTGATGTCCTTCCAGAAGTGCGCGTCCTGGTTGGACCGCGTCATCGGATCGGTTTCGGTCCAATAGTTGTGCATCAGGAACGCGGTGGGCACGAGGAAGAGAATGATCAGCGCGGCCCCCCAGTGGGGATGCCAGTTGGACACCAGCAGCGCCGACCCCACGAGCATCATCACTCCGGTGCCGACCACGTCGAGCCACGCGAGCGGCAGGTGCTTCGACTGCACATAGGCTTTCATCGCCTGTCGTTTGCGAATGTGGTTGACTCCGGCCTTCACGAACAAGGCCGACACGCCGATCCTGCCAACCCAATCGAGCGCCACCCAGACGTTGGCCATCGTTGTTCTCCGGTCAGAGGGATCTCACTGTTTCGGAGAACAATGGGAGGGCGGTCCGGGTTCAGCCACCTCCGGCCCGGGCCACCGCCAGCAACGTCGGCCGGTGGGCCAGGCTCTGATCGTCCCCGATGATCAGGAGACCCGGAAACGCTCCGTGCCGGATGACGAATCCCGCCGGGCGCGCCCCCGCCGGGAGGGAGAACGCGAGCAGCACGCGGAATGACTCGCCCGGCCCCAGTTCGTCCCTGAGTCCCCGCCCCCCACCCGGCGCCGGCTCCCCGCACGACTCGTAGCGGCGCCCGGACCCGTCTTCCAGCAGCGCCACGGCGTCCGCGGCTCGCTGGCGGATCCGCTTGGCGTCGCTCGACACCTCGAGCGTGCCGATCCAGACGTTCGCGCCGTCGCAGCCGTCGATCGCGGCGCCGGGAGCGATGCCGATCCCGGCCGCGCACCAATCGTCGAAGCACTCCCGCTCCCCCTGGGAGTACGCGCGCCGCGGCATCGACAGGGCCACGGCGAGCAGTACGGCGACATAGCCCGCGCCGTAGCAGACGAGCGTGCGGACGCCGCGGATCATGCGGTCCCGCCGTCCGCGTACCGCGTGCACGGCGATCCGCACCACGAGCACCAGCACGAACACCACTGAGCCGACGAACAGCAGATCGGAAACCAGACCCACGACCCCGCCTTTGAACGTTGTATTGCAGAGTACTCTACGGCGCAAAGCAAAAACCCGCAAGCCGCCGAAACCCGACCCGGGTCAGTAGCTCCGCGAGGGCACCGCGACGTCCGCGAACCGCCAGCTCGGCCGGAAGTCCCGCGGCGGGGCGCGGTGTTCCAGCAGCGCCCGCAGCAGCTCGATCGGAATCGCGCCGTTCTGCAGGATGGCGTCGTGCAGCTGGCGGTTGGTCATCGCGCCGGCGTCCACCAGCTCGTGGTGCAGCGCGCGGAATTGCAGGCCGCCGATCATATACGCGACCTGATACAGCGGCGAGTAGTCGCCGTTGAACGAGCGGCGCACCTCGGCGGTCGCATTGGCCCGCTCGTGTCCCACGCGATCCACCAGGAAGTCGATGCACTGCTGCGGCGTCCAGCTCCCCAGGTGGAAGCTGAGCGAGAAGATGATCCGCGCGGCGCGGTGCATGCGCCAGAACAGCATGCCGATACGGTCTTCGGGCCCGCGCGGGAATCCCATGTCCCAGAGCAGCGTCTCCCAGTAGAAAGCGTTGCCCTCGATCCAGAACGGCGTCTCGAACGCCTCGCGCTGCGGATTGTAGCGCTCGGTCATGAAGCCCTGCAGTTCGTGGCCCGGGATCAGCTCGTGAAACACGGTGGCGCGCGCGAAGTGCACGTTGTTGCCGCGCATGCTCATCAGCTTGTCCGCCTCGTCCATCGCGTCGGTGGGATAGGACACGAGGATCACCTCGCCCCCGAGAAAGAACGGGCTCTCCTTCTGACGCGCGGGCGAGAGCATCTCCATGCGCCACAGGTCGTGGGCCAGCGGCGGGATGGTCACCAGGTCGTGCTGGACGACGAATTGCTCCGCGTCGCGCTCGAGATCGCGCACCAGCGCGGGCTGCGCGCCGGGGGCGACATGATCCTGCTTGACGCGCTCCAACGCGGCGCGCCAATCGTCGCCCAGACCCATCTCCCGCGCCGCCTGCTTCAGCTGCCCTTCGCACCAGGCAAACTCCCGCTGCGCGATGGCGAGCAGCTCCTCCGGCGTATAGGCGATCATCTCGTGCTGCAGGTCCTCGAGCACCGCCGTCCGGCCGATCGGCTGCCCCACGATCGGCTCGTCGTCGCCCGGCTTCACGCCCACGACCCGCTCGCGCAACACCTTCACGTAGCGGTCGAGCGCGGTATCGGCCTTCTGGTACGACACGCTCGCCCACCAGGTGAACAGCGGATCGTAGCCGTCGGAGAACTTGAACCAGGCTTCGAGCGTCTCGCGCAGCGAGCCAAGCACCGCGGCGGCGTGGTAGGCCACGAGCTTCGAAGGCTTCAGGGCGCCGCGCGCCGTGTCGCTGTTGGCTCCGGCCTCCACCGCCGAGCGCAGCCGCGTGACGTCGTCCGCGAGCCAGGCGAGGGTGCGGCCGGCGCGCTCGGGGTCTACGGTGACCAGGCGCCGCCGAGCGTCCGCCAGCGCCAGGATCGTATCGGCGAACGGCACGAGCGGCGCCACCTCCGCGAGACGCTGCTCTTCACGCCCCAGCAGCTGCCGTTCGTGCACCAGCCGGGCCCGGAGCAGGATCCAGTCCACGCGCCCGTCGGGCCCGAGGGCCGTGAAGTCGACGGAGTCGATCTGGGCGAGCCACGCATCGAGGAATCCGCGCGCCGCCGCGCGTCGCTCGGCGGAAAACGCCGTGTCATACCGGCGCAGCAGGGCGCGCCAATCGGCGCTGAAGCGCTCGACGGCATCGCGCAGCTCGCTCGCGGAGACGCGCGGCGGTGGGACGAGCGCCGGCACCCAGGTCGCCGTTTCGGGTGATTGGCCAACGGCAGGACCGGCGCCGAGTGCGGCGGCGAGTCCGAGCACGAACAATCGCGAGGGCATGAATGTCTCCAGGGGAGGCCGGAGGCAAAGATATGAGCGCAGGTTATGTTTCGCGCACTTCTTCCACCACGCTGAGGGAACCGTGAGGGTCGCACCGCTCCTGGCCGCGCTCACCTGCTCCGCCGCCGCGCTGGCGGCGCAACAGCCCGTCCCCCTGGGATTCCGTGTCGCCGACACGGCGGCGCAGCTGGCGTTCGAAGCCCAGCTGCTCGGCGTGCCCGACACCGAGAGCCCGCGCGTGCTGACGCAGGTGCTGTCGGCGCGCCCGCACATGGCGGGGACCGCGGCGCAGGCGGCGACGCGCGACACCGTGATCGAGCGGCTGCGCGCGTGGGGGCTCGCGACCTGGGTCAAGGCATACGACGTGTACATCCCCGCGGTCGATACGGTGGAAGCGTGGCTCGTGCCGCAGGCCGGCCGCCCGCCCCAGCGCCTGGTGCTCGCCGAGCCCGCGGTGCGCGACAATCCCGTCACGGCGGGACCGCAGATTCCGCCGTTCAACGGCTACACCGCCGACGGCGACGTCACCGCCGAGGTCGTGTACGTCAACTACGGGCTGATCGAGGACTACAAGACGCTCGACTCCCTGGGCGTCAACGTGCGGGGCAAGATCGTGATCGCGCGCTACGGGCGGTCGTTCCGCGGCATCAAGGCGCGCGAAGCGGAGCGGCACGGCGCCGTCGGGTTGATCCTGTACTCCGATCCGCAGGACGACGGCTATTTCCGCGGTGACGTGTACCCGCACGGGCCGATGCGGCCGTCGGGGGGCATCCAGCGCGGCAGCATCCTCAACATGGATGGGGACCCCACGACCCCGGGGTACGCCAGCGTCGCCGGTGCGCGGCGCCGGCCGGAAGACTCGCTGCCCGTGCCGCACATCCCGGTGATCCCGATGAGCTACGGCAACGCCCAGCGCTTTCTCGCGACGCTCGTCGGGGTAGGCGTGCCGGCCGCCTGGCAAGGCGCGCTGCCCTTCCACTACCATGTGGGCCCGGGGCCGGCCCTGGCGCGGCTGAAAGTGCGTCGCGAGCACGGGAGCCGTGCGCTGCACACGATTTGGGACACGTTCGGGATGATCCGCGGCGCCGAGTTCCCCGACGAGTGGGTCGTCGTGGGCGGGCACCGCGATGCGTGGAGCCCGGGGGCCGCCGACAACATCAGCGGCACGGTCACCGTGATGGAAGCGGCCCGGGCGTTCGCCGATCTGGCGCGGCGTGGCGTGCGCCCCGCCCGGACGCTCGTGTTCGCCACCTGGGACGCGGAGGAATGGGGGCTCATCGGCTCGACCGAGTGGGTCGAGGACATGGCCGACAGCCTGCGGGCGCGGGTCGTGGCCTACGTGAACGAGGACGACATGACCGAGGGTCCGACGTTCGGCGGCGGCGGCTCGCCGTCCCTCAAGCGCCTGATCCGGGAAGCGACGCGCGCGGTGCCCGACCCGGTGGGACCCGGGACCGTGTACGACGTGTGGCTCAAGCGGTTGAAGGGCGACACGACGGCGCTGGCACTGGGCAATTTCGGCGGCGGGTCGGACTTCGCGGGGTTCTACCATCATCTGGGGATTCCGGCGGCGGGGATCGGATTCAGCGGGCCGACGGGCGTGTACCACTCGATGTACGACTCGTTCGACTGGATGAACCGCTACGGTGACCGCGGCTGGCGCGAGCATCAGGCGGCGGCGCGCCTCGTCGGCGTGCTGCTCGCGCGGCTCGCGAACGCGCGCGTCGTGCCGCTCGACTACGTCGGGTGGGGCAACGAGATGACGCGCCTCGTGGGGCAGCTCGACAGCGCGATCGCCAAGCGCGGGTGGACAGTGCAGACTCAGGGGCTGAAGGATGCGTTGTCGCGGTTCACGGCGACGGCGGCAGTGTTCGCGGCGGCTCGCGACAGCGCGCTCGGCGCTTCAGTGGATCGTCCGTGGGCGCGCGTGAACGCGGCCCTGATGCAGGTCGAGCGCCGCTTCACGCGTCCCGAGGGACTGGTGAGCGACGGGTGGTTCAAGAGCCTGCAGTTCGCCTCGGACCTGGACAACGGCTACGCCACCCTCGCGTTTCCGACGGTGAGCGAGGCGGTGCGCTACGCCGATGCGGCGGCGGCCGATCGGGAGCTGGCCGATTTGGTGACGCGGCTCGAGGCATCGCGGGCTGCGCTCGAGGAGGCGACGGCGGCGCTCGGCACCCCCTGAGCGCCCCCGTCGGGGTGACGCAGCCTTCCGCGCGCCTCACTCGGTGTCGTACTCGTCGTGGCGGCGCCACCAGACGCCCGTCTCGTTGCGCCCGTTGGGTCCGCGGTCGAGCCACTGGTACATGCTCCAGACGCCGTCCACCCCGCGCGCATAGGCGGAATAGGTGTGGTAGACGACGCCGTCCTCGAGCGCGAACGCGCTCATGCCCTGCAATTCGCGCGTGAACATGGCCGCGTCGGTTCCGGACATGGCCGCGAGTTCGGCGACAGGCCCCTCGCCGCCGGCTTGCAGGATGGGCGTCACGTCCATCGACCGGTAGTTGTAATCGACGAGCCCCTTGCGCTGTTGCGTCTCGGTGAACGAGACGTTGAAATCGAAGTTGAAGTCGCTGCCGAACGACGATGCCCACGGAAACGTCCACCCCATCCGCCGCTTGTACGCCTGCAGCTTCGCGAGCGGCGCCCGCGATACCGCCGCAAGCGTGACGTCGTGGTTCGCCAGGTGAACGACGGAGCCGTTGAACCCGTCCGCGATCGCCGAGCAGGACGGACACCCTGCCGTGTAGTCGGGCCCGAACATGAAGTGGTAGACGAGGAGCTGCGAGCGCCCTCGGAAGAGGCCTGCCAGCGAAGCACTCCCCTCGTCGGTCTCGAATCGGTACTCTTTGTCGATCCGGACCCACGGCAGCTCCTGCCGTCGCCGCGCCAGGGCGTCGCTGCGCCGGGTTAGCTCCTTCTCCTCCTCGAGCAGCTCGAGCCGGGCAGCAAGCCACTCGTCACGTGTCCCAGTCTTCTGGTTCGTCATCGCTCTTCTCTCCGCTTCGGGTGTCCTGCAACGTTCGTTCACTTCCTTCCCATGGTCGGTCGACGCCCCGCACAGCCGCCGATTTCGCGCATCCATCCCACCGCCCACCAAGTGCTGCGCCCCCGCTCACGTAGCTCGGGCGAGGGACCGCTCGCTCACGCCGCCGAGCCCGTGACCATCGCGGCGATCTGCCGTTCTGCGGCCTTCGGCGAGGACTCGAACCGTCGGCCAAAGTCCGCCGCGAACGGGTCCGGGAAGATGTCCTCCTGCCCGGCCTCAATGCCGTCGAGGATCGCGAACGCCACGTCGCGCGGCGAGGTCTTCGGCAGCGCAAGCTCACGGACCATGTCGGTGTCAACGGGGCCCGCGTAGACGCCGAAGACCGAGGTGCCCTGCGCCCCGAGGAGGATGCGCGCGGCCTGGGTCAGGGAATGGAGCGCGGCCTTCGAAGCGCTGTACGTCGGGAGAAAGGGAACGTTGGTCAACCCGGCCGCCGAGCCGATGTTGACGACCGCACCCCCGCCGTTCCTGGCCAGCGACGGCGCCAGCCGCTGGAGCAGCTGCAGCGGCCCGAAGTAGTTCACCTCCATCTCGCGCCGGGCTTGGCCGAGGACTCTCGCATCCGCGATTCCTGTGGCCAGCGCCACACCGGCGTTGTTGAAGACGAGCTCGACGTCCGAAGCCGCGTCTCCGGCCGCGCGGATCTGGTCGGCGTCGGTCACGTCGAGCCGCAGCGCCACGAGCCGCTCGTCACGCAGGGCACGTAGGGCCTCCGGATTGCGCGCCGTGGCGTAGACCTTCCTCACGCCCCGGGTGAGGAGCGCTTCCGTCAGCGCGCGCCCGATGCCGCGGTTGGCGCCCGTTACCAGGGCGACGGCTCCTTCGATTCTCAACGCATTCATTCGTCGTGTCCTTTCACGTGGGTTGATCGGTTACGCAGCTACCTAGACGGCGACTTGCATGACAATAGCACTATTTCTTGCGTCATGCAAGTGTAGGAGGACGGAGCATTCGTCGGCCGTCCGGCGCCGGGACCATCCGTGCTCCATTGCGTCATGCAAGTGCTGGCACTACCATCCCCACATGCTCGGTCGAACCTACGATCAGGAGGTCTGCTCGGCGGCGCGTGCGCTCGAGATCGTGGGCGAGCGCTGGAGCCTGCTCATCCTTCGCAACGCGGCGTTCGCTGGCATGACGCGGTTCACCGATTTCCAGAAGTCCCTCGACATCGCCCCCAACGTTCTCGCTGCCCGGCTGGAGCACTTCGTCGAGACAGGAGTCATGGCCACCTCGGGTGGATCGGGAGGGCATCAGACGTACCACCTGACGAAGCAGGGGCTCGACTTCAAACCCGTGATCATCGCGCTTACCGAATGGGGCGACCGCTGGGCCGCGCCCGACGGACCGCCCATCGTGTACGAGCATGAGGGGTGCGGTGGTCGGGTCCGGCACGAGCTGTATTGCAAGAAGTGCGGGGAGCGCCTGCGGCCCCAGGATGTTACGGCCCGAAAGACCGCCGTGATGGGAAGACTTCAGGAGCGACGAAAAGCCCGACCGGGCAGGGACACCTAGACGTGCCTACGCGCGGCCTAACGAACCGCGCGTGTCTCCGGCTCCCGAGCTCGCAGGACTGGCGCTAGGTTGAAGCAGGACAGCACGCGACCGTGGCGGAACTGGGAGACGCACAGGACTTGAGATCCTGTATGCTAGGGTGTGGCATGACGACTCACAGCTCAAAGTGTGCCAGGGCTGTGCCAGACGTACGGGGGGCTTATGGCGAGCGCATACGCAGCGAAGAAGCTTCGAGCTGAGTGGAGACGCCAGGTCCGCAGGTTCGAGGTGTTGTGGAAAGCAGAGCGCGCCAAACGGCTCCGCGACATCCGGCACCTCGATGCATTCCTGAAAAAGATGAAGCGGCTCAAGCCGAATGACCTTCGTGCATTTCGACTCGCGGTCTCCACGCTGCGAAAGAGAGTGCAGGATGCGTAGCGCTCGGGTGGCGGAATGGCATACGCGCCGGCCTTAGGAGCCGGTGCCCGCAAGGGCGTGCGGGTTCGAGTCCCGCCCCGAGCACTTCGAAGCGCGTGGGAAGTGATGGTGGCGGCTGGCGCTTCCTCGGAGCTGTGACCCGCGCCCAGACCTCATGGGTATCACTCGGTGACACCCTTCTCTGGCTCGGACGTATGCGCCGCTCCACGCTGTTCCTGACACTCGGTCTCGCCCTCGGCGCCTGCCGCTCCGCTACCATGCCCCCGATCGGCTTCTGCACGGCCCCGGCCTCAGTCTCGGTCATCGCGACGGTCACCGACTCCGTCACCGGCGCCGCCGTGGCCGACAGCGCCTCGGGCGCGATCCAGGACGGGACCTACCGCGACTCGTTGCGGCTCGTGCCGTCCACCGCCGAGCTCGTGGCCGGCACACAAATAGGGACGTTCACCATCACCATCAACCGCCCGCGCTACCAGACTTGGGTGCGCAGCGGCGTGCGCGTATCGCAACGAGGCCCCTGTGGCAACGTGATCCCGATCCGCATCGACGCTCGGCTGCAGCCCGCCCCCTGAACGCACGGACGGCCAGGGATGCAACCCCTGGCCGTCGTGCGACTGCCCTACCGCTGCGCCGTCAGAAGCCGACCGGCAACCGGTAGCTCGCCCCCACCGAATACGTGACATCGAACATCGTCCGCTGATAACCGGCCGTGTTCCACCGGTAGGTGAGCCCCTTCAGCTCGCCGAACACCTCGACGCGCGAGCGCGGGATGCCGTAGAACAACCCGCCGCCGTACATCAACGCCGGCCGCGTGAACGGCTTGAACTGATCGACGCCCATCTGATCGACCGACACGGCCCCGACACCGCCGAACACGAACGGCGCGATCCCGATCGACAGCGGGTAACGGCCTTCGAGGTGCGCGCCGTAGAAGAAGCGGTTCACGTTCGCTCCGGCGAACGACGTGTTGCCCTGCGTGGGATTGCGAGTGAAGGTGAAATCGGTATGGACGGCCCAGTACTCGTTCAGCTGCAGGCCGACGCTGGCCCCCAGATCGTATCCGGGCATGAACCACACCGAAGGGTTCTGTTGCAGATCGGCGAGATGATCGGCGCCGCCGCCGTACATACTGAAGATCATCGACCGCTGCTGCGCGCGCGCCGGGGCGGCGAGCGCCACCACGGCCACCGCTACGGTCGCGATTCTAATGAAGAGCTTCATAGGATTCCCCCTGGTGCCGGATGAGTTTTCGGATCCGGACAGAGGCTATGGCAGCGGCCCTGAAGCGATCATGAGGGGAATGTGATGACTGCTTGACGCTCGCTCGCCCGGGACCTCTATTGCACCGTCCATGCTCGCTCCCTGGCATACCCTGCTCGACATCGCCATCCGCACGACGATCGTCTACCTGGCGCTGGTGGTCGGCATTCGCCTCACCGGCCAGCGGCAGCTCGGCCAGATGTCGACGTTCGACCTCGTGCTGCTCCTGATCATCGCCAACGCCGTCCAGAACGCGATGGTGGGCCCCGACACGAGCCTCGTGGGCGGCCTCGTGGCGGCGGGGGTGCTGCTCACCTGGCACCAGGTGATCAATCGGGTGCGGCGCTCGAGCCGGGGGTTCGCCAAGCTCCTGGCGGGCGAAGGCATCATGCTGATCCACGACGGGAAGATTCTGGACGAACACCTGCGGCACGCCGGCGTGACCGCGGAGGAGCTGCAACAGGCGCTGCGCGAGCACGGCACCGCGACGGTGGCGGATGTGCGCCTCGGCGTGCTGGAGGCCGATGGATCGATCAGCGTGATCCGCTACGACGACCTCAAGCCGGGAACCCGCCCGCACCACCGCATCAAGATGATGCGACGCCCCGGGACCGAATGATAT
>JBGQHV010000076.1:0-13864 GCA_041498155.1 Gemmatimonadota bacterium | reverse complement strand
GCCGGACCCGGATGATCCCGCCGCGACGCAGCGGGTCCGGGTCTCCCCGGCCGGCACCGGGTCGGGGCCGGCGTAGCACGGCGTGAGATCCGGGATCTCGGTGCCCACCGGAACCCCCGCGTTGCGCAACAGACGCCGGGTGCCGTAGTTGCACTGCACGAGGACGCCCAACGTGTAGGTCTTGTCGTCGATCGTGAAGCGGCGGCTGGACGTGCCGATGCCGCCCTTGAACTGATGACAGATCATCCCCGTGCCGCCCCCCACGTTCCCTTCGGCGACCGGCCCCGAGCGGGCACTGTCCAGCGCCTGAAATGCGTGCTGCTTCGTGACGTGAAACCCGTTGATGTCGTTCAGCCCGCCGTCCCACGTCTCGGCGACGATCGGCAGCGACCAGTCGAAATCGAAGCCTCGGTGCACCAGCCACTCGATCACGGCGTCGCGCACCACACCGACGGAATGGGTGTTGGTGATCATGACGGGACCGGCGAGAAATCCCGATTCCTCGAGCCAGGTGGTGCCGGTCATTTCGCCGTTGCCGTTCAGGGTGAACCAGCCGGCCATGACGGGATCGCCGTTCGCGGCGCCACGCGGCAGAATCGCGGTCACCCCGGTCCGCACCGGCCCCTGCCCCACCACCAGTTTCCCGCTGCCCGATACGATCGTCACCTGACCGACGGTCACGCCGGTGACATCCGTGATGGCGTTCAAGGGTCCCGGGGTGCCGTCGAAGGGTACGCCCAGCTCGCGCGCGCGCGGCTTGGCGGGCGCGGCCGGCTGCTGCACCACGAGCGACGCGGCGAGTACGAGGAGAATCATGTCATCCCCTGAGGAAGAGTTTCTTCGGATCGAGGACATCACGCAGCAGCTGCAGATCGCGGGCCGACGGGGGCGCGACCTCGAGCAACGTGGTGCGCACCACGAGCGGCCACCCGACGCCCGCCCGGACCTCGTCGGCGCTGACGCCGGGATAGAGCGCGGCGAGGACCAGCTCTCCGGACGTGGGGTGAGCCTCGAGGATCGCCTTGTCGGTGATGACTTTCACGGGGCCGGCGCCGGGGAGGCCCAGGTCGCGGCGCGGCACGCCACGGCAGCGATGGCCGGGACTCGTGAGAAAGTCCACGTCCGCCGGGAACGCGCGCGGATCGAGCTTCGCCATGACGAGGGTGCGACGGGCGTGGGCGGCGATCTCGGATGCACCGCCCGAGCCCGGGAGCCGGACCTTCGGATGGGCGTAGTCGCCGATGACGGTAGTGTTGATGTTGCCCCACCGGTCCACCTGCGCGCCGCCCAGGAACCCGACCTCGATGCGACCGTTCTGCAGGAAGCACTGAAACACGTCGGCCATGCCGCACACCATGAGGGACCCGGTCACGAGCGCCGGATCGCCGATCGAGACGGGGAGCCGCTCGGGGACGGCGCCCACGGCGCCCGATTCGTAGATCAGCACCAGATTAGGCGCGTGGGTGGCGCGGGCGAGGTTGCAGGCGAGATTGGGGAGCCCGATGCCGACGAACACGACCTCGCCGTCGGCCAGCTCGCGCGCGGCCACGGACGCCATCATCTCGTCGGCCGAGTAGGCGGGGCCAGCAGCGGTGTTAGAAGCCGTAATTCACTCCGGCGCACACCTGCGCGCGCGCCTGGAGTCGTCGCGTCAAACCGGGATTCCGGGCGAGATACGCGGCGCGGTCCGGCAGCCCATAGACGTACTCGTCGAGGTAGGTAGCGAGCTTCGCCGGGTCGCGTGAGATCGCTTCCCACGCAACGTAGAAGTCGTTGTCCCGGTCGTAGAAGCCCTGCGCGTAGGAGGGGTGTGCCCCCCATGGCTCGACGACCACCGCCGAGACGACGAGGCCGGGGATCAGCGTGCGGTTGGGGTCGGCGCGGATCACCGCGGTGTCCACCAGCTCTTCTGCGACGACGATCACGCGCTGCGACGCGAAGGCCGCTTCCTTCTGCACGCCGACGAGCCCCCAGATCTGCGTGTTCCCCGCGGCGTCCGCCCGCTGGGCGTGCACGATGGTGACGTCGGGATTCAGCGCGGGCACCGTGGCCAGGGCCTCGCCGGTGTAGGGGCAGGTCACGGAGCGGATCTGGGGGTTGACGCGAGGCAGATCGGTTCCGGCATAGTCGCGTATCGTCCAGAACGGCAACCGCGCGGCCCCGGCCTGGAACCGGGCGACCATGCCGAAGTGGGAGTACTCCTCGATCTCCAGCGCGGGGCCCTTCCCTTCCACCGCACGGCGGAACGCATGCAGCGACCCCACACCGGGATTCCCCGCCCAGCTGAAGACGAGCTTCTTCGCGCACCCCGCCGCGATCATCTGGTCGTAGATCAGATCCGGCGTGAGCCGCGCGAGGGTGAGGTCGCGGCGCCGCTGGCGGATGATCTCGTGGCCCGCGGCGAAACAGATGAGATGGGTGAAGCCCTCGATGACGACGGTGTCGCCGTCGTGGACGTGCTCCGCGATCGCGGTCTTCATCGAGCAGACCTTGGAGCCGTCAGCCATCAGCGGTCAGCTAAGCTCGGTCAGGCATTGGTCGAGGATCGTCAGCGCAGTGTCGACATCATAGTCATCAACGACCAGCGGCGGCGCCAGGCGCAGCGAGCTCTTTCCGGCGCCCAACAGAAGCAGCCCCTTCGAGAACGCGAGGCGCTCGAGCTTCGCGACGAGATCGGGATGGGGCGCGCGCGTGGCGCGGTCGGCGACGAACTCGATCCCGATCATGAGCCCGCGGCCCCGCACCTCACCGATCGCGCGATGCTTCTCGGCGAGGCGCCGCACGCCGGCCAACAGCCGCTCGCCCTGCGCGCGCGCATTGGCCATGAACTCACCCTCGACGAGATCCAGCGTCGTGAGCGCGGCGGCGCAGCTCACCGGATTGCCGCCGAACGTCGAGCCATGGGCGCCCGGCCCCCATTTCATGACCGAGGCCTTCGCGATGAGGGCACCGATCGGCATCCCGGAGCCCAGCCCTTTGGCGACGGTGATGACGTCGGGCTCGATGCCCTCGTGCTCGCACGCGAACATCTTGCCGGTGCGTCCGATCCCCGACTGCACCTCGTCGCAGATGAGCAGGATGCCGTGGCGATCGCACAGCGCGCGCAGGTCCCGCAAGAAGCCGTCGGGCGGCACCACGTAGCCACCCTCGCCCTGGATCGGCTCGACCACGATCGCGGCAACGTCCTGGGGGGCCAGCCGCCGGCCGAACAGGTCCTCCTCGATATGGCGCACGCATCCCCTGGTGCACTGCGGCTCACCGCGGCAAAAGTCGCAGCGATACTGGTACGGATAGGGGACGTGGTACACCTCGGGCAGGAACGGTCCGAAGCCGGCGCGCTGAACGGCTTTGCTGGCCGTGAGCGACAGGGCGCCGTAGGTCCGCCCGTGAAACGATCCCGAGAACGCCACGAACGCCGCGCGACCGGTCGAGTGCCGCGCCAGCTTCATCGCTCCCTCGACCGCCTCGGCGCCCGAATTGGAGAGAAACACCCGCTTGGGACTGGAGCCGGGCGCGAGCTTGGCGAGCCGCTCGCACAGCCGCGAAAACCCGGCGAAGTAGAAATCGGCGCCGCAGATGTGCAGGAACTGTCCTGCCTGCTCGCGCACCGCCGCCACCACCGCGGGGTGGTTGTAGCCGGTGGACGTCACGGCGATCCCCGCCATGAAATCGAGATAGCGGTTGCCGTCGACGTCCTCGACCATCGCGCGCTCGCCGCCGGCGATGACCAGGGGATACTCCTTCGGGTACGACGTCGAGGCGTACGCATTGTGCTGAGCCACCACCGCGCGGGCCTTCGGGCCGGGGGGCGGTACGATGATGCGAGGGTAATCCCGGGTAGGGGCACTCATGGAGTGATCACCGTGCGGCTTTGCTCCCGCATGAACTGCGCGACATAGTACGGCCCGCACCCGCCTTTGCCGGTGGAGCCCGAACCCTTCCAGCCGCAGAACGGCTGCGCTCCCGGCCAGGCGCCGGTGGTGGCGCCGGTCCGCTTGTTGGCGTAGCAGACGCCGGCCTGCACTTCGTCGAAGAACCGCTCGATCTCGCGCGGCTCACCCGTGAAGATCCCGGCCGTGAGCCCGTAGTCGGCCTTGTTCGTCTCGGCGAGCGCTTCATCGAACCCTGCGACCTCCCCCACGGCGAGGATCGGCACGAACAGCTCCTCCCGGTAGAGCGTGCTCTCGAGCGGCAACCGCGCCACCGTGGGCGCCACGTAGTGCCCCTTCGCGAGCGGTCCCTCGGTCAAGCGCCGGCCGCCCGCGAGCACCTTGCCTTCGAGGTTCGCTTGCGCGACCGACGCCTCGTAGCGCGCGACCGAGCGCTCGTTGATCACGGGACCGAAGTACACGTCGCGCTCGGTAGGATCGCCGATGCGCATCGCGGCCGTTTTCTCGAGCAATCGTTCCACGAACGCCCCCGCCACGGCGCGGTGCACGTACACGCGGGAGGTGGCGCTGCACTTCTGGTTTTGCAGCCCGAACGCCGAGCGCATCACGCCGTCGGCGGCGGCGTCGAGATCCGCCGTCGCCATGACGAGGCAGGCGTTCTTGCCGCCCAGCTCCATGAGCGCCGGCTTGATCCAGCGCGTCGAGATGCCGTGATGGATCCGGAGTCCCACGGTCTTGGAGCCGGTGAACACGACGCCGTCCACGCCCTCGTGCTGCCACAGGTAGTCGCCGATGTCCTCACGGCGGCCGACGATGTAGTTGAACAGGCCGGCCGGGAGTCCAGCGTCGCGGTACACCTCGTAGAGCTTGAGGCCTGTCCAGGGCGTGTCTTCCGAGGGTTTGTAGACCACCGCGTTGCCGGCGACGAGCGCCGCCGCGGACATCCCGGTGGAGAGCGCCAGCGGAAAATTGAACGGCGCGATACAGGCGAACACACCGTAGGGCCGCAGCACGTCCACGTTGCGCTCGACGGCGGTCATCTTCGCCATCTCCCGCTGGAACCCGTTCGTCTCTTCGACCTGCAGGCAGTAGTAGTCGATCAGGTCCGCCGATTCCTCGGCGTCGCCCATCGACTCCAACCGGTTCTTGCCGACTTCCAGGCTCATCAGCGCCGCGAGGTCGAACTTCCGCTCGCGGATCAGGACCGCCGCGCGGCGCAGGATGCCCACCCGCTCCCGCCAAGGGCGGCGCGCCCAGTCCGCCTGGGCGGCCCGGGCCGCGGCGACCGCCCGGTCCACCTGGGGCTTGCCCGCCGCCGCAAAGCGCCCCAGTACCACGCTCGTGTCGATGGGCGTCACATCCACGAGCGGCGCGCCCGGCGGCGCCACCGCCTCACCACCGATGATGTTGGGGTGGGTCGCGCCCGCCGTCTCGCGCACGCGCTGGAGCGCCGCGTCGAACTGGCGATGGAACGCTTCGAGATCGACGTCGGTCGACGTGTAGGTGATCTTGCTCATGCGACGGACACCGCGAGCGTGGAGCGGGTCCGCTCCAGCGCCACGCCGAAGCGGGTGACGATCTCGTCGATTTCCGCAGCCGTGACGGTGAACGGCGGGGCCAGCATCACCAGGTCGCCGTTCGTCCCGTCCACGTGGCCGACGTTGGGCCAGACGACCAATCCCGCCTGTAGCGCCTGCTCCGTGAACGTCTCCGCGAACTTGAGACCACGCGGCAGCGGCGTCCAGCTCCGCGCATCCTCCACGAACTCCACCCCGGCGAGCAGCCCACGGCCGCGGATCGCCATTACGTGCGGCAGTCGGGTGAGCGCTGCAAGCTTCGCATGGAGCACGGCGCCCAGCTCGGCGCAGCGCTCCACCAGCCGGTGCGCCTTCAGGTGGCGCACGGTCGCGAGACCCGCGGCGCAGGCGACCGGATGGAACGAGAAGGTCTGGGCGTGCAGCAGGCTGCCGGTGCCCGCCGCCAGCACATCGACGATGCGCCGCGGCGCGGCGACGGCCGAGAGCGGCGCATAGCCTCCCGCGATCCCCTTGCCGATCGTCATGAGGTCGGGGACGACCCCGAACGGCTCGATGGCCCACCACGTCCCGGTCCGGCCCGCCCCGCACAACACCTCGTCGGCCACGAAGAGGACGTCGTGGCGATCGCAGATCTCCCGCACGACGCGGAAGTAGCCGGGCGCCGGCACGGCCGCGCCGGTGGACGATCCGCCCACCGGCTCGGCGATGAACGCGGCCACCGTGCCCGCGCCGGCGGCCAGAATCGCTTCTTCCAGCGCCGTGCCGGAGCAGGTCGGGCACGTGAGGTCGGTCCCGCCACAGGCGCAGCGATAGCAGGGGACGGAGACGCGGATCACGTCCACGAGCCAGTCGGCGAACATCGTCTTGTAGTGGGCGCGCGCCGAGGCCGACAGGGCGAGGAGCGTGTTGCCGTGATAGGCAGGGGCCAGGGCGATGATCTTGTGTTTCTCCGGCTTGCCGCGCTCCACCCAGTACTGGCGCGCCAGCTTGAGCGCCGCCTCGACGGCTTCCGACCCGCTGGAGAGGAAGTACAGATGATCGAGATCGCCGGGGAGCGTCGCCGCCAGCTCGGCCGCCAGCTGCTCCGCGGCGCCGGTGGTGAAGGCGGTGCCGTTCACGTAGGCGACCCGCCGCGCCTGCTCCGCCATGGCGTTCGCGACCTCGGCGTTGCCATGGCCCAGCGACGCGACGAACGCACCCCCGACGGCGTCGAGGTACCGCTTCCCGTCGGCGTCCTCGAGCCAGCACCCTTCCCCGCGCACGATCTCGGGGTAGGACCGGCTCAGCTTGCGATAGAAGACGTTCCCGTGGGGATAGGCATGCATGACGGAGAAATCTACTTCAGAATCCCACCGCCACGCCGAGCCGCACCACCGACTGCTCGATCGGCGTCTTGGCACTCCCCACTTTGCGGTCGATGCGCTGGAAGTCGTAATCCGCCGTAAAGCGATAGCGTCCATTCTGCGGCCCCACCGACACGAGCAGACCGAGCTCGAACGCGAGCCCCGCCGAGCCTTCGCCGGTGAACTTGGCGCCGGCCAGGTAGTTGCCGCGCAGACCGACGGTCGCGCCCGGACCGATGAGCTTGGAGTAGCGGACGCCGATGCGGGCCGCGGCCATCTCCTGCGCCGAGAGCTCGGGGTCGACGGTGCGGCGCAGCAGACCGACTTCGGCCGTGAGCCCCGACGCCACATCCACGCCGAGACGGGCGTCGATCTGGGTGGACTTGAAGCTGGCGAGCCCGGCGTTGCCGTCGCGCGGGTCGTAGCTGACACGCGTCAGGCCCCCTTCAGCGCTGAAGCGGCCGAAGTGGAGCGCGAGCGAGCCGCCGACGCCGCTGCCCCGGAAGCGCAGGTTGGACGACACTTCCCGGTAGTCCCCGAGCGCCCCCTGCACTCCGAAGAGCACGGTCTGCGCCCGCGCCGACACTCCGGTCGCGGCGAGCAGGCTGGTCAGCACCATCACGCGGTTCATCGGGTCCCCCTGGCGACGGGCACGACGGTGAGCTGCACCTGGCGACGCAGCTGAGCGTTCTGCTGGACAATGTCGGTGTTGCGGCGCGTGATCTGCTCGCGCAGCAGGCGGTTGTACTGGATGTTGCCGAGCGCCGGGCGCGGCGCGGGCTTCTTGAGCATCATCACGAACCCGGTGATCAGCGCGGCGCCGGCCGCGACGCCGATTTCCCGTCCGGTTGAAGTCCCCAGGTCACCGTTGTTCAATGCCAGCGCCCCGGCGCCGGCGAAGCCGCTGTACAGCAGCGCGATCCCGAGCGGACGGCCGCTCTGCGGCGGGATCTCGGTCTCGGGGAGCTCGGTGTAGCCGGGGAGCGCCGTGAGATGGGGGACGGTGTCGACCGCGCCGGCCGTGACCTGCAGCTCCTGGGATCCCGACGTGGTGTACTGCCCCGCGCCGAACGCATCGACGACGATCGTCCATTTGCCGCCGGGGACCGGGTCGCCGCTGGCGAGCGTGCCGTTCCATTTGAGGGTCAGCGTTCCCGCCACGATGCTCGAATCGATGAGCAGCACCGTGTTGCCGCTGATCGCGCGGGTGCGTACGCGCGCCGGGCTCGTCACGGTGAAGCGGATCGGGACGCCGCTCCCCGCCGCGCCGCTGATGAACCGCGCGGTGTCCACCTTGAGCTGCCGCACGACCAGCACCTGCCCCAGGGCGGCGTTGAAGTACCCCGTGATCCGCGGCGAGACGCGGCGCGGATCGAGCTGGCGGTCGGGATCGAGCAGAATCGCTTCCTTGAACGCGCTGATCGCCGAGTCGGGCTGGCTGGTGGCGCTGAACGCGAACCCGAGCAGCTCTTCCGCGCGGGCGCGCTCGGGAGCGGTCAGGCGCTGGCGCAACGCCGCGCGCCCCTGCACGATCACTTGCGGGAAATCCAGCGCTTCGTAGGCCTGGATGGCCTGCCGCAGTGTGGCGTTCTGCACAATTTCCTGCGACCAGAGCGCGGCCGGGACCAGCGCCAGCAGGAGACTCAGTCCAGTGCGTCGCATCAGTCTCATCCTTCCGGAGTCAGCGTGTACCGCTTGCGAACCGTGTTGCCGGCGTCCACCTGCACACGGTCGGTGACCGTCTTGTAACCAGGATTTTCTATGCGAATCTGATGTGGTCCCGGCTTCACGCCGTATTGCACCAGCGGCGTCTGCCCGGCGTTCACCCCATCCACGAACACCGTGCCGAACGGATCAGCGTCGATCGTTACGAACCCCTGCTCGACCACGGGCGTCGGCGGTGGCTGCACCGAAGGCTGCGTGACGGGTGTGGGCGTCGGCCGCACGGGCGCCGGGTGGCGCGCCGGCGGCCGGTTGACCCGACGATCCGAAACCGGGGCGGGCGGTGGGGGCGTCGTCACGCCCGCGGGCGGCGTCGTGACGGTCGAGCCCGGTGCCTGCGTCGCGACCGCAGTGGACTGCGGCGTGACGGCCGGGGCCGGCGTCGGGGTGGGGGTGGAGGTCGGGGTGGTCACCGGCTCGGTGGTCGTGGCAGACGGTTCGTCGCTCGCCTTGGCGCTGCTCCGGCCACTCACGACCACATAGCCGCCCACGCCCAGCACCACGACCCCGAGCAGGACGAAGATCCCCGTCTTGGAGGATTTCTGTGGTGCACGCGCGCCGGGGGCGGGTGCCGTGCGCGCCCTCACCGACGGCAGCGGCGTCGTGGGGGCGGCGGAGGACGCGGCCGAGGCGACGTGCTCGGTCGGTGTGTCGGCCGTCACCGGTCCGCGCGCGGCCGGCCGCTGCAGCACCGGACGCGGCGTCGCCTTCCCCGTCGCCGACACCGGTTGCTCCGGCCAGATGGCGGTGGCGAACTCCTCCATCGTTCCGAAGCGCTGCGCCGGCTCCTTTGCGAGGGCGCGCTGGATCGGGTCGGTAAGGAAGCGCGGGAGGTCCTGTCGCAGCTGCGACACCCGTGGGGCCTCCTCGAAGATGTGCTTATAGAGGATGGTGTGGACTGAATCGCCGCTGAACGGCAGCGAGCCCGCGAGCAGCCGGTATCCCACCACACCCAGCGAGTACTGATCGGCGCGGCCGTCCACCGGCTGCCCCTTGGCCTGCTCGGGCGCCATGTAATGAGGCGTGCCGATGATCATCCCGGTGCCGGTGAGCCCGCTGGCGGACTGCAAGGCTTTGGAGATGCCGAAGTCGGTCAGCATGACGCGGCCGTCATGGTCGAACATGATGTTGGCCGGCTTCACATCGCGGTGCACCACGCCGCGCGAGTGCGCGTGCCCCAGGGCGCAGGCGGCTTCCCACAGGATCCGCTGCACGTAGTCGTAGCTCAGGGGCTCCTTCGATTCCAGCACGTCCTCGAGCGAGGTGCCCGAGATGAACTTCATGACGAAATAGTTGAGACCGTCTTCGCTCTCCACCCGGTAAATCGGGATGATGTTCTGGTGGTCGAGCTTGGCGGCCGTCTTCGCTTCCTGCTGGAACCGCTTGATGACCTGCGGATCGGTGGAGAAGTCCGGCGGCAGGACCTTGATCGCCACCTCGCGCTCGAGCGTCAGGTCGTGCGCCAGGAACACCGCGCCCATGCCGCCCTTGCCGAGCAGCCGCCGGATCTCGTACTTGCCCTGGACGAGGCGCTGCAGCCGGGCCTGGAGGATCTCCACCGGCCCGGACGACTGCGCGTCCACGCCGCCCCCCGTCTGGTCGGCTCCGCAGGCGAAGCAGAACCGGCTGTTATCGGGCAGCGCCGCGTGACACTTGACGCACTGCGTTACCGGCGTGGTAATAGCCGCCTCGGATCGGACGCGTTGATCGGCGGAGCAGCCGCGGCACCCGGGCGTACCCAGGTGTGCGGCTTCGCGGTGACGCGCGCGGGCGGCGCGGCGCCGGGGGGCGCGCAGTTGGTGCCTTTCCCGATGCACATCGAGTACACCGTCGGCTGCCCGGCGACGTCGACCACCAGCACGTAGTACTCACCGGGGAAAGCCCGCACGGTCACGGCCTCGCTCGACCCGATCGCCGTGGACGAGCCGAGGAAGGACCCCGTCGTGTCGTACACGTACACGTCGATGTCGGACGGGTCCACCCCGCCCTGGAGCCTGGACTTGGTATGGATCGTGACCAGCGTGTCGCTCGCGAAGATCGAGCCATTGGCCCGGAAGCGGTACATGTCCACGTCATACGGCGTGCTGATCGTCAGCAGCGAGTCGCCGAACGGCCCGACGCCGAACGGGGACGCGACGCCGACCTGGATCTGACGTCGCGCCGTGCCCAGCGAGTCGAAGAAATTCGAATCCGCCTGGAAGCACATCGTGTTGTCTTCGAACCGGTCGGGCGGGATGAACTTGTCGCCCCGCAGGTATCCCCGCACGGCGGTCAGCTCGTAGCGCCCCTCGCGCGAGTAGAACTGCAGGAAGTGCATCCGGTGCGCCGGCGACTTCTTGAACGACACGACGAACGTCGGCACCCGGGGCTGCGTCCCATAGAAGAAGCTGCGGTTGTTGGTGCATGCCTGTCGCCCGGGGGTGAAGTACCACCCGGTCGGCGGGTTGAAGCAGACATCCACGCTCGCGGGACCGCAGTTCAACAGCGAGTCGCTGATGAAGGCGAACGCGGTGTCGCCGAACACATCGGAGTTCACTACGATCGACACCGGGGCCGAGTCGCTCTGATCGAAGCGGACCCAGTCGATATCCTGGAAGCCCGACGTCACCGGCTCGAACGCCAGCGCGGGGTTGAAGAACAGCACCGGCAACGGCGCGACCTGCTGGCGCAGCACCCCGGCGCCGTTGATGTCGATGATGCCCGGGGACAGGGTGTCGGGCTCGAAAATATCGCGCGGGTCCACCGTGATGGAGTCGGTGACTTGCCCGAAGAACCCGGAGCCGAAGAAGAACGGTTGATCGGTCGAGGATGGCGGCGGCACCCAAAATTCCCGCTTTTCGAGCCCGTTGAAGTTGCCGCTGAACCCGAACGGGTCTTCGATCAGATCGCCGCTGCCGAGGGACCAGAAGAACGGGAGGTGGACCCCCACGCCGTACACGGCCACCTTCTCGCCGTAGCGCACCGCCTTGGGACGGACGCTGTCCACGATGAACGAGCCGGCGACCCGCACCTGGGTCGTCCCCGCGTTGGCCTGGTCGAACGCTACCGCCTCAGCGGTAATCGTCGCGAACCCGTCGTTGATCCCCGTGACCTCGGCGGCGCCGTTCTGCGCGCCCTCCACGGTGGCGATGTTGCGATCGCTCGAGGCCCAGGCGAGATCCACGTTCGGCAGCGGCTGCGTGTCGCCCGCCGCGGTGACGCGGAACGCGAACGCGTACACCGAGTCGCGGTTGCCCTTGCCGATGATGCCCCGCACCGCCAGGCTGTCCGAGGGTCGGACCAGCACCTGGATGTCCTTACTCTTGTCGGTGGGGACGGAACAGGAAACGAGGGCGACAGCCCACGCAGCGCCGAGCCCGAGGGCGCGAACGGGAAGACCCATGGTCGAGAATCCGTCGGTCAGATGGTCTATCAACCTACAGACCAACGGGTTTCGTCGCCAGCTATCTCACAGCCGTCCGCGCCGTTTCAGCTCCTGGTACTTGTCCACGACCGCCTCGGCGGCCCGGGACGGGGGGACATCCAGCACCAGCACCCCGGCTCGCCGCATGTGGGACAGCGCCTCTTCGCGCGAGCGCAGCAACTCCTCCGCCGCAGCCTTGCGCCACGCGTCGCGCTCCGTCTCCGGTCGCAGGGCCGCCAGTCCGTCCAGCTCCGGATTGCGCAGCGTCACGGCGAGCGGCAGATGGCGGGGCCGGAGCGTCGCGAGGTTCGCGACCAGGGCTTCGGACGCGAAGCGGTCGATCACATCGGTGAAGATCACGGTGAGGGCCCGCTTGCGGTTGCGCGCGGCGAGATAGCGGAACGCACCGGGATAGTCCGGCTCGACCAGCGTCGGGACCACCTCGGCCAGGACGTCGAGCACCTGCTTCAGGCCGCGGCGGCCGCGCTGCGGCGTCACGAAGTGCTTCACGCCATCGGCGAACACCATGATGCCGACGTTGTCATCGTGCGCGGCCGCCGCGTAGGCCAGCTCGAGCGCGGCCTGCACGACGTAGTCCATACGCGCCACGCCCGCCACATCGGCGGTCATCAGGCGGCCGGCATCCAGCACCAACAGCACCTGCTGGCGCCGCTCGGCTTCGAACTGGCGGGTGATCATCTTGCCGCGGCGGGCCGTCGCTTTCCAATCGACCAGTCGCGGATCGTCCCCCGGCACGAAGTCCCGCAGCGATTCGAACAGCCGCCCTTCGCCGAGGCGGCGCAGCGGCTGGCGCCCCAGCTCGCGCCGTCGCAGCGCCTGCGCCACGGCGGCGCGGCGCCGCAGCGTCGTGAGCGCCGGATACACCCGCACTTCCCAGGGCAAGGTGAGCCGGCTGCGCCGCACGCCCAACCCGAGCGGACCGCCACTATCGACCGCGAAGGCTCCGGCCGTCTCGTGCCCGCGGCGCACCGGCATCACGGCCAGCGCCTCGCGCGTCTCGCCGCGCGCCGCTACCGCGATCGCACGAGGAGCGAGCGTTCCGCCCAGCACGTCGGGCCGGACCTCCCGCACCCATAGCCGCGCGCGCCGCGCCGCCGTATTGCGCCACCGGTAGGTCACTTCCCCTTCCCGCCCGAGCGAGAAGGCAGGGGCCGCTTCGCGAGTGACGGTGATCTCGCTTCCCTCCCCCGAGAGCCGCGGCGCGAGCAGCGCATCCAGCCAGACTCCCGTCAGCAGGACCGCATCCACCAGCAGCAGCAGGTCCAACGCGGTGGCCAGGCGGTACCCCAGCAGGGCGATCGCGGCGGTGGCCGTGAGCAGGACCAGCGCGCGCCGGCTGAACAGCACGCCAGCATAGGCCCCGATCACGTACCACAGGCCGATGAAGGCACCCGTCACGGCCGTGAAGAGGAACAGCTCGCCGACGCTCACGCGGTCGGCACCTCGGTCCGGTCGAGGATGGCTTTCAGCGCCGCGTCCGGCGTCACGCCCTCGAGCTCCAGCTCGGGTGCGACGCTCACCCGATGACGCAGCACCGCGGGGGCGAGCGCCTTCACATCGTCGGGGACGACATAGTCGCGCTCGTCCAGCATGGCCGCGGCACGCGAGGCCTTGAGGAGCGACACGCCCGCCCGCGGACTGGCGCCGAGCGTGAGCGACGCGGATTCGCGCGTCGCGCGGACCACGGCCGTGATGTAGGCGGTGATCTTCGGTTCCACCCGGACGGCGTCCACCACGCCACGCAGCGCTTCGAGACCCCGCGCATCGGTCACCTGGGAGACGCCGTAGGTCGCGGGGCGGTCCGCCTCGAATCCCTCCACGTACCGCGTGAGGATGCCCTGCTCCACGGCGGCCGCCGGATAGCCGAACTGCGCCTTCACCATGAACCGATCCAGCTCCGCCTCGGGCAACGGGTACGTCCCCTCGAACTCGATCGGGTTCTGGGTC
>JBGQHV010000075.1:0-13954 GCA_041498155.1 Gemmatimonadota bacterium | reverse complement strand
GGGTTCCGTTCTTCTTCTACCTGCTGCACATCCCGCTGATTCACGCCCTCGCGCTCGTCGTGTCGGCGCTGCGCCAGGGTGCCGTGGACCCGTGGCTCTTCACCAACCATCCGATGGGCGACCCTCCGGCCCCCGAGGGATACACCTGGAGTCTGCCGCTGCTGTACGGGGTGTGGGCGGTGGCGCTGGTCGTGTTGTCCTTCGCGTGCCGCTGGTTCGCCGATCTCAAGGTCCGGCGACAGGAGGTATGGCTGCGCTATCTCTGAGCCCTCCCTGCCGCCGCCGCCTTCCCCTGCACCACCCGCCTTCGCATTATTCCCGAATCGTGTCACAGGCCATTATCGAATGACCCCGGAAACCACCGAGAAACTGCGCCTCCAGCTCACCGCGTTTGCCGAGCGCCAGGCGAGTGCCAAGCCCGTCCCCAAATCGGGGGACGGGGTCGCGGAACGGAAACGACGTGCCTGCGCCGACTGTCTCCGGACGGTGGTGCGGCCGGTGCTGGAGGAGTTTGCGGCCGAGCTGCAGCAGGCGGGCCACGATGCCAGCACCCGCGACCACAGCGACCTCGACGACGCGTATCCCAGCGTCGCCCTGTCGCTCACCCCCCGAATCCACGCCGCGCGGAGCCCGGAATCGGTGCTCGCCTCGGCCCTGATGTTCAAGTACGATCCGCGACGCGGCATCCTGGTACACCGCGACGTCAAGCTGTCGCCCACCAAAGGCCGGGTCACTCCGGTGTCGGGGGACCGGACCGGGACCATCGGCGTGGACGCCGTCTCGGCCCAGTGGGTCGAGACCAAGACCCTGAGCTTCGTCGAGGACGTGCTCAAGGCCAATTGATGCGGCTCGCGACGGACGCCGATGTCCCCGCCCTGCAGCAGCTCATCGAGCAGTCCGTCCGTGCGCTGAGCGAGGGGTTCTACAGCCCCGCACAGATCGACAGCGCGTTGCGCTACGTGTTCGGCGTCGACACGATGCTCATCGCCGACGGGACCTACTACGTGATCCCGGCGCCCGACGGCTCGCTCATGGCGGCCGGGGGCTGGAGCCGCCGTGCCACGCTGTACGGCGGCGACCAGATGAAAGACGCGGCCGATCCCCTGCTCGATCCGGCCACCCAACCCGCCCGCATCCGCGCCTTCTTCGTGCATCCGGCGTGGGCGCGGCGCGGACTCGCGCGACAGCTGTTCGAGCGCTGCACCCGAGACGCGCTGGCCGCCGGGTTTCACTCCCTCGAGCTGATGGCCACCCTCCCGGGAGAGCCGCTGTACCGCGCCCTGGGCTTCGCCGAAATCGAGCGGCTGACGACGACCCTTCCCGACGGCGTCCACCTCCCCGTCGTGCGGATGGGACGTCCGCTCAACGGCACGCCCGCCCGAGGCTGACCGCGGCCGCCGTTCGCTGCTTGATCGCGGCGCCCCGACGCCGCACTTTGCGACATGCCCGCCATGAACGACGTCATCATCCGACTGTATACCGCGTTCGCCGCCCGCGATTCCGACGCGATGGCGCGCTGCTACACCCCCGACGCTCACTTCTCCGATCCGGTGTTTCTCAATCTCCACGGCCCCGAGGTCGCCGCCATGTGGCGCATGTTGTGCCGCCGCGCCACCGACCTGCGCATCACCTTCCGCGACGTGACTGTCTCGGGCGAGACCGGATCGGCGCATTGGGAGGCGTGGTACACCTACTCGGCCACCGGCCGGCCCGTGCACAACGTGATCGACGCCACGTTCACGTTCCGCGACGGTCTGATCGCCCGTCACATCGACCGCTTCGATCTCTATGCCTGGGCTCGGCAGGCGCTCGGCGTCCGCGGCCTGCTGCTGGGGTGGACGCCCATGGTGCGGGCCGCCATCCGGCGGGGAGCGGCCCAGGCATTGGCGCGCCCGGCCCCCTGACCGCACCTTAAGCGCCTCCCCCGGGACCACGAGGATCAAGGATGCACTGGGATACCGGCAACATCGGGTTCATGCTCGTCTCGACGAGCCTCGTCATGTTGATGACGCCCGGTCTCGCCTTCTTCTACGGCGGCCTCGTGGGACGCAAGAACGTGCTCACGATCATGATTCAGAGTTTCGTCTCGATGGGCGTCACCACGGTGCTGTGGGTGGTGTGCGGCTTCTCGATGGCGTTCAGCGGCAGCTATCGGGACGCCGCCAATCCCGACATCCTGGGCATCATCGGCAACTTCCATATGGTCTTCTTCCGGCATATCGACCCGACCACGCCGTTCCCCGGGTCTCCGACGATCCCGCTCATCGTGTTCGTGGCCTACCAGATGATGTTCGCCCAGATCACGCCCGCCCTGATCACCGGGGCGTTCGCGAATCGAGTCACGTTCAAGGCCTATCTGATGTTCCTGGTCGCCTGGCTGCTGCTGGTCTACTTCCCCATGGCGCACATGGTGTGGGGTGGCGGCATTCTCCAGAAAAGCGGCGTACTCGATTTCGCCGGAGGCATCGTGGTGCATTGCACGGCGGGATTCGCGGCCCTGGCCGCGGTGTTCTACGTCGGCAAACGGCGCGTGCAGGATGCCGGATCACACAGCATTCCGCTGGTGGCCCTCGGCACCGGGTTGCTCTGGTTCGGATGGTACGGCTTCAACGCCGGCAGCGAGCTCAAAGTCGACCCGGTCACGTCGCTGGCGTTTCTCAACACCGACGTGGCGGCGTCCTTCGCCGCGATCACCTGGCTCGCCCTCGCCTGGATCATCGAGAAGAAGCCGAAGTTCGTGGGCCTGCTCACCGGCTCGATCGCCGGGCTCGCCGCGGTGACGCCCGCCGCCGGATACGTGAGCACCGCAACGGCGATTCTCATCGGGATCGTGGCCAGCGTCATCTGCTACTACGCGATCTGGCTCAAGAACCACTTGAAGTGGGACGATGCGCTGGATGTCTGGGGCGTGCACGGCGTGGGCGGCGTGATCGGGGTGGTGACCCTCGGCCTCCTGGCCTACCGGGTCGTCAATCCCGATGGAGGAGCCGACGGGCTGCTGCATGGCGGCGCCGCGTTCTTCTTCAAGGAGACGGGCGCGGTGCTGGGCGCGGCGCTGTACGCCTTTGCCTTCACCTATGCGATGCTCGCGGTGATCGACCGGATTACCCCGGTGAAGGTCAGCGCGGCGGACGAGAAGCTGGGGTTGGACGAAACCCTGCATGGCGAGCACGCCTACCTCTAGGCCACCCCGCTACTTCCGGTCGCCGTCCGCGTTCCGGGACTGGCTGGAGCGGCGTCACGCCACGGCCAGCGAGTTGCTCGTGGGGTTCCACAAGCGGCACACGACCCGGCCCAGTCTGACCTGGCCGCAGTCGGTGGACGAGGCGCTCTGTTTCGGCTGGATCGACGGGGTCCGGCGCCGTGTCGACGACGAGCGCTACTCGATCCGCTTCACGCCACGAAGGGCCGGGAGCACCTGGAGCGCCGTCAACCTGAAGCGGATCCGTGCCCTGATCGAGGAAGGACGCATGCGGTCCGCGGGGCTGAAGGCGTTTCAGACGCGCGACCGGAAGAAGGCGGGGCTCTATTCGTACGAGCAGCGGCGACACATCACGCTGCCCCCCCGCTTCGTGAAGCTGGTGCGGGCGAAGGCCAAAGCCTGGCTGTTTTTCCGCGCGCAGGCGCCGTGGTATCAGCGCACGGTGGCCTTCTGGATCGTCAGTGCCAAGCAGGAGGAGACCCGGCTCAAGCGGCTGGCGCGGCTCATCGCCTGCTCGGCCCGGGGGCAATCGATCGATCCCCTGGCGCGCCTTGACAAGGGGCGGCCCGCACGATAAGTGACCATGAAGAATACCGAAAGGTCTCGCCGTCATGCGTGGCTGTGCGTCGAAAGACTCCGATCCCGACTATTTGTTCCGAACAACGTTTGCCTTCCCACCTGCGTACCGCACAAAACAGGAGGCGGTATGATCGAGCGGCTCACGAAGGGTGTCGTGTTCGCTGCAATCCTGCTCTGTGCGGTGGGCGTTGCCCCCGGGAGCGGAACGCCGACGGTTACAACCGGCGGGCGATCCGAATTCCGCAATGCGGAAATGGCCGCGGCGTACGCCGCGTATACACGCAGCGTTGCGAGCGCGCGCTACTCCGCCACTGCGATTCCCGCATTCGCCCGCAAGTACGGCCTGCGCTGCTCGGCGTGCCACACTGTGTGGCCCGAGCTGAACGCCTTCGGCCAGCGGTTCAAGGACAATGGCTACCAGCTGGGCAACGACCGCGACTCGCCGATCTGGCAGAACAACGGCTACTGGCCCATCGCGATGCGAACCACGCCACAGTGGCATCTCGAGAGCACGACGAACCAGATCACCGACGCGGCGCCGACCGGAAAGACGCTCACCCAGACCGGGGTCGACATCTCCGGCGTCGACTTCCTGATGCTCGGGACGTTGTACAAGGACATCACGTTCGGGCTCGTGACGACCCTGGACCCCGACGGGACGGCGGGGATCGAGGCCGCCTTCGTCCGCTTCGACAACCTGGGGAAGTCGACCTGGGCGAACTTGAAGGTGGGCAAATTCGAGTTGGACAACCTGTTGTCCGAGAAGCGGTTCACCTGGCTGTCTGCCAACGGCGGGTTCCTCTACGCCTACCACTACCTGCCCGAGGGCAGCGCCAACACCTTCGGCTTCGGCGACAACCAGATCGGTGCCGAATTCTCGGGACATTCGTTCAACGGCTACACGCGCTACAGCGTGGCGCTGCTCGCGACCAACGACGGCGATCCCACCATACCGACCGGGAAGAGCATGGATGCGATGGCCACGTTGAGTCAGGCCTGGCCGATGGGGAACGGCCTGGGCCCGCAGCGCCTCGGCGTGTTCGGGTACCTGGGCCATCGCCCGACGACGATCGAGACGATCGGCGGCGACCCGATTCCCGGCACCGGGTCGGCCAACAAGTCGTTCCTCCGACTCGGAGCGACGGCACAGATCTGGTTGGGAAATCTGGAGCTCATCCCGCTCGTCTCCCACTCGCAAGATGACGCAGCGCTGGGCCCCGGCCCCGACAAGCCGACGTGGAACAACGCCCTGCTCGAGGCCCACTACGTCGCGACGCCCCGCTTCATGGTCCAGGGGCGTTACGAGCTCACGCGGATGTCCAAACAGGGCGATCCCGCCATCCCCAAGACGTTCGGAGACGCGAATGCGCTGGCGCTCGGCGTCCGCGCATATCCGTTCATGTTCAGCCGCGACGGCATGGCGATTCACGGCGAATTCGCCTTGACCCAGACGACGGGTATGGCACCCCTGAGCGGGGACGGTTCGGGCGAACCGGCCCCCACGCCGGCCACGAAGATTCGCAGCCTGAGCTTCATGCTCGGCTTCGATTTTGCCTTCTGAGAGGAGCCACAAATGAAACCGCAAACGCGATGGATATCGCTCGTGTCGGCGTGTGGCACCGTGCTCCTGCTCGGTGGCGTTACGCCGGCGATCGCCCAGGAAACGCACGTCGCCGGCCTGACCGGCCACGCCAGTGCCGGGAAGCCCCTGTACGTCCGCTACTGCGCGGGCTGTCACGGCGATGACGGCGATGCCCAGGGTGAGAACGCCATGTGGGTCGAACCGAAGCCGCGGGATTTCACGGCGGCGACGTTCAAGTGCCGCTCGACACCCTCCGGCGCACTGCCGACCGATCAGGACCTCTACAATTCGGTGGAGCGCGGATTCGTGACCACGAACATGCCGCCGTGGATCGCGCTCACACCGCAGAATCGGGTTGACCTGATTTCCTATATCAAGACGTTCTCGCCGCGCTGGGCGGGAGCGCTCGCGCCCCAGCCGATCACGATTCCCCCCGAGACGCCGGCCACGATCGAGAGCATTCTGCATGGCCGCCAGGTGTTCCAGCGGCTGGAATGCTGGAAGTGCCACGGCCCGGCGGGGCACGGCGACGGGCCGTCGGCCTCTACCCTGACCGACAGCAAGGACAACCCGATCCGGCCGTACAATTTTGCGACCGGCTCGCGCTTCAAGTGCGGCAGCACGAACCAGGACCTGTATCGCATCTTCATGACCGGCCTGGACGGCACGCCGATGCCCTCGTTCATCGACAACCTGGAGCCCGGCGAGGCGTGGGACCTGGTGCACTTCCTCCGCACCATGCAGCCCGTCGCCTCGCCCGAGGCGCTGACCTGGGAGACCTGGGTGCGGACGCACCGGGGTGAGCTCAAGCCGATCGGCCCCGAAGGAGGCACCCAATGAACCGATTTCTCACCCCGGCGATCGGGGCGCTCGCCCTGGTCGGTCTGGCGACGGCCGCGACCGACGCCCCGGCGGCGCGCCCAGCCGCAGGCTCGGTCAGCGGTACGATCACCTTCACCGGCACGCCGCCGAAGATGCGCCCGATCGACATGAGCAAGGAGCCGTCGTGCGCGACCCAGCACACCACGCCGGTGATGACCGAGAACGTGGTGACGGGGCCCGGCAGCACCGTGCAATACGCGGTGGTGTACATCTCGGCCGGCGACCAGCCCGGCGCGGCGCCGACCGCGTCGGTCCGCTATGACCAGAAAGGCTGCCAGTACATTCCGCACGTCGCCGTGCTGCAAACCGGTCAGACGCTCGACATCTACAACGACGATCAAACGTCCCACAACATCCACCCGCTCGCCAAGGTCAACGCCGAGTGGAACAAGTCCCAGCCGCCGGGGACGCCCCCGATTCACGCGACGTACGACAAGCCCGAGTTCATCGCGGTGAAGTGCAATGTGCACCCCTGGATGCACGGCTACTTCGCCGTGCTCACGACGCCGCATTATGCCGTCTCGGGCGCTGACGGGAAGTTCAGTCTGGCCGGCCTACCGCCTGGCAAGTACACTGTCACGGCCTGGCACGAGCGGTTCGGCACGCAGAGCCAGGAAGTCACCGTGACCGACGGCGGGACGGCGCCTGCGAATTTCGTCTTCAAGGCGCTGCCGTACTGAGCCGGAGCTGACCGTGGGCAAACTGTTTGCCGTCCTGCTGACGATCATCACGATCGTGTCGGCAACGATCTTCATCCGGCATACCTGGTGGATGCCGCCGGACATTTCCCTGCATGGCGCCCGGATCGACCACCAGATGGCCGAGACGATGATGGCGTCGGGCATCCTGTTCGTCCTCGCGCAGATTGTGCTGGCGGGGTTCGTATGGCAGTTCGGTGACCGGAAGGATGCGCCGGCGGTCAAGCGGTTCCCCGGCGGGGCGACACCGATGGTGGTGTTCGCCTCTATTCTGGTGGGGGCCGAGATTCTGACGCTCACGCTGGTCGGGTCCAAGGTGTGGGCCGGCATCTACCAGTCCCCGCCCGACTCGGGATCGCTGCGGATCGACGTCCAGGCGGAGCAGTTCGCGTTCTACTTCCGCTACGCCGGCGCCGACGGGGCCTTCGGCGGCACGCACCCCGAGATGATCGACGACGCGAACGGCAACTTCTTCGGCTTGGACCCCGCCAACGACACTACGGCGCGGGACGACATCGTGGCAGGGTCGCTGGTCATTCCCGTCAACCAACCGATCCTGCTCACCATGCACGCCAAGGACGTGGGACACGCGTTTTATGTCCCGGAGCTCAGGATCCAGCAGGACTTCGTCCCGGGCCTCCTGATTCCGCTCCACTTCACCGCGACGCACACGGGGAAATTCGAGCTCGTGTGCACGCAGCTGTGCGGGCTCGGGCACTACAACATGCGAGCCTATCTGGAGGTCAAGACGCCCGACGAATTCGCGCAGTGGATGAAAGACCAGGCGGCCCAGCAATGAGCCTCCCCGGCACCGTCGCCCCGCCCGCCGCTCCGCATCACGGTCCGCCGCAACGGTTCATCTGGAAGTACGTCTTCAGTCTCGATCACAAGGTGATCGGGAAACAGTATCTCGGCCTCGCCCTGGTCGCGGTCTGCACCGGGATGGTCCTGTCGTGGCTGATGCGGCTGCATCTCGCCGATCCGAACCTCGCCATTCCGGGACTGGGCAAGCTGTCGCCCAACGGCGCTCCGGGCGGCGTCATGACGCCCGAGTACTACCTGTCGCTCATGACGATGCACGGCACGATCATGGTGTTCTTCGTGCTGACGACGGCGCCGTTCGCCGGGTTCGGGAACTTCGTGTTACCGATTCAGATCGGCGCGGAGGACATGGCGTTCCCCCGCTTCAACATGATGTCGTTCTGGGTGACGTTCGTGGCCTTCCTCGTGCTGGTGAGCGCGTTCTTCGTGCACGACGGACCCCCGATCTCGGGGTGGACGGCGTATGCGCCGCTCAGTGCCGTGGGCAAGGACGCGGGACCCGGCCAGGGGACGGGTCAGCTGCTGTGGGCGATCTCGATCGCCATCTTCTGCGTGGGGCAGCTGCTCGGGTCGTTGAACTTCGTCGCGACGACGCTCGACCTGCGCACCAAGGGGATGACCCTCGCCCGCATGCCGTACGCCACATGGGCCTGGTTCATCACCTCGGTCATCGGCCTGATCGCGTTTTCGATCCTGCTTCCCGCCTGCATCCTGCTGATTCTCGACCACGTGGCCGGGACGAGCTTTTTCATCCCGGCCGGGCTCGTGATCTCGGACACGCTCCAGCCCCACACCGGTGGCTCGCCGCTCTTATGGCAGCACCTGTTCTGGTTCTTCGGGCACCCCGAGGTGTACATCGCGATCTTGCCGGGGTTCGGGATCGTTTCCCAGATCCTCCCCGCGTTCGCTCGCAAGCCGTTGCTCGGGCCCCGCGTCATGATCACCTGCATGGCCGCCATCGCGTTTCTGAGCTACACGGTGTGGGGGCACCACATGTTCTTGAGCGGCATGAACCCCTTCTCGGCCACGCTGTTCTCGGTGCCGACCCTGATCATCACGATTCCCGCCACGATCATCACGCTGCTCTGGATCGGTACGCTGTACGGCGGGAAGCTCCGGTTCACGACGGCGATGCTGTTCTGCATCGGGTTCGTGTCGGTGTTCGTGAGCGGCGGGATCAGCGGGTTCTTCCTGGCGCAACCGTCGATCGACGTGTACCTGCACGGCACCTACTTCGTGGTAGGCCACTTCCACTTCGTGATGGGCGTCGCCGCGATGTTCGGCATCTTCGCCGGCACCTACTACTGGTTCCCGAAGATGTTCGGCCGCATGATGAACGAGACGCTGGGCAAGATCCACTTTGCCCTCACCTTCGTCGGTGTGTACTGCATCTTCATGCCGATGCACTACCTCGGCCTGCACGGCGACGTTCGGCGCTATTCGGCGTTCACCGACGAGTACATGAAGGGGTCGATCCCGCTGCATCGCTTCATCACGGTCGCCGCTCTGTTCACCGGCGCCGTTCAGCTGCTCTTCCTCTATAACCTGGTGCGCAGCCGGTTCCGCGGCACCCCGGCGCCGGACAACCCCTGGCAGGCCACGACCCTCGAGTGGACGACGCCCTCGCCGCCGCCGTTCGACAACTTCGGCGGCCGCCACCCGGTCGTGACGCACGGGCCGAACGAGTACGGTGTTCGGGGCCAGGCGGGAGACTACGTCATGCAGAACTCGCCGGAACACATCCCGGCGGAACCATGAGCGTCCGCGTCGAGCGCGTGACTTCGCCGGCACGGACCGGCGTCTGGGTGGGGATCGCCGCCATTGTCCTGATGGTCGCGGCGTTCACGGGAGCCTTGATCGTGCGGCGCGCCGAGACCGACTGGATCCACTTCCGGTTGCCGCCGATCATCTACATCAACACGCTGGTACTCCTCGCCAGCAGTGTGACGCTGGAGCGCGCCCGGGCCCGCCTCGCGACGGGCGGCGGCGGGCTGGCGCTCACCCTGGGGCTGGGGCTCCTGTTCGTGGTGGGCCAGGTGCTGGCCTGGCGGAATCTCGCGGCCCAGGGGCTGTTTCTCGCGACGAGCCCGTCCGCCGCCTTTTTCTATGTCCTCACCGCGCTGCACGGCGTCCATCTGCTGGGCGGAGTCGCGGCGCTGGCGTACGTTCTGGGCCGCCTCCGGCGGGCGGCGGGCGTCGCTGGTGCCTTTGACGCGGCAGCGTTGTACTGGCACTTCATGGGCGTGCTGTGGCTCTATATCCTGCTGCTCCTGACGCTGCAGCTCTAACCCACTCAGGGGAGACGACGTGGCCGATTCGGCGATGACCGCGCAGGCCGGCGCCGCGCACGCAACAACGCTGGAGCGCTCCCCCTTCGGGATCCGCACACCCAAGCTCGCCATGTGGCTGTTCATCATGGCGGACGCTGCCACCTTCGGTGCGATCCTGTTCGCCTACGGGTACCTCCGCGTCGGGGCCGCCAACTGGACCCGCCCGTTCGCGTTCTTCCCGAGCATCCTGAACGGCATCGTCATGACGGTGGTGCTTCTGACGAGCAGCCTGACCATGCTGACCGCGGTGGTCGCCGCGCAGCGCGGTCGCGTCGCGGCGTGCGTGCGCTGGATGGGAGTCACCGCGTTGCTCGGCGCCGCATTCGCCATGCTGCACCTGCGCGAATGGTTCAAGATGTTCCATGAAGGATGGAGTCCGTCCACAAACCCGTTGGGCGGACCCGCGCAATTCGGCGCGACCTTCTTCGGGATCACCGGACTGCATTTGCTGCACGTCACCTGTGGAGTGATCGCCATCGCGGTGATCGCCGTGCTGGTGCGTCGCGGCCGGTTGACGGCCGCCGCCGTCGAGACGACGGGACTGTACTGGCACTTCGTCGACCTGGTGTGGATGTTCGTGTTCCCCCTCGTCTACCTCATGAACGCGCGCTGACCATGACCGCCTCCCCCGAATCCCGGCACGGCCCGACGATGCAGGTCTATGTGGTGGTATGGATCGGATCCATCTGCCTCGTGGGCGCCGAAGTGCTGCTGGCCTATGCCCACCTTCGGACGCCCGTGCTGCTGGCGACGCTGCTCGCCCTGGCCGTGTTGGAGGCCGGAGCGGCGCTGCTGTTCTTCATGCACCTGAAGTACGAGCGGCCCACCCTCTTCTGGAGCCTGATCCCCGCCCTGATCTTCGTCCTCGTGATGATGGACCATCTCTGGCCGGACGCGCTCCGCCTCTCGTCCTTGCGGGCCCCCTAGTGAGCCAGATGACCGCCCTGATGGGGGGGATGCTGCTCCTCACCGTACTGGCCGGGGCGGTCGTCACCGGCATCGCCGTCATGGCCTACCGCAAGCGCAACAAGGGCTCCGAGGACTGACCTCCGGCTCCAAACCCTGTCATTCCCGGCGGCATCCTACCCGCGAACCCCTCACGGAGGAGCCGATGTCGCAGGTCTTGGCGTTGCTGGCCCTGCTCACGCTGAATTTCGGCGGCTGGGCGGTGATCACAGTAGAGGATTTGCCCGATCAATTCGCCGTGGGCCAGCCGGTCACTCTCGATTTCACGGTACGCCAGCACGGCCACACGCTGCTTTCCAACCTGAATCCCCGCATCACGGCCGAGGCCGGCCAGGACCGGGTGAGCGGCTCCGTGCAGCCGGGTGCGTCGGACGGGCGGTACCGCGCGTCCCTCACCCTGCCCCACGCCGGCGCGTGGGCCATCACCGTGTACTCGGGCTTCGGCAACAACAACGTGACCCTGATGCCTGTCCCCGCCGTGAGTCCCGGCAGGGTCGCGCCCGAGATCGCGGCGGCCGAGCGCGGACGGCGCCTCTTCGTGGCGAAGGGCTGCATCACCTGCCACGTCCACCCCGAGGTCCCCTCGAGCGGCGTCGTGAACCTCGGGCCCGACCTGACGGGCCGCCGTTTCACCGCCGACTATCTGCAGCGGTTTCTCGCCGACCCGAACATCGCCACCACCCGCGGGGCCGGTGGCTTCGAGATGCCCAACCTGAATCTCGCGCCGCGGGAGATCGCCGCACTGGCGGCGTTCATCAACGGCGTGTCCACGCAATCCGGTGAATAATCGAGCCGCCCCGGCCTCGCACAGGCCGGGGCGGTGATGGTAGCTTTTCTCCTGTCAGTCGGAGCGGCACTCACCTGTGACAGGAGGATGCGGCGCATGCGGCGTCAGGCACTGGTACTCGCAACGGTGGTGGGCGTGCTCGGCGCATGCGGCAAGCGCGGCGCGCCGCCTCAGCAGGCCGCTGTTGGATCGCCTTCGGCCCTGGCCGACCCTGCCTCGGCCGAGATGCGGGCGACCGCGCCAGCGACCTACCGGGTCCGCTTCGAGACGAGCGCCGGCGCATTCGCGGTCGAGGTGACGCGGGCCTGGGCCCCCCTGGGCGCCGACCGGTTCTACAACCTGGTGCGGCATGGATTCTTCGACGGGACGCGCTTTTTCCGCGTCGTACCCGGATTCGTGGTGCAGTTCGGCCTGTCGGGCGATCCGGCGATCAATGCGCGGTGGCGCACCGCTTCCATCCCCGACGATCCCGTCCTCCAGCACAACACCCGCGGCACGCTGACCTTCGCGACCGCGGGCCCCGCGACGCGCACCACCCAGATGTTCATCAACTTCGGGGACAACACCCGCCTCGACGCGATGGGCTTCTCCCCCCTGGGCAGCGTCGTCGAGGGGATGGATGTGGTGGACCGGATCTACGCGGGGTACGGCGAGCAGCCCGATCAGGGACGGATCGGGCTCCAAGGCAACGGCTACCTCCGGAGCCAGTTCCCACGGCTCGATTCGATCGCACACGCGAGCGTCGTGACGCCGTAGGACTATGGCCGCCCGCTGACGCTCCCGCTCGGGCGCACCAACACCCGGGCTTTGTTCCCGATCGGGAAGACGCGGTAGAGCGCGTGCTTCACGGGATTCACGGCGTACGTCTCCCAGACCGCGAGCTCGAGGCCCGCCCGCTCACACGCGAAGGCGAATGAAGCTCGGCAGAACTCCTGCACGTGGCCCGGCGTGTAGGTCGGCGCGTAACGGTGTCGGTGGATCCCGGTCCGGGACAAGAGGCGCCGCACCCGGGCGTCGAGCGCGTCGATATTGGGAAACTCCAGGACGCCCACGCCCCGATCGGTGAGCAGCGCGCGGATTTTCACGAGCGCGCCTACCGGGTCTGGTAGATGTTCGAGGACATGCGTCAGGACCACGACGTCCCAGGCGGCCGGGCGGCCCCGATAGCCGTCGAGGTCGGACGCCGTCACGGGGAAACCGTGGGCGCGCTGCACCATCGCCGCGTGCTCGGGATACAGCTCCACACCCTCCACCTCCCAGCCGTCGCGGCGCGCCAGCCACAGCACCGTGCCGTCCCCGCACCCCAGGTCGAGCATCCGGCCGGGTGAATGCGCAAAGCGTCGAATGAACGCGTAGGTCTGCCGGTGGCCGCGGTTCTGCCGCGTGTTCGCTTCCGGATCCACGGTGTGGAGGATGTACTTCTCCTGGTTCACCCCGGTGCTCGTGTCGTACACCACGAGACGACAACGCGGGCAGCGGTAGAAGCGATACTGCCGCCGGTCGCCCTGGGTATAGAAGAGCGGCAGGTCGCGGGTTTCACACAGCTTGCAGTCCATCGAACTAGGGCCGCACCGTGAGTGTGCCCCGCAAACGTAGATCGCGCGACGAGCTCCCGATCAGCACGCGGAAGGCCCCGGGCTCCACCACCGGGTGGAGATCGCGATCGAGCATCTGCAGCTGCGCGGGGCGGAGTCGAAACACGACTTCCTGTTCCTCCCCCGGCGCCAGTCGCACCCGCTGAAATCCCTCGAGCTGCAATACCGGGCGGGCCAGCGAGGCGAGCTCGTCGTGGACGTACAGCTGCACCACCTCGTCGCCCGCCACACCGCCGACGTTTGTCACGCGGCAGCGCACGATCGCGCCGTCGCCCGGGCCGATCGTGTCCGGCTCGATCGCGAGCCCTGAGTAGGCGAACGCCGTGTACGACAGCCCGAACCCGAACGGAAACAACGGCTGCCCGGTGAGGTCGAGGTAGTCGTCCCCGCGTCCGGTGGGCTTGTGATCGTACACGAGCGGCAGCTGCCCCTCGGCGATCGGAAAGGTGATCGGCAGCCGTCCGCCGGGATCGGCGTCGCCGAGCAGCACGTCGGCGACGGCCCGGCCGCC
>JBGQHV010000074.1:0-14043 GCA_041498155.1 Gemmatimonadota bacterium | reverse complement strand
GGGGTGGCCCCGAGAAACCATTACCAGGATACTGTGCCCTGAGCGAAAAACAGCTTCGCCATCGACGTGAACAGAACTGCGAGCAGTTGAGCAAACATCGAGCGTCACCTCCTAACAGGACCTACATGAAGTAGATCGGGACTTCCGGGAGTGGCACGCCTCGCTACAGCGCACCCGACGCTTCGCTCGTTTTTTCTGTCCGCTCGTCTCCGCTATCTGGTAACGATGACCGGGGCCCCCTTGTCCTGTGACCGCTGCCTGTCCTGTATCGTCAAGGCCGGCGCCCTGCGCCGACCGGATTCAACGATTCGACTCAGCTCTTGTGCGCCCGATGGCGCTTCAACGCGGTCTCCAACGCCCCCATCACCGCGTCGATCCCCTTGCCCTTCTCCACGATCTCCTTCACGCCCAGCCGGTGCAGCCACGCGACATCCTCGTCCGCCACGCCGGCCGTGACGATCAACACCTCCGCCTCGAGCGTCCGCTTGGGCGCCATCAACCGCTCCACCAGCTGCGCCGCGTTCAGATCCGGCAGCGTGTAGTCCAGCACGATCACCGCCGGCTGCACCCGGCCGATCTCCATCAGGCCGTCCATCCCGGTCGGCGCCACCGTCAGATCCACCTTCAGGTCCGACGCCTGCACCGCCCGCTGCAGCATCTTCCTATAGCTCGGATCGTCCTCCACCACCACCACCGCGTCCTGCGGCTCGGGCGACTCCCGATCCAGCTCCGGCGGCACCGGCATCCCGTGCTCGCGCAGAAACGCCGCCAGATCGTCCGCCTCCACTCGGCGGTGCCCCGTCGGAGTACGGTGGCCCTTCAGGTAGCCCTGGTCGATCCAATGCGCGACCGTCGCGGGCGTTACCTGGCAGAGCCTGGCAATCCTCAGGGTACCGAGAAACCTGGAACTCTTCACAGAATCCATGATAGTAGTAATATCGATAAAACACCCTATAGTCAAGGGCCCCTCTCACCCTACAAGAGAGACCCGCATCACCAATTCAGCACAGCGTTTATGAAGAAACGGCTAACTTTATTGCGAAGCTAAACTTAGCGACGCGCGTCCACCCAGCGGTTGGTCGCGTCCAGCACCGCCAGCACCGCCCCCCGCTCGGGACTCTCACGGATCTCCGCCGTCCCGGTGAGCAGCTGCGCCTCCCGGCCCCCCAGCCCGTGCACGGCGACGAGAACAAAGCGCCGGTCGAACGCATCCACCACCGTCACGCCCTCGAGCGCGATCGAGTTGTCCGGCAACAGCTCGTCGAGGCACAGCGAGGCCGCCCGCGCCGCAGTCTCCACGCGGTTGCGGTAGGTGTCCGTCCCCTCCTGCTCGTGCTCGGACTCCTTCTCGCCGTACGCCAGCTTCACCTTGATCATGATACGCTGCAGCTTTTCCGACGGCCGCACCGCCAGGTCGCGGAAAATGACGCCGCGCCGCTTGACCCGGGCGGAGATCGCCTCCTCCTGCAGGGCCTCGATCGGCCGCACGTCGGCGGTCTGCGCCACGCTGATCTTGCGGTGATCGACCTTCACCCCCAACTGCGCCATGAGCGCCGATTCGATGTTGCGCACGACCTGCTTGGGCGGCACGTCGGGCTGCGCCAGGACATGGATCTCGCTGATCTCCCCCTGCGGCGTCACCACGATGCTCGCCGAGAGCACCCCGGTGAGGCCGGCGATCAGGTTCTCCGCCCGCTTCACCCCCCAGGGATCGGGAGCGGGCGGCGAGGAGGGGCGGGCCACCGGCTCGCGGTCGGCCGGATCGTTCATGTCCCGAATCGGTCTCGGTGTGGTCACTTAGCGCTCTCCCGTTGCTACCCGGTTGCGGCCGGCCGCTTTGGCGCGATACAGCGCGCGGTCCGCCGCCACCAGGACGTCTTCATGATTGCTCTCGCGCGGCGCGAACGCCGCGACGCCGATGCTCGTGGTCACCCCCAGCCGTTCCACGCGGGCGCGTAGCTTCTCCGCCACAACCCGCGCCCCTTCCCGGCCGGTGCGCACCAATAGTACTACGAACTCATCGCCTCCGTAACGAGCGGCAAGATCGGTGGTCCGGACCAGTCCCGCAAGCTCGCCCGCGGCACCCCGCAGCAGGGCATCCCCCGCCGCCACGCCATATTGATCGTTCACCTGCTGAAAATTGTCCAGGTCCATGAAGAGCAGGGCGAACGGCTCGCCGCTGCGCTTGGAGCGGGCCACTTCGCTCGCCAGCCGCTCCTGCAGCAGCTCCACCGTGGCGAGCCCCGTCAGCCGGTCCTGGGCCGCCTCGATCTGCACGCCCACCGCCAGGCGCTCCAGATGGGGCGGGCACGCCTTCAGGCTGGTCCTCCCCTCCACCACGGCAGCCGCGAACTCGCGGCAGGTGCCGTAACCGCATGCGCCACAATCCCATGGACGACCGTTCGGGGCTAGACCAACCTGGACCAGCACGGCGTCCACCTGGCCGGCCGCCGGCGGCAGGCTCCCGCGCTGCAGCGCGAACACGGCTCTGAGCTGCACCCGCTCGGCGACACGCTGATCCACCACGGGCGCGGACGCCCGCGCCGGCTCGGTGGCCTCGACGATCTGGCGGCGCCGGAAGCGCCCCGGCTCAGACCCCATGAGGGGATGGTCGAGGCATGCTTCACACGGCAGGACGTCCACGAACCCGAGGTCGATCCGGTCGACCGCCACCGCCTGGGCGATCGATTCGAGACCCTCGAGCCCCCGTACGGTGCGCCAGCGGCGGCCGGCGCGCCGCTCCTCGACGAGCGGCTCGAGCGGCATCCCCCCGGCGGTGCTGAAATGGCGGCGGCGCTCTTCGGGAATGCGGGTGAAGTAGGCGGCCTGCTCGGCCAAACGCACGCCGCGCCGCTCGAGGAGAGTGGCCAGATCCTGGAAGGTGATCGTCGCATCGACCTCCGGCGTGCCGCTCCCCTGACACACCCCGGCGGCCACGATCGGAAGCTCGGCGCCGTACAGTACACGTAAGTAGCGCGCCTCGGCGGCGAGCGGCGTCGTCACCGGCGCGAGATAAGGAACCAGCTCGGGAAAGCGCTGCTCCACCTGCCGCACGACGACGGGACAGGTGCTGCGGATCAGCGTCCCCCAGCCGGCATCTTCCCAGAGGCGCAGGTATTCCCGCGCGACCAGCTCGTCGCCCACCACGCCGCGCTGCACCACCCAGAACCCCGCCGCGTAGCACGCATTGACCACCTGCTCGGCCGCCGCCGGGTGAAAGAACGCCGCCGACTCGATGCCCAGCATGAGCGCCGCCCGGCCGCCCTGCGCCAGCGCGAGCGCCCGCTCCAGGTCGCCCGAGGCCAGGATCGCCTCGTGCGGGCACGCTGGCAGGCAGGCCCCGCAGCGGGTGCAGGCCTCGTCCACGATCCGCACCGATGCGCCGGCAACGGTCACCGCCGCCGACGGGCACACGCGGGCGCACGCCAGGCAGGCGACGCAGCGCTCGGGCTCGATGCGGTAATCGACGCTCACGCCAGTGCGTATGCCTTGAGCTTGCGGTACAAGGTGCGCTCGCCGATGCCCAGCACCTCGGCGGCTTTGCGACGGTTGCCCTTGGTTTCCTTGAGGGCCGCTTCGATGGCGGCCCGCTCCACATCGGCCATCGACATCCCGGACCGGTACAGGACCGGCTCGTCGGCGAGCGGCCCCGCTTCCACCGCGGCCAGCGGTCCCCCGTGCTGATCCACCTCGATCACCTCGACCCGGTGGGCGCCGGGACGCTCGTCCAGGCGGCGCCGCAGCTCCTCCACCTGGAGCTTCAGCTCCACCAGGCTGCGGAAGATGAACTCCAGCTCCTTGCCGACCACCTCCCGGGTGGCGCCGACGATACGCACCGGAAGACCGCGGCCGCGCTCGCGGATGTCGCGCGGGATGTCGGTCGCGCGGATCTCTCCCTCGGGGGCCAGCACGACCATCGACTCGATCAGGTTGCGCAGCTGGCGGGCGTTGCCGGGCCAGTCGGCGTCGACGAGAATCTGCAGCGCTTCGGGGGTGATGCCGTGGAAGCGGCGATCGTGCTGCTTGGCGAATTCCGCGATGAAGCTTCGCACCAGCAGCGGGACGTCGCTCTTGCGCTCGCGCAGCGGGGAGAGATAGATGCTGAGGACGTTGAGCCGGTAGTACAGGTCGTCGCGGAACTCGCCCACCGCCACGGCTTCCTTCAGGGGGCGATTGGTCGCGGCCACAACGCGTACATCCACCTTGATCGGCTGCGTGCCCCCGACCCGGAAGAAGGTGCGGTCCTCGAGCACGCGCAGCAGCTTGACCTGGGTCGCCGGCGGCATCTCCCCGACCTCGTCCAGGAAGATCGTCCCGCCGTCGGCCAGCTCGAAGCGGCCCAGGCGCCGCTCGGCGGCGCCGGTGAACGCGCCCTTTTCGTGACCGAAGAGCTCGCTTTCGAGCAGCGTTTCCGGGAGGGCGGCGCAGTTGACCGTGATGAACGGCCGCCCGTGGCGCGGCGACAGATCGTGGATGGCGCGGGCGACGAGCTCTTTGCCGGTCCCCGATTCGCCTTCCACCAGCACGGTCGAGGTGACCGGGGCCATCTGCTCGATCTTCACCAGCACTTCCTGGATGGCGGGCGATTCGCCGATGATCCCGGTGCGCTGCTGCAACCGGCGGCGGTCGACCAGCCGCCGCACGACGCGCGCGACTTCCGCGGGGTCGGCCGGCTTTTCCAGATAGGCCGTCAGGCCCAGCTCGGCGGCGAGCTCCTTGGGCTCAGGCTCGGTCTCCTCGACGAGGCCCAGCGTCGAGATGGCGCGGTCGCGCGATGCCACGAGCAGCCGGGCGGTGGAAGGCTCGTGCAGCGCCCCGGTCACGACCAGACAATCGGGCTCGCGCGCGCTCAACGCGTCGCGGGCGTCGTCGAATGAGGTGACCATCGAGGTCGCGAACCCCGCCGCTTCGAGCTGCGCGTTGATCCGCACGGCGTGCTCGAGATCGTCGGTGGTGACCAGGACGCGATCGGCCATCAGCCGTCAGCCATCAGTGGTGATCGGTAGGATCGCCGCGCACCAGCGCGACGGCGTGGTCCAGCAGCTCGGCCAGCACGGCGAGTCCGTCCTTCACGCCGTTGGGAGACCCCGGGAGATTCACGATCAAGGTCTTGCCACGGGTCCCCGCGACGCCACGCGACAGCCACGCGTGCGGGAACGCGGGTCCCGAGCCGGCGCGCAACGCCTCCGCGATCCCGGGCGCGGGCCGGTCGAGGACGGCGCTCGTTGCTTCGGGCGTCACGTCGCGCGCCGCGAGGCCGGTGCCGCCGGTCGTGAGAATCACGTCCACTTCGCCGGAATCCGCCCAGCGTGACAGCTTCCCGGCGATGAGGCCGGTCTCGTCCGGTACGATGCTACGCACGGTGACGTCGTAACCTCTTGCTGCAGACCAACTTACAAGAACATCTCCGGAGGTGTCGGCGCGCCGTCCCTGAGCGCCGAGATCCGACACGGTCAGGATCCCGATGCGCAGCGGCGCCGCGCCGGTCACCGCTTGGTCCGATGCGGCACGAACGGCAGCTTCACGACCTCCGCCGGCGCGGGCCGACCGCGGACGTCGATCGTGATCGTCGTGCCCGGTTTGGCCTGCGCCAGGGGCAGATACGTGGTGCCGATCGCCGCGTTCACGGTGGGCGTGACGGTGCCGCTGCGCACGATGTCCACCTTGCGGCCCTCAAGCGAGACATCGAAGCCGTGCCGGGCCACGAGCCGCGGCTCGGTGACACGAAACCCCACCAGGCGGCGCTTCAGGCCTTCGAGCTTCTGCCGCTTCAGGGTCGCCTGTCCGGTGAACGGCGCCGACTTGTCCAGCTTGACGATGAACGCCAGGCCCGCCTCGAGCGGGGTGGTCGTGTCGTCGATGTCGTTGCCATACAACGGCAACCCGGCCTCGAGCCGCAGCGTGTCGCGCGCGCCGAGGCCGCAGGGCTCGGCGCCGCGTCCGGTGATTGCCGCCCAGAGCTTCGTCGCGTCGGCGGCGCGGCTGTACAGCTCGAACCCGTCCTCCCCGGTGTATCCCGTGCGCGAGATGAAGCACTGCGATCCGGCGACGGTGCCCGAGGTGAAGTGGTAGTAGGGGATCTCCGCCACGGCGACCGGGGTCAGGGCGGCGAGCAGGGCGAGGGCGTTGGGCCCCTGAATCGCAAGCAACGCCGTCTCGTCGGAGATGTCGCGCAGGCGGACGTTGGCCCCGCCCTTTTGCGCGACGATGTGCTCCCAGTCCTTGGCGATGTTCGACGCGTTGACGACGAGCATCACCTTGTCGTCGAAGCGGTACACGAGGCAATCATCGACGAACGTCCCCTGCTCGGTGAGCAGCCCCGAATACTGCGCCTGGCCGGTCTTGAGCGCCGCCACGTCGTTACAGGTGACGCGCTGCACGAACGCGTTGCGGTCGGGCCCGGTCACTTCGAACTCGCCCATGTGGGACACGTCGAACACGCCCACGCGCTCGCGCACGGCCTTGTGCTCGGCGCCGATGCCCGCGGGATAGGTCACCGGCATCTCGAAGCCGGCGAACGGCACCATCTTGGCGCCCAAGGCCACGTGGACGTCGTGCAGGGGAGTGCGCTTGAGCGCGGCGGACGGCGTGGAGTCGGTCATAGGTCCGGTCATCATCCCATCAAAGTGGCCAGCAGCGCTTTCTGCACATGCAATCGATTCTCGGCCTCGTCCCACACCCGCGATTGCCGCCCTTCGATCACGTCGGCGGACACCTCCTCGCCGCGGTGGGCGGGGAGACAGTGCAGGAAGATGGCGTTCGGGGCGGCGAGCTTCATCAGGTCGGCGTCCACCGTGTAGCCGCGGAACGCGTTCCGGCGGGCCTCGGCCTCGGTCTCCTGGCCCATCGACGCCCACACGTCGGTGTTCACGACGTGAGCGCCCTCCACCGCCTCCTCCGGTACCTCGGTCACGCCGACGCGGGCGTGCCGCGCGGCGCGCTCGAACTTCTCGCGGTTGGGCTCGTAGCCTTCGGGGCAGGCGAGGCGCAGCTCGAACCCCAGCACTTCGGCGGCTTCGAGCCAGCTGTTCGCCATGTTGTTGCCGTCGCCGATCCAGGCGACCCGCTTGCCCTCCCAGCCGCCGAGCGCCTCCCGCACGGTGAACAGGTCGGCCAGCACCTGGCAGGGGTGCGAGAGATCGGTCAGCCCGTTGATCACGGGGATCGTGGCGCAGCGCGCCAGCTCCTCCACCTCGGCGTGATCGAAGGTGCGGATCATGATGCCGTCCACGTAGCGCGACAGCACGCGGGCCGTGTCGGGAATCGGCTCGCCGCGCCCGATCTGGATGTCGCGGGAGGAGAGGAACAGCGCGTGCCCGCCGAGCTGGAAGGCGCCGGCTTCGAAGGAGACGCGCGTGCGCGTGCTCGACTTGGCGAAGATCATCGCCAGCGTCTTTCCGGCGAGCGGCGTCTCGCGATACTGACGCCGCTTCATCCGCTCGGCCAGCTCGAACAACCGGCCGATCTCGTCTCGTGTGAAGTCGGTGACAGCCAGAAAGTCGCGTTTCTGCATGGCTTCCTGAGGTAGGTCAAAATGACAGTTGGCCCTGCACACTCTACCTCAAGCGTACGAGGCTCGTCAAGGCAAGGCAGGCTCGGAGAAATAGTCGTGCAGCGCGGGATCGATGCGGCGCGGGCGGCCGGTATGGGCGTTGAGCGGACACCACACGCTGCGAGCCTGGGCCAGAACGTCGCCGCCCGAAGCGCGGACGAATTCCGTGAAGCGCTCGAAGCGGGAGCCGGTGGCGTCTCCCACCCAGGTCCGGCCGATGACCTGGTCGCCGGCGCGGGCGGGGCGCTTGTAGTCGATTTCGTGGCGCAGCACGACCCACACCACGTCCGCCTGCAGCGCCGCCGGCGCGGCGGCGCGCCAGTGGGCCACGGCGATTTCCTGCACCCAGCGCAGATACACGACGTTGTTCACGTGGCCCAGCTCGTCGATGTCGGCGTCCGCGACCGGAAACGGGCGCTCGAAGCGCACCGGCCGCCGCGGCGCGGCGGCGGTCACAGGACGTAGCGCCGCAGGTCCTCGTCGTCGACGATCTTTTCGAGGCGGGTCCGCACGGCGGGGCCGTCGAACACGATCTGCTTGGTGGGATAGTCGGGAAGCTCGAACAGCACCGTTTCGAGCAGCGTGCTCATCACGGTGTGCAGCCGGCGCGCGCCGATGTTCTCCATACGCTCGTTCACCTTGGCGGCGATCCGGGCGATCTCCTGGATGCCGTCGGGCGTGAAGGTCAGCGTGGCGCCTTCCACCTGGCACAGCGCCGCGTATTGCTTGGTGAGCGCATTCTCGGGCTCGGTCATGATGCGCACGAAATCCGCCTCGCCGAGCGGCGAGAGCTCGACCCGGATCGGAAACCGTCCTTGCAGCTCCGGAATCAGGTCGGATGGCTTGGAGACGTGGAACGCGCCGGCCGCGATGAAGAGGACGTGGTCGGTGCGGACGTAGCCGTACCGGGTCTGCACGGTAGAGCCTTCGACGATGGGCAACAGGTCGCGCTGCACGCCTTCGCGCGACACGTCGGGACCGGCGGTGTTGCGCTCACCCGCGATCTTGTCGATTTCGTCGATGAAGATGATCCCGTGGTTCTCCACGCGGTCGAGCGCCTCGCTCACCACGTCGTCCATATCCACCAGTTTCTTCAGCTCCTCGTCCACGAGGATGCGGCGCGCCTCGTGCAGGTGGACGGTGCGCCGCTTTTTCTTCTTCGGCATCATCTCCTGCAGCATCTCGGAGAAGTTGACGTCCTGCCCCTCCATACCCGGCGGCGGCTGCATCCATTCGAGCATCGGGTAGGACTGCTGCTGGACCTCGATCTCGACGTCCCGCTCCTCCAGCTTCCCTTCCTTGAGCTGCTGCCGCAGCTTCTCGCGGGTGCGGCGGCGGCGCTCCTGCGCCTCGAGATCGGCCTCGGGCTCCTTGGGCGTCACGTCGCCTTTCGACGACACGACGAACAGGGGGCGGGTCCCACTCCCGACTCCCTCCTCCCCGGGCAGTGGGGCGCGGGGAGTGGGTTGGGTCGGCGGAGGGGGCAGCAGGATGTCGAGCAACCGCTCCTCCGCGCGCTCCTCGGCCTGGGGGAACACCTCGTCCTCGCGCTCGGTGCGCACCATGTTGATGGACACGTCCGCCAGCTCGCGCACCATCGACTCCACGTCGCGACCCACGTAGCCCACTTCGGTGAACTTCGTGGCTTCGACCTTGAGGAAGGGCGAGCCCGCGAGCCGGGCGAGGCGGCGCGCGATTTCCGTCTTCCCCACGCCGGTCGGACCGATCATGATGATGTTGTTGGGCATGATCTCGTCGCGGATGTCCTCGGGCGCCTGCGAGCGGCGCCAGCGGTTCCGGATCGCGATCGCCACGGACTTTTTCGCTTCGTCCTGCCCGACGATATAGCGATCCAGCTCCGCCACGATCTTCTTGGGCGGCAGCTCTTCGAGCCACGGCAGCGGGTCTTCGTCCGGGGTAACCGGAGCCGGCGGCGGCACCCGGTCGGCGGGCGGCGTGGGCGGCGGCGTGGGAGGAGGCGTTGCGGTCGGATCAGCCATCAGGTCAGCTCGAGTATCGTGATGTTGGTGTTCGTGTAGATGCAGATGTCGGCGGCGATCAGCAGCGCCTGCTGCACGATCTCACGCGGCGGCAGCGCCGACGACGCGAGTAAGGCGCGGGCGGCGGCGAGCGCGTAGCTGCCGCCGGATCCGATCGCCAGCACACCGTCGTCCGGCTCGATCAGCTCCCCGGTGCCCGACAGGACGTAGCCGTGCTCCTTGTCGGCGACGGCGAGCAGCGCCTCGAGCCGCCGCAGCACGCGGTCGGAGCGCCAGTCTTTCGCCAGCTCGACCGACGCGCGCGCCAGATTACCGGGATAGCGTTCCAGCTTCTCTTCGAACTTCTCGAACAGGGTGAACGCGTCGGCCGCGGCGCCCGCGAAGCCCGCCAGGATCTTGCCGCCCTTCAGCGCCCGCACTTTCGTGGCGTGCGCCTTCATGACGGTGTCGCCGACGGTGATCTGACCATCGCCGCCCATCGCGACCTGGCCGTCCTTGCGAACGCACAACACCGTCGTGGCGTGGAACTGCAGGAGCGACACCGGCGGCACCGACCCTTCCTAGGCCCGTGGATGAGCCCTGTGGTACACCTGCTTCAAGCGTTCGACCGACGTATGAGTATACACCTGCGTCGTGCTGAGCGAGGCATGGCCCAGCAATTCCTGCACGGCCCGCAGGTCCGCACCGGCATCCAGCAGGTGGCTCGCGAACGAATGACGCAGGGAATGCACGTGCAGGTCGCGGCCGCGCGGCAGCGTGTCGAGCAGGCCACGCACCGCGAGCTGCACGCCGCGAGCGCTCAGGCGGCCGCCCCGCGCGTTGAGAAACACGGCGCGGCGCTCGCCCGCCCCGGCGGCGAGCAGCGCATCCCGTTCGCGGAAGTAGGCGCGCAGGGCGCGGGCCGCGTGCGTGCCCACCGGCACGATGCGCTCCTTGCGTCCCTTGCCGCGCACTTTCACCTGGTCGGACACGAGATCCAGGTCGGGATCGGAAAGGCCGGCGAGCTCGCTCAGGCGCATGCCGGTCGCGTAGAACAGCTCGAGCATCGCCAGGTCGCGCGCGCCGCGGAATCCGCCCTCGGCGGCCCGTCGCTCCGCTTCCGCGAACACCAGCTCCGTCTCGGCGCGGTCGAGGTAACTGGGGAGGCGCCGCTCGAGCTTCGGCGTGCGGGCGGCGCGCGCCGGGTTCACATCGGCGCCGTGGGTGAGGGCCAGGAACCGGTAGAACGTGCGCAGCGCCGAGAGCGCCCGGGCCGCCGAGCGCCGGGCGAGCCGTCGCTCCTCCAGCGCCCCCAGCCAGCCCCGGATCGCCAGCCGGTCCACGCCGGTCCAGCTCCAGCGGCCGCCGTAGTAGCGGTCGCAGAACTCGGCGAAGGCCGCGATGTCCCGGCCGTACGCTTTCACTGTATGAGGCGAGTCGTTGCGCTCCTTGGCGAGGAAGGTCGTGAACTCGCCGATCTCCGCGCGCGCGCTCATGCCACCACCGGGGCGCCCAGGGACGTGGCGAACGCATCGATGGCGGCCAACGCGCGCTCGGCGAGCAGCCGCCGCTTGCGCTCCTTGTCCCGGACCGGGGGGTGGAGCGGTTCGAGCAGACCCCAGTTGGCGTTCATCGGCTGGAACCGCGCCGGGTCGGTGTCGCGGAGGTACCGGTACAGCGCCCCCAGCATGGTGGTCGGCGGCGGCACGAGCGGCGCGTCGCCGTGCAGCAGGCGGGCGAGGTTCAGCCCCGCGACGAGCCCGGTGGCCGAGGACTCGGTATATCCCTCGACCCCCGTCAGCTGTCCCGCGAACAGCAGGGTCGCGTCGTCCCGGGTCGAGAGGTGCGGCGTGAGGGTCGCGGGGGCGTTGAGGTAGGAGTTGCGGTGCACGCTGCCGTAGCGCAGGAACTCGGCGCGGCCGAGCCCGGGAATCGTCCGAAACACCCGCTGCTGCTCCCCCGTGCGCAGCCGCGTCTGGAACCCGACGAGGTTCCACATCTGTCCAACCCGGTCTTCCCGGCGCAGCTGCACCACGGCGTGGGGCACGCGTCCGGTGCGCGGGTCGGTCAGCCCCACGGGTTTCATCGGTCCGAAGCGCAGCACGGCGCCGCCGCGCCGGGCCATCTCTTCGGCCGGCAGGCAGCCTTCGAAGAAGGGCGTGCGGTCGAATTCGTGCGACGGCTCGTAGCGGTCCGCGGCGACGAGGGCGGCGACGAACGCAGCGTACTGCGCCTCGTCCATCGGGGCGTTCAGGTAGTCGTCGCCGCCCCCTTTGCCGTAGCGGGAGGCCCGGAACATGACGTCGTGGTCGAGCGAGTCGTCGGATACGATGGGGGCGATGGCGTCGAAGAAGGCGAGCGCATTGGCGCCGAGACGCTGCGCGATCGCGGCGCCCAGCCGGTCGGAGGTGAGGGGTCCGGTGGCCACCACCGCCGGCGACGACAGCGCGGTCACCTCCGCGCGCACCACCGTGATGTTCGGATGGGCCGTCACGCGGTCGTGCACGGCCTGGGAGAAGACGGCCCGGTCCACGGCCAGGGCCGCGCCGCCCGGCACCCGCGCCGCGTCCGCCAGCTGCAGCACCAGGCTCCCCAGCCGGCGCATCTCGGCTTTGAGGAGCCCGTGGGCGTTGGTGAGCTCGACCGACTTGAAGGAGTTACTGCAGACCAGCTCGGCGAGACGATCGGTCTGATGCGCCGGCGTGCGCACCGTCGGCCGCATCTCGTGGAGTGTGACGGCAATCCCGCGCTCTGCCAGGGCCCAGGCCGCCTCGCAGCCCGCGAGGCCGCCCCCGACGACCGACGCCTTCAGGCCGCGTCCGGCTCCGCCGGCCCGCCCGCCTCCACGGTCATTTCGTGTCCGCACTTCATGCACTTGCGCGAGGCTCCCATCGTCTTGGACTGCTTCTCCTCCATCCCCACATAGCCGCACGCAGGGCAGGCCACCGGCACCGGGCGGTTCCACACGGAGAAGTCGCAGTCCGGGTAACGGGTGCAGCCGAAGAAGTTTCTCCCTTTGCGCGTGCGGCGCTCCGCGATGTCGCCCTGGCCGCACTTGGGGCAGGTGATCCCAAGGGGCACGGGCCGGGTGTGCTTGCACTTGGGAAACCGGGTGCAGGCGAGGAACTCCCCGAACCGCCCCGTCTTGATCACCATCGGAGCGCCGCACTCCTTGCAGATCTCGTTGCTCGGCTTGTCGGGGATCTTGTCGCGCCCGATCGGCTTGGTGAAACGACAGTCGTCGGGATACTTGACGCACGCGATGAACGGTCCGAACCGTCCGCTGCGCACCTCGAGCGGACTGCCGCAGGTGGGGCAGCGCTCCTCGTGGAGCTTCGACAGGTCGTGGACGTCGTGCAGGATGGACGGGATGTCCACGTTCTCGAGCGCGAGGTTGAAGGGGCCCCAGAAATCGCCCAGCACGGACTGCCAGGCGAGGTCGCCCTCTTCGACCTTGTCCAGCTCGGTTTCCATCTGCGCCGTGAACCCGACTTCGAACACCTCGGGGAAGCAGATGCGCATCACCTTCCACACCTTCTCCCCGAGCGTGGTCGGTGAGAACCGGCGCTCCTTGGTGGTGGCGTACCAGCGACTCTGCAGGGTGCCGATGATGGTGGCGTAGGTCGACGGCCGGCCGATGCCCTTCTCTTCCAGCGCTTTCACGAGGCTCGCCTGGCTGTAGCGCGGCGGGGGCTCCGTGAAGTGCTGCGACGGGACCATCTGTCGCAGCGTGACGGTATCGCCCTGCGTGAGGTGCGGAATGGGGGCCAGCTCGCCCGCGTCGGTTCCCTCTTCGGGCTCCCGGCTTTCGTGATACACGACCTGGAACCCGTCGAACAGCATCCGCGATCCCGTGGACCGGAACAGAAACCGCCCCAGGTCGAAATCCACGGTCGTCCGCTCGAATTCCGCCGCCGCCATCTGAGAGGCGACGAAGCGCCGCCAAATCAGCTGGTACACCTTGAACATGTCGGTTTCGAGATACTGCTTGAGCGCCTCCGGCCGGTGATTCACGTCGGTCGGGCGGATCGCCTCGTGGGCGTCCTGCACCCGGCTCGAGCCGCGGGAGCTCTTGTGGACGACCGGCGCGGCCGGCAGGTAGCGGGCCGACCAGTTCGCGGCGATGAACTCCCGCAGCTGTGTGAGCGCGCTGTCGGCGACACGCACCGAGTCGGTCCGCATGTAGGTGATGAGCCCCGCCGGACCCTCGACGCCGATCTCCACGCCTTCGTAGAGCTGCTGGGCGGCGCGCATGGTGCGCTTGGCGGAGAAGCCGTATTGCTTGGCGGCCTCCTGTTGCAGCGTGCTCGTGATGAACGGGGCGGGCGCGTTGCGGGTGCCCTTGCCCAGGCGGACCGCGCTGACCACGAACAGCAGTCGTCCCGCCTCCTCGGCGATCGCCCGTGCCGTGGCTTCGTCCCGGATCTCCGGCTTGTGCCCGTCGAGCTTGTGCAGCCGGGCCTGGAACGCCTGACCGTCCTTTTCGAGGTCCGCTTCGATGGTCCAGTATTC
>JBGQHV010000073.1:0-14131 GCA_041498155.1 Gemmatimonadota bacterium | reverse complement strand
GCGTCGCCATCCGACTCGCGGGTGAGCAGCGCGAGTGCATTCTCCTCGATCTCCAGACCGAGCCGGCCCAGCCCGCGGTCGCTGTCGGTCAGGGCGCGTCGCACGAGCGCGATCAGCTGCTCCGGCACGAGGGGCTGCAGCACGAACACGCGGCAACGCGACAACAGCGCCCCCGTCAGCTCGAAGCTGGGATTCTCCGTCGTGGCGCCAATCAAGGTGATGATGCCGTTTTCAACCCACGGCAGGAACGCGTCCTGCTGCGCCCGGTTGAAGCGGTGGATCTCGTCGCAAAAGAGAATAGTCCCCTGGCCCTGGTACTTGAGACGCTCCTCCGCTTCGCGGATGATCTCCCGCACGCGCGCCACGCCTTCGGTGACGGCGGAGAACGGCTCGAAGTGGCGGTCGGTGTAGTTCGCGATGATCCGGGCGAGGGTCGTCTTTCCCGATCCGGGCGGGCCCCAAAAGATGCAGGAGCCGACGTCCCCGCGCCGGATCAGCTCCCCCAGCGCCTTGCCGGGACCGAGGAGGTGGTCTTGCCCCAGGAAGTCGTCCAACGTCCTCGGCCGCATGCGCGCGGCGAGCGGCTCGGATGAGCCCTGAAACAGTGTGGGGTCGGTCATGACAGGCCCTCCACCAGTGCGCGGGTCGCGTAGAAGGTGGCCGCGCCGGCGAAGAACGCCGCCGGGAGCTTCCATCCCCGCTTCCCCTGGAATTCCGGTACCAGGTTCGAGGCCGCCACGTACAGCGTGACCCCGCCCGACAGCGCGAGCCCGTGCCGCTCCAGGAATCCGAGCGAGTCCGTGAGCACCACGCCGACGACCGTGGCGAGACCGAGCAACCCCGCGGCGCGCACCGCCGCCGCGCCGCTCCGTCCGCCGGCGAGCATGAGGCTCGCGATCGTGACGCCCTCGGGCAGCTTGTGCAACAGGATCGCCACGAACACCATCAGACCGAGGGTCGGCCCGACGAGGAAGGCGCTGGCGATGGCAACGCCGTCGAAGCAGGTGTGCAGCAGCAGGCCCACCAACGCGGAGGTCCCGGCGCTGGCGTTGACCGGGTGCGTCTCTTCGCCGAAATGAAAGTGGGGCGTCACCGTGTGCTGCGTGAGGTGCACCGCCAGGTAGCCGACGAGCAGGAGCACGGGCGCGGCCGGCCCCCCTCGGGACAGCGCCTCGGGCACGATCTCGGTGAGGCACACGGCGAGCATAAAGCCGGCGCCGAACGCGACGCACAGGTCGATCACTCGAAGGCTGCGCGAGGCGTGGTACACCACCGCGACCGCGCCGATCACATTGCCGGTCGCCGCCACGGCGGCGTACACCAGCGCGCCGCCGTTCACGCGGCCTTCAACCAGTCCCGCACGCGCGCCAGCAGCTCATCGCGGGTGTTGCGTCCCGGGTCCTCCAGCACGGCATCCAACAAGCGAGCCAGCATGTCGCCGACCTCCGGGCCCGGCCGCACACCGGCGGCGATCAGGTCTTCCCCCTTCACGGCCAGATCCTTGAGCGTGAGGGGATCGCCGCCCGCGTGAATCGCCGCCACCACACCGGGGAGGGGGGAGCGGGGAGTGGTCGCCGAATGCAACGCCAACAAGTCCTCCGCCGCCGGCCCGACCTGGGACAACCAACGCCGCACTTCGGGAAGCCGCTTCGGGTCCGGGTAGCGGTCCCGCCAGTCCCGGATCGCGCGCCCGCGCTCGATGTCCTTGTTGGAGCACTTGAGACGCGTCAGGAGGGAAGCCGGATCGGACGCGAGGAACGCGGTCACGATTACCGGGTCGCGCGGCAGTTTGTCGACCACACCACGCTCGTTGCTCGCCGCTTTCCGGAGCTCCGGCAGCCAGACACGGGTGGCCCCGGTCTCCCGCCACAGCGCCACCAGCCGGCTCACGCGCCGGGCCGTCGCGATGCCCTTGAACCATTCGTCGCGGACGCGCTCGGCGGACAGCTGCGCCAGCCCCTGGACGTTGGCCTGGGCGGCCTCGCGCGTCGCCGCATGAATGCGGAATTCGAATCGCGCGCTGAACCGCAGGGCGCGCAGGATGCGCAGGTAGTCCTCCTGGAAGCGCCAGTTGGGGTCGCCCACGGCGCGGATCAGCTTGCGCTCCAGGTCGGCGGCGCCGTGGAACGGGTCGCGCCACTCGTGACGCAGCGGATGATAGGCGATGGCGTTGATGGTGAAATCGCGCCGCGCCAGATCGTCGGTGAGTGACACGCCGAACTCGACCCGGGCGTGCCGGCCGTCGGTCTGCACATCCTTGCGGAACGTGGTCACTTCGTGCGCGCGGTTCTGACTGTCGAGCACCGCGACTGTCCCATGCTCCACGCCGATCGGGACGGTGCGGCGGAAGGTCTGCTGCACGATGTCCGGCGCGGCCGCGGTCGTGAGATCGAAATCGTGATTCTCGAGGCCCAGGAGATTGTCGCGCACCGCGCCGCCGACGCACCACGTTTCATAGCCGGCCTCTTCGAGGCGGCGGGCGATGCGCAGGACTTCCTGCGGGATCGGGAGGGTCTCTGGGAATGTCATCGGGGAATGCGGAGTGGGCAGTGGGCTAGCCACACAACACACTCCCCCCGTTCACGTTCAGGATTTCGCCGGTGATGTGGCGAGCGAGGGCCGAGCACAGAAAGACGATCGGCCCGGCGACGTCCTCGACGCTGGCGACCCGGCCGAGCGGGATGCTCCGCTCGATATCGCGCCGCCCCTGCCCGCCATCGCGCGCGTAGGGCTTCGCGGCCATCTCGGTGTCGACCCACCCCGGAGCGACGCAGTTGACGGTGATGCGGGGCGCGAGCTCGACGGCGAGGGACTTGGTGAAGGCGATGACCGCGCCTTTGGTCGCCGCGTAGTCGGCGTGGAACGCCTCCCCGCGCTGGCCGGCGGTCGAGGCGACCAGGACGATCTGCCCACCCGTCGCGAGGTGCGGGATCGCGGCCCGGCAGACGTACACGACGCTGTCGAGATTGGCCCGGCGCGTCGCCTCCCACTGGGCGTCGGTCATGTCGGCGAGGGCCACGTCCTCGGGCAGCCAGATGCCGTGATTCACGATCAGCACATCGAGCCCGCCCAGGCCCTGGACCGCGCGGTCCACGGTCTGCCGGGCTTCCGCCGCCTCGCCCAGCTCGCCGCCGATCGCGTCCGCCTGTCCACCGGCCGCCCGGATCGCCGCGACGGTCGCCGCGGCGTCCGCCGGCCGGGCACGGTATCCCACCGCGACCCGGGCGCCGGCCGCGGCGAGCAGGCGCGCCGTCGCGCTCCCGATGCCGCGGCCGCCGCCGGTGACGAACGCGCGCCGGCCCGTGAGGTCGATCACCCCGCCATTCGCTCCTCGAGCCACTCGCAGATCAGGTGTTCGACCGCGAGGTGCACCTCCTGGATATGCGCGGTGTCGTCGGTCGGGACGACCAGGGCGAGGTCGGCGAGGGCCTTGGTCGCGCCCCCGGTCTTTCCGAGCAGGGCGATCACGCCCATCCCGCGGGCCTGCGCGGCCTGCGCGGCGCGAATGACATTGGGGCTCTCGCCGCTCGTCGAGTGCAGCACCAGCAGATCACCCGGCCGGCCCAGCGCTTCGATCTGACGGGCGAACACCTCGTCGAACCCCATATCGTTGGCGGCCGCCGTGAGGAGCGACGTATCGGTGGTGAGCGCGATGGCGCGCAACGCGGGCCGCTGGGTGTGGTAGCGGACGACGTACTCCGTGGCCAGGTGTTGAGCATCGGCCGCACTGCCGCCGTTGCCGGCGAAGAACAGGGTGCCGCCCGCTCGCAGCGCGGCCTCATACCGTGCGGCGATCGCCGCGATCGTCTCGGCATGTTCGGCCGCCACCTGGTTTGCGAGCGTCGCCAGCGCCCCCAATCCCTCGCGAATCCGCTCCGGTGTCATCCGCCCCCCTCCCGCACCGCCGCCACAAACGCTCCGAGCGATGGCTCCGACCCACGCTCCATCACGGTGCCGATGACGATGAAGTCCGCCCCGGCAGCCCGCGCCGCGCCAGCCTCGGTCGGCGTCCGGATGCCGCCTCCCACGAACAGCAGCGCGGTCGGATCGGCAAGTGCGGCCCTGCACGCCGCGATGACGGGAGCCGGCACCGGGCGCTCCGCCCCACTTCCGGAGTCGAGATACACCGCGCGCATCCCGATCAGCCACGCCGCCCGGGCATGCGCGGCGGCGAGCTCCGGCTTGTCCGCCGGCAACGGCCGCGTCTGACTCACGGATTCGACGCTCGTGACCCGGCCCCCATCGATGAGAATGTACCCGGTCGAGAGCGTGGGCACGGGATGACGCTGCAGGAACGGCACGGCCCGCACGTGCTCCTCGATCAGGTACTGCGGATTGCGCCCCGAAACGAGCGAGAGGAAAAGAATGAGATCCACGGCGTCCGTGAGCTGCATCGCCGAGCCGGGGAACAGGATCAAGGGCAGCCCGGGCGCGGCCTCGCGCACGGCGGCGGCCACCCGGTGGATCTCGCTCGACCCATCGAACGAGCCACCGACCAGGACCCCGGCGGCCCCGGCGCTCCGTGCGGCCCGGGCCAGTGCCCCCGCCTGCGCGGCATCCGTGCGGCCGGGATCGATGAGCACGAGGAGGCCTGGCCGCGCGTGCAGCAAGTCGGTCATGCTTCGCCTCCGGCGACGCGCCGCGCCAGCGCCACCAGGCCGCCCGCGTCGCGTTCGGCTTGTGCCTCGAACGCGTACGTCACGAGAGCGTCGGCCGCCAGCAGATCGAGCGCCAGGTCGCGCCCCGCCTCGGGCCGGGCCAGCACGCGCGCCAGCAGGGCGCGTCCCGCATCAGCCAGGTGGTCGGGCAGCACCCCGGTCCCGTCTTGGGCGCGCCGGCCCAGGTGGGCGCGCAACGTCGGCGGCAGCGCCGGGCGGCGCGCGTCGAGCCAGGCCAACAACTCGCTCCGGGTCACGACTTCAGGAATCTCCGGACGATCGTCGGCGTCTGCGCCCGCGCCGCACTCAGGAGCCCCGCGTCCCCGACGCCCGCCGACGCGAAGTGCGGTCGCCCACCCCCTTTGCCGCCGGTGCTCGCGGCCAGCTCCTTGACGATGTCGCCGGCTTTCACGCCCTGGGCCACGAGGTCCTCCGTCACCGCCACATGAATACCGGGCCGCATGCCGGTCGTGTACAGCACCCGGATGGCGCTGCGCTTCTTGTCGCGGAACGCGTCCATCGTGAGGGCGATTTGGCCGCGATCGTCGAGATCCGACTCGTCGATGTGCAGCTCCACGTCGCCGATGCGCTCCACCGCCCCCGCCACCGTCCCGCCGCCGCCGGAGCGCAGCAGCTCCTCCACGCGCTTCTCGAGACGGCGATTCTCCTCGATCAGCGTCTCGATCCGTCGGCTCAGGTGCTCTGGCTGCGTTTTCAGCAGCGTGGATGCCTCGCCGAGCCGGCGCTCGAAGTCGCGGGCCAGCCGGTAGGCCGCGGGCCCCGTGATCGCCTCGATGCGCCGCACGCCCGCCTGCGATCCCGTCTCGTGCGTGAACCGGAACAGGGCGATCTCCCCCGTCTTGTCCACGTGCGTACCGCCGCACAGCTCGAGCGACACACCCGCCACCTCCACCATGCGGACCACGTCGCCGTACTTCTCCGTGAAGAACGCCATCGCACCCGCGGCGAGCGCGTCTTTGTACGACAGCTCGCGGGTCGACACCGGCAGGTTCTGCCAGATGTGCTCGTTGACCTCTTCTTCGATCCGGGCGAGAGTCGGGTCGTCGAGCGGTCCGTGGTGTGTGAAGTCGAACCGCAGCCGCTCGGGCGCCACCACCGAGCCCGCCTGCCGGACGTGCGTCCCCAGCACCTTGCGCAGCGCCGCATGCACCAGATGCGTCGCCGTGTGGTTGCGGGCGACGTTGTGACGTCGCGATTCGTTGACGATCGCCTCGGTCGGCGTGGGATCGAACGGGTCGGCGACGTGCCCCACGACAGCGCTGGGACCATCCACCTTCTCCACGTCCTCGACCGTGAGCTCCCAGCCAAGGCCCCGCACGACGCCCGTGTCGCTCACCTGGCCGCCCGACTCGGCGTAGAACGGATTGTCTTCGAGCACGAGCTCCAGCGCGTCCCCCGACTGCCGGTACGCCAGCAGATCTGTCTCGGCGCGCGTGCGCTCGTAACCCACCCAGCGCTGCGACGCCTGTGGCTTCACGCTGACCCATTCTCCGGCCCCGGCCGCCCGGCGGATCACCGGCCCGCTCGGGCGCGCGCGCCGAGAGCGCTCCCGTTGCGCGGCCAGCGCCCGCTCGAAGCCTTCCGCGTCGACCGGTTGACCCCGCTCGCCCGCGATCAGCTGGGTCAGGTCGAGCGGGAATCCGTACGTGTCGTACAGCTTGAATGCTTCCTCCCCGGTGATCCCCGATCCACTCTTGAGCTCGTCGAGCCGGGACAGGCCTCCTTCGATCGTTTCCAGGAATCGCTCTTCCTCGGCGCGGGTGACCTTGGCGATGTGCGCCCGTTTGCCCGCGAGGTCCGGATACACCGCATGCATTTGATCGACGACGCGCTCGGTGAGGTCCACGAGCGTGGGCTCGCGACGGCCCAGCAACCAGGCGTGCCGCACAGCCCGCCGCAGGATGCGGCGCAACACGTAGCCGCGGCCGTCACTCGACGGATAGACCCCGTCGGCGAGGAGGAACGCCACCGCACGCGCGTGGTCGGCCAGCACCCGGTAGGGCGCCCCGTCGGGTCCCCGGTCATAGGGACGGCCCACGATCTCCGCCGTCCGCTCAAGGATCGGCGCGAACAGATCGGTATCGAAGTTCGAGGGGACGCCCTGCAGCACGGCGGCGATACGCTCGAGACCGGCTCCGGTGTCCACGGACGGCTTGGGCAGCGGCTGTCGCGATCCGTCGGCCTGAAGGTCGTACTGCATGAACACGAGATTCCAGATCTCCAGCATCTGGCCGTCGTCGTTGAGGCGGACGAATTCGTCACGCGTCACTTCGCCGCGTCCCCGCACGGCCGTGGGTCGCAGGTCGACGTTGAGCTCGGTGTTGGGACCCGCGGGGCCGGTGTCCGCCATCTGCCAGAAGTTGTCCTTGTCGCCGAGACCGTAGATCCGGGAGTCCGGGATGCCCGTGATGCGGCGCCACAACTGGCGAGCCTCGTCGTCGGAATGGTGTACGGTGACGTACAACCGGTCGGGATCGATGCCCAGCCAGCGCTCGCTCGTCACCCATTCCCAGGCGTACTCGATGGCTTCCTGCTTGAAGTAGTCGCCGAAGGAGAAGTTGCCCAGCATTTCGAAGAACGTGTGATGCCGGGCGGTGTGGCCCACCTGTTCGAGGTCGTTGTGCTTGCCGCCCGCGCGCACGCACTTCTGGCAGGTCACGGCCCGGTTATAGTCGCGGTGCTCCAGGCCCTGAAACACCCGCTTGAACTGGACCATGCCGGCGTTGGTGAACAGCAGCGTGGGATCATCCGCCGGCACCAAGCTGGAGCTGGGCACCGCGCGATGGCCACGGGCACTGAAGAATTCGAGGAACTTGCTGCGAATGTCGGCCGACTTCATCCGGAGGAATATAGCGCCACGACCTCCTCCACCACCGTCCGAACCACGTGGCCCTCGTATCCCCGCCGCGCCAGGTAGGCGAGCAGCCGGCGCCGCTTCACCGCCGGCGGCAGATCACCGAGCTGGGCGGCACGGCGTGCGGCCACTCCGCGGACCGCCGTCCCCGGATCGATGCCCTCCGCCGACAACGTCGCCTGCACCGCCTCCTGTGCCAGGCGCCGATCCACGCCCTGGCGGATCAGATCGCTCACCAGCCGTGCCGGTCCCCGGCCGCGCGCGGCCCGGGTGGCCGCGAAATGCTCGGCATATTGGCGATCGTCGAGCAGCCCTTGCGCCGCCAAACGATCGAGCGCCCGCTCGACCGCCGCGGGCGGGTGCTGTTTCCGCACTAGGCGGCGCTGCAAGTCGAATCGCGCGTACGAGCGCTGCGATAAGGCCCGGAGCGCGGCGCGACCGGCCGCCTCCTGGTCCGCCGCCACCTGCAGCCGCTCCAGGACGTCGTCCGAGAGGCCCTGGCCGATCTCGAGACGGAGCGGCGCCAGAGTCTCCGCAGGCAGGGATGCAAATCGCCCCCGGTCCACCTCCACCAGACAATAGCCCGGGTGGCGTGGATCGGGGGCGAGGCCTGTCACGACCGGCACCGCTCACTCCTCGCCGTTGGCGGGCTCCTCCCCTTCGATCGACACCACGGGCTTCACGCCCAGGTGCTCCTTCACCTTCTCTTCGATTTCGAGCGCCATGTCGGCGTGGTCTTTGAGATACAGCTTCGCGTTCTCCCGCCCCTGGCCGATGCGCTCCTTGCCGTAGGTGTACCAGGCGCCGGATTTGTCCACGATGCCCGCTTCGGCCGCGATATCCACGAGCAGGGATTCGCGGCTGATGCCCTCGTCGAACATGATGTCGAACTCGGCCTGGCGGAACGGCGGCGCCACCTTGTTTTTCACGACCTTCACCCGGACGTGACTGCCGATCACGACCTCGCGCTCCTTCACCGGGGCGATACGGCGCATGTCGAGCCGCACCGAGGAGTAGAACTTGAGGGCCCGGCCGCCGGTGGTGGTCTCCGGATTGCCGAACATGACCCCGATCTTCTCCCGCAGCTGATTGATGAAGACCACGGACGTGCGCGAGCGGTTGATCGCGCCGGCGAGCTTGCGCAACGCCTGGCTCATGAGCCGCGCCTGCAGGCCCACATGCGAGTCGCCCATGTCGCCCTCGATCTCAGCTTTCGGCACGAGCGCCGCGACAGAGTCGATGACCACGATGTCCACCGCTCCCGAGCGCACCAGGATCTCGGTGATCTCGAGCCCCTGCTCTCCCGTGTCGGGCTGGGACACCAGCAGGTTGTCGATGTCCACGCCGATCTTCTTCGCGTACTCGACATCGAGCGCGTGCTCGGCGTCGATGTAGGCCGCCGCCCCGCCCATCCGCTGCGCGTTCGCCACCACCGACAGCGCCAGCGTGGTTTTGCCGCTCGATTCGGGCCCGAAAATCTCGGTCACGCGACCCCGGGGAATGCCCCCCACCCCGATCGCCGCGTCCAGGTTGATGGCGCCAGTGGAGATCGCGTCGACCCGCACCCGCGGCGCGTCGGATCCCATGCGCATGATCGACCCTTTGCCGCAGGTCTTCTCGATCTGGGCGACGGCCAGGTTCAGCGCTTTGCGGCGATCGTCGGTGAGCTTTTCCGTATCGCGGTCTTCGGCCGCCATCAGGGTCCTCGTCATCGTTGGGAGCCTCGCCGTTTGGGGTGTTTGCGAGACCCGAATATATACCGAAGCCTGGATTACCGCCACCCCGGGCGGAATGCGTCCTCCAGGTGCTCCAACGCTCCCCGTTGCAGGGCGATGCAATCGAACCGGTAGATGTCGGTCGGCTGCCCGAAGCGATCGATCCAGGCACGGGCCGCCCGCACCAGCTCCCGTTGCTTGGCCCCGGTCACCGCCTCCAGCGGGCTGCCGAAGGCGTCGCCGCGCCGCGACTTCACCTCGACGAACGCGACGGTCACGCCGCGCCGGGCGACGATGTCGATTTCGATGCGCCCCACTCGCCACCGGTGCGCCAGCACGATCCAGCCACGACTCGCGAGGAAGCGGATGGCCTGCTCCTCGGCGGCGAGCCCCTGTTTGTGCCGCTCGTCGGTCCAGTCGGATGGGTCGCTGCGCAAGCCGCGATGCACGGGGGTGAACCTAATCGTGCGCCGGCTGGTTCCGTCATCCGAAAGGCGCGATCAGGGTCCGTTCCACGCAATTGGACTTCAGACGTCTGACGTCAGATGTCTGCTTCTCACCCGCAGATCTCATCCAGTTCCTCCAACCCCACCAGCACGTCCCGGGGCTTGCTGCCGTTCGCCGGTCCCAGGATTCCGGCCATTTCGAGCTGGTCGATGATCCGGGCCGCGCGACCGTAGCCGATGCTCATGCGGCGCTGCAGCAGCGACGTGGAGCCGAGCTGGTTCTGGATGCACACCTCCGCCGCCTGCCGGAACAGCGGATCCCGTTCGCCCATCTCCCCCTCGACGCCGCCTTCCCCACCCCGCTCCGCCGCCTCCACCGCCTCGATGGCCGCGATCTGCTGCTCCATCACCGCACGGACCGACGCCGTCCCCTCGGCCGCCTTGCGGGCCTTGTACCACCCCATGATGCGCTCCGTCTCGTCGGTCGAGATGAACGCGCCCTGCACCCGCACCGGCTCGCTCTTGCCGGGCGGCAGAAACAGCATGTCGCCGTTGCCCAGCAGGGTCTCGGCCCCGTTCTGGTCGAGAATGGTGCGGCTATCCACCTTCGCCGATACCCGGAAGGCGATGCGACACGGAAAGTTCGCCTTGATGAGACCGGTGATCACGTTCACCGACGGGCGCTGCGTCGCGAGAATCAGGTGGATGCCGATGGCCCGGGCTTTCTGCGCGAGTGACGCGAGCGGCGTCTCGATCTCGCCCTGCACGGTGAGCATCAGGTCCGCCAGCTCGTCGACCACCAGCACGATGTAGGGGAGGATGCCGTCCTTGTAGGCGCCCTCCTCGAAGGGCAGCTCCTTCGTCACGCCCGCCTGCGTGGCCAGGGTCTCACGCGGTCCCTTCAGGGGACGGCCGTCTTCGACCTTGCGATTGAAATCGGCCATGTTCCGCGCGCCGTTGGCGTGCAGCAGCTTGTAGCGACGCTCCATCTCGGCCTGCGCCCACTTGAGCACCGTCGCCGCTTTGTGATGGCTCGTCACCACCGGCAACCGCAGGTGCGGCAGGTCCCCGTACATCGAGAGTTCGACCATTTTGGGGTCTACCATCAGCATTTGCAGACGGTCGGGCGGATGGGAGTAGATCAGGCTCGTGATGATCGCATTGATGCAGACCGACTTTCCCGACCCGGTGGCCCCCGCGATGAGCAGGTGGGGCATCTTGGCGAGATCGTCGTAGACCTCCTGGCCTTCGAGATCGCGCCCCAGCACCACCGGCAGGATCCGGCCGTGGGTGCGAAACTTGGCGTTGTCGACGAGCTCGCGGATCGTGACCATGCGGGCCCGCGGATTGGGCACCTCGATGCCGACGCGGGCTTTGCCGGGAATCGGGGCCACGATGCGCAGGCTCCGGGCCTTCATGGCGAGCGCGAGATCGTCGGCGAGTGAGGCGATGCGGCCGACTTTGATCCCCGGCCCCGGCTCCAGCTCGTAGCGCGTGACCACCGGTCCCACGGTCCGGTCGGCGATCGTCCCGCCCACGCGAAACGTCTCCAGTGTCTGCACCAGGCGCTGGCCCATCGCCTCGATTTCTTCGGTCCCGGGATCCAGATCTTCGGAGGTCGGCGCGGTGAGGAGTTCCGGTGGCGGGATCAGTATGCCTTCGGGCAGCGGGGAGGCCGGGGCGCGGGGCGCGGGCTGGACCTTGGGGCGTCGCGGCTTCTCCGGCCGCTCCGCCGCGTCTTCCCGGAACGGCGGGGCGGCTCGCGTCGCCGCCGGGACGGCGTCCTCTTCGAATGGAGCGACCGGCTTCATCGGCCTTGCGGCGGCGGCTCGCTTGGAGCGTCCGGTGTCCTCCGGTTCGTCGCCCGGCCCGCCGGCGCGGAGGATCGCCAGCGGGTGCCAGCCGATCGTGAGGATGCCGAGCGCCGAGAATGCGAACAACCCGACGAGGATCCCGCCGGCAGTGCCGACGGACCGCACGGCGACGCTCGCCAGCCATCCGGGAATGACACCGACCAGCTGTTGCGAGGTGCTCCACCGCAGGTAGTCGGCCGGGAACGCCAGATCCACGCGCCCCACGACGCCGATGGCGTATGGCACGAGCAGCACGAGGCCGGCGACCAGACCCGCCGCCCGCGGGGTCGAGAGCGGCCCCAGGCGTCCGAACGCGGCTAGCGCCCACCCGAACCCGAGCACGGGCAGGAGCACCGCGCCGGCCCCGAGGCTTTGCCGGCAAAAACTCCCCAGATGCTCGCCGAGTCCGCCGGTGAGGTGCCAGGGGAGGAGGGTGAGTCCGAGAAACAGCCCGATGACGAGCGCGCCGACGCCGATCAGCTCCGCCCGTACCTTCGGGTTCATGTGATCTGGCGTTCCGCGTATGTGGGGACGATCGCGAAGCGGTCCACCTGCGCACTGAAGGAAACGTCGTCGCCCAGGTCGAGCGCCTGCAGCGCCCGCCCCGCTTCACTCGCCGTGAACGCGTCCACCCAGTTCTTGTAGCGCTGTGTGAGGGCGAGGGCGACTTCGGCGCCGTCGTTCAGCACGAGCTTGCGCACGCCCTTCTTCACCGCCTTCACGAGCCGGCCCGCGACGTACGTGTCCTCCAGGGCAAACTGTCGGTCCCGCCCGGCGCAGACGATCGCGAGGTCGCCGCGTTCGCGCAGCAGCGCCCCCGACCGCTCCGCCAGCGCGGCGAAGTTCACGGTGGCGCCGACGAGCACCGGGTCGGCGCCCTGGGCCGCGACGAGCGCGGGCGTGCCGTTGGTGGTGGCCAGATACACCGTCTTGGCGCCCACCTGGTCGGGCGTCATTTCGCGCGGCGAATTCCCCAGCGCGAAGCCGGGAATTGGCATGTAGCGGCGCTCGCCCGCGAGCACGAAGCCGTCGCGCTCGAGGTTGGCCGTCATCTTGACGGCTTCTTCGGACGACGCCGCCGGCACCACTGCGCGCGCCCCGTTGGCGAGCGCGGCGATGATCGTGGTGGTGGCCCGGAGCACGTCGATGATGACGACCCCCCGGCCGGTGAGATCTCCCACCGTGGGACCGGGAGGCGTGAAGTAGACGTCGAGCTTCATTCCGGATCTTGGAGGAGTTGTGGCTCCCGCTCGAGAAACTTAGTATCGATCTTGCCCGCGACGAAATCAGGATGGCGCATCACCCGTCCGAGGAACGGGATGGTCGTCCGCACGCCTTCAATGATAAACGAGTCGAGTGCCTGCCGCATGCGAGCGATGGCCTCGTCGCGATCGTTGCCGTGCACGATGACTTTGGCGAGCAGCGAGTCGTAGTAGGGCGGGACGGTGTAGCCGTCGTAGATGTGCGTGTCGACCCGGACCCCGGGGCCGCCCGGCGGATGAAACGCGGTGATGAGCCCCGGCGACGGCTGGAAGTTGCGGGCCGGATCTTCGGCGTTGACGCGGCACTCGATCGCGTGGCCGCGCAGCCGGTTGCCGTGCAGCGTCATGGAGAGCGGATCGCCCGCCGCAACGCGGATTTGCTCCTTCACCAGGTCGAAATTCGTGCACATCTCGGTGACGGGATGCTCGACCTGGATGCGGGTGTTCATCTCCATGAAGTAGAACGAGCCGTCCTCGTCGAGCAGGAATTCGATGGTCCCCGCGCCGACGTAGCCGATCGCCTGTGCCAGCCCCACCGCCGCGCCCCCGATGCGCTCGCGCAGCTCCTGGTCCAGCGCGGGACTCGGCGCCTCCTCGATCAGCTTCTGATGGCGGCGTTGCACCGAGCAATCCCGCTCGCACAGGTGCATGACCCGCCCGTGTTGATCGCCCATGATCTGGATTTCGATGTGGCGTGGACGGGCGAGGTATTTCTCGATGTACACCTGGTCGGAGCCGAACGCCGCGAGGGCTTCCTGACGGGCCAGATTGTAGGCCTGGGTGAACGCGTCGTCGTCGACCGCCACTCGCATCCCCTTCCCTCCGCCGCCGGCCGCCGCCTTGATGATCACGGGAAAGCCGATCGTTTCGGCGACCGCCGCCGCGTCCTCGAGGCTCTCGACCGGACCGGGGGAGCCTGGCACCGTCGGCACCTTGAGCTCCTGGGCCAGTTTGCGGGCGGCCGCCTTGTCTCCCATCTGCCGGATCTGGTCCGGCGTCGGGCCGATGAAGGCGATCCCCGAGGTGCGCACGATCTCGGCGAACTCGGCGTTCTCGGCCAGGAATCCGTACCCGGGGTGGATGGCGTCCGCCCCGGTGATTTCGGCGGCCGCGATGATGCGGGAGATGTTGAGATAGCTGTCGCGGGAGGGCGCCCGGCCGATGCACACGTCGTCGTCGGCGAAGCGCACGTGCAGGCATTCGCGGTCCGCCTCGGAGTACACCGCGACGGTGGCGATCCCCAGCTCCTTGCAGGCGCGAATCACCCGCAGGGCGATCTCCCCGCGGTTGGCGATCAGCACCTTCTGGAACATCAGCTCGTG
>JBGQHV010000072.1:0-14148 GCA_041498155.1 Gemmatimonadota bacterium | reverse complement strand
GGTAATCGAGCGGCGACCACCACTGCCCGGTGAACTGCCGCACCACGGCGGCGTCCACCAGGTACTTCACCAACATCAGACCGGCCCCGCTCAGGAAGTAGGCGCGCCGGCCCACACGCTGGGAAAGCCCGAACCAGAGGGCGAGGAGATTCATTGCTCGTCGCTGGGAGGAAAGTCGAGACGGCCGTCCACGATCGGGACCTTCCTCGTGGCGAACGGTGCCAGCCGCGCGTCGTGCGTGGCCACCAGGACGGCGGCCCCTCGGAGTCTCGAGCATGCGGCCAGCGCCTCCGCCACAACCCGACCGGCGGCGCCGTCGAGATTCCCGGTCGGCTCGTCGGCAAGCACCAGCGCCGGCCCGTGCACGAGTGCTCTGGCCACCCCGACACGCTGCTCTTCACCACCCGAGAGCTCCTCCGGCCGGCGGGGGGCGAGGTGAACGATGTCGAGCTGTGCGAACACCTTCTCGGTTTCGCCTCGAGCTTCGGCTGCCGTCCGTCCAGCCAGCTGGGCCATGAGCAGCACGTTCTCCCATGCGGTGAGTCGCTCGAGCAGGTTCGACCGCTGGAAAACGAAGCCCACGACCCGGGCCCGGTGCCGTCGCCGAGCCGCGGGCGAGAGGTCCCCGAGCGATCGTCCCGCGAGCACGACCCGACCGGCGTCCGGGGTGACGAGGCCGGCCGCGACCGCCAACAGCGTCGTCTTCCCCGCGCCGCTCGCGCCCTCGAGCAGCACGACCTCGCCGGACGCCACCGACAGGGACGCGTCGCGCAGGGCCCGCGTGGCGTGTGCACCGGTGCCGCGCGTCTTCGACACGCCCTCCAGGAGGAGCACCGTCATGCGCGGAACGCTTCGAGGGGATCCACGCGCCCGAGCCGCGCGACCGGGATCGCGGAGGCGAGGGTCCCGCAAGCGATGAACAAGGCCAGCACCCACAACGTGTCCCCCCAGTCGACGCGCAACGGGATGACCGGGTACACGCGATCGAGTACGACCGCCAGCAGGCGCGCCAGCCCGGCGCCGAGCACCCCGCCCGTGACGACGAGCCGCGTGGCCTCGCGGATCAGGCCTCCCGCGAGCATCCCCGGCGTCGCTCCCAGCGCGAGGAGGACCGCCAGCTCGGCGCGGCGGCTCTCGACGAGCGTATGGATGAGCAGGGCAACGAGGACAGCGGCCGCACCGACCCCGAGTATATCCACGAACGCGAGGACGGGCACGTACCCCGCGCCCGCCTCGCGCTGGCTGTTCGCCACGAAGGTCGCCCGGTCGAAAACCCCGACATCCGGGAATCGCCCGCCGATTTGCGCCGCGACCGTGTCGGAATGAGCGCCGGGGGCGAGGCGCACGATGATGAAGGACGCGCGCCCGGCGAAACCGCTCAGGGCCGCGATGGCGGTGGCGTCGGCGAAGATGAACTGGGTAACGAGGAGGTTCGTGCCCGTGGTCAGGCCGACGACGCGTGCGCCGCGTCCATTGACGAACACGGTGTCGTCCAATCCCACTCCGAGCCTGCGCGCGGCTGCTCGATCGAGCGCGACTTCCCGGAGCTTGCTGGGCGCCCGCCCGGCTGCAAACGCGGGCGGCCCGCCCAGTCCGTCCGGAGCACGATAGCCGATTCCGTAGAGCGTGAGTCGAAAGCGCGCGCCGCGCCGCCGCGAGCTCACGGCGACGAACGCCCGGAGGATGACGTCGGCCGCGGCCACGCCGGGGAGGGATCGCACCGAATCCGCCAGCACCGCCGGGAGGACGCCGGAGAGACGGAGGAAATGGTCAGCCCCTGGCGGCGTAATCCATAGATCCGCGCCGTCCTGCGATACATAGGCCACGACGCTGTGCGATGCGCCACGCAACGCGGCCACGAGCGCGATCACGAGCAAGCTGCTCGTGGCCACGCCGCCGACCGCCAGCCACGCGCGGGCGGGCCAGTTACGCAGAGCCTTCGCGACGAGTCGCACGTCCGGCGATATGCCATCGCCGGTGTCGGCCGTCAAGGCGGGCGGAGATCAGTAGTTGAGTCGCCGCGCCAGCCAGTCCCACACGGGTGTGGGCCGCCGGCCGACCGGATCGAAGCTCGCCACCAGCACCATGCGCTCGCCCTCCCCCCGCTCGTTCGTGCCACGGTGGATGACGGCGCCACCGTGGATCAGCAGCAGGTCACCCGGAGCGGATTCGACCACCGTCGTGGGCGCGCGCGCGAGCAGCCCCTGGAACGGGAACAGCACGTAGGGAACGGGTCTGAGAAAGCGGCTCCAGCGGAGCGGAATCATCTGAGTGGCGCCGTGGTTCGTGTTGACGAGCGTCAGGAGCACACTGTACATCCCGCCGTCCACGTGCCAGAGCAGGCCCTCCCCGCGGCGCTGGTACCACTGGATCCGGACAGCCCGTTTGCGATCCCGCATCAGCGCCAGCGGTTGGCCCGCTGCGTCCTCGAGAGCCTTCTTTAGCCGGCCTTGGATCAACTCGTAGAGATCAGGCAGCTGATCCTGGATCTGGTATCCGTCCAGGACGCTGTAGCTCAGGTTCATGCCGGCCTTGGTCGCGACCTGGTGGAACACCTCCCGTCGAGACCCCACCCGCTCTCGCCACCGCCCCGTCTCGTCAGGTGCGAGGAACCTTGGACAGAAGCGATACCCGTCCTTCATACTCCCTCCTTCAACCCGTGACCCGCGGGATACGGTGTCCATCAGTAGTTGAACCGCCTGGCGATCCAGTCGCGGATCGGCCGCGGCTTCGAGCCAGCGGGATCGAAGGCGGTGAGCAGCACGACGCGCTCACCCGGCTGGGAGCCCGCCGCGCCGCGGTGCAGGACGGCGCGCCCGTTCAGGATCAGCAGGTCGCCGGGTTCCGCCACCAGCGTCGCGTGCGGCAGCAGCGAGAACGTGCCGCGCACCGGATAGAGCGCATAGAAGAGCGGTTTCAAGAGGGGAGTCCAGCGTGGAGAGACGACGTCGGTCGCCCCACGACTCGTGTTGGCGAGCGTGAGCAGCGCCGAAGTGTGACTGCCGTCGAAATGCCAGCGGAAGCCCTCCTTGCGATCCTGATAGCGTTGCAGCCGCAGCGCGCGCCGCGGGTCGCGGATCGGCTCAAAGCACAGCTCGGCGGCTTGTTCAGCCGCGTGCTGCATCCGGGGCTGCAGCGCGGCGCACACGTGGGCCAGGTGCCTCCGCGCCTCCACGCCGTCCAGAACGCGAAACGGGAGGCCAAGGCCGCCCTTTGCTCCAACCAAGCGGAACGCATCCCGGCGACCGTCGACCTGCGCGAGCCAGTAAGCCGTTTCGGCCGGGGAGAGAAAGCCCTGCACTCGACAGTACCCGCGCCGGAAGAGCTCGTCGGAGGAGCGCACGGAAGTCAGCACCGCGCGATCCGGGCAGCCACGGCCCTGGCATCGCGGCCGATCCCCCGCAGGTAGGCGGAGGCAAAGGTGCGGCACCGGCGGAGGCCGAGGAAGTAGAGGCCCGGCGTGACGGCGCTCTCGCAGTCGCGCAGCCGTGGCCGGAGGGCGTCGGAGCCAACGAGGTGCCTCACGTGATCGAGAGCGTACTGGAACCCGGTCGCGAACACGACCAGATCGGGTTCAAGACGCTCCCCGTCCACCGTGACGGGCGCCGGGCCGCCAAAGTCGTGGATCTCCCGCACGCGCCGGACCACGCCCGCGCGGAGCGCGCGCGGCAGCGCGAGCCCGAGAACCGGCTCCCGCAGCGTCGGGCGATCGAGACCGAGCCAGCGCGGATGCAGGAACTCGAGCGGCCAGGCGAGATAGTGAACATCTATGCCGAGGATCCAGTGCGGCAGCACGAGGGCGCGCGACCGCAGGGAGAGCCACGCGCGATCGTCCTCCCGGCGCAGCGCGAGCCAGCGTTCGAGCACCTCGGCCGCCGACTGGCCGCCCCCCACCACCAGGAGACGCCGGGCGGTAGCGAGGTGGCTGCTCCGGAAGTCGATACTGTGGAGCCAACGGTACCGGGCGGCCCCCGGCTCGAAGGGATCCGGCAGCCTGGGAGAGCTGAGGATGCCCGTCGCGCTGACGACGTGAGTGCACTCGAGGGCTGACCCGTCGCGCAACCGAACCGAGAACCCGGGGCCCGAGCGATCGACTCGTTCGACGTCCGTGCCCGTTCGCACCGCGATCCGGTGCTCCCGGGTGAGTTGCTCCAGCCTTTCGGCGTAGGCCGGGAAGGTGAGGTATGGGGGATCATTCGGCCCGCGATCCATCCCCGGCATGAGCGAGATGCGCGTGGGCGACAGCAGCTCCATTTCGGGGTCGATCCGGCGGAGGCCCGCGGCCGGACCGGCGCCGCGCTCGAGCACGATATGCGAGACGCCATGGCGCTGCAGGCAGACCGCCGTGGCCAGTCCCGCGGGGCCAGCGCCCAGGATGGCGACGTGCTGTCTCACTCTCAGCGCCGGTCGGTTTAGCGGCCCAGCCCGAGCACGGCGTAGGTGGCGCCGGCCAATACAGCGGCGATCGGTAGCGTCACGAGCCAGGCGACCAGCATCCCGCGGACCAGTTTCCAGCGCACGTCGCCCGCGCCGATCCCGATCCCAATGATCGCCCCGGTGGATACGTGAGTGGTCGACACGGGCGCGCCCAGCGTCGACGCCAACCCCACGAGGGCGGAGGTCACCACGTTTCCGGCGAGCCCCTCGGCGGCCGAGATCGTCGTGACCTTCGTCCCGAGGGTCTCCGTCACCCGTCGGCCGGCGAGTTGACTCCCCGCACTCATGGCGACGGCAACGAGCGCGAGGAGCACTCCCGGCGTGAACCCGAGGGCGACCTGGGCGGCGATGCCGAGGGCGAAGACCTTGGGTGCATCGTTGAGGGCGCGGGCGAAGCTCGCCAACCCAGCGGAAAGCCAATGGACCGCGGCCAGTCCGTCGATTCGGCTCAAGACTCGCGGCGGGCAGTCCGCGCCGGCGATCACGCCGAGCCCGGGGCCGATTCCCAGTTTGGGTCCGGCGCCCGCCGGCGCGAGCACGACGACACGACGCTCCAGGCACACGCAATAGCCGCTGAGGCGGAGGAACAGGAGTCGCGTCGCTGGCAGCACCGCGAACACGAGCGCCAGAGCCAGCAGTGGAGAAAGGGCCAACGGCACGCCCACGGCGCGCACGACCGCCGCCCAGCGTACGCCCGCAGGTCCGGCGGCCATGACAGCCGCCCCGACCAGTCCACCGACCAAGGCGTGCGTTGTGGAAACGGGGAGACCGGTGCGAGTCGCGAACAGCAGCCAGCCGAGAGCGCCACAGGTGACCGAAACCGGAAACGCCAATCCGGTGAGCGGCTCGGCCAGCAGTCCACGGCCGGAGAATATCGGGATGAAGCCCCTTGAGACGAACGCGGCCGCGAGGGCCCCGATCGCCGTCCAGCCGACTGCCCACAGTATCGCTCGGCGATAGCTGCCCACCCCTGAGCCCACCAGCGTCGCGATGCCCTTGGAGACGTCATTGGCCCCGTTGGCGAAGGCCAGGCCCAATGTCAAAGCAAGCAGCAGGATTGCCATGAGCGGATCCTTTCGTCCCAGATCGAGAGGACGCCTGACCCGCACCAATATATGCGCACTTTGCCGCAATACCACCCTTAAGTAATCGCTCTTCTTGACATCAGCATACTTATACGCTAGACTGCGCACTCGGGTTCTCTGTGCTCATTCCCGCCGGAAAGCCAATTGGGGAAACCACGAAAAGCGAAAATCAGCGTGCTGCTCAACGACGAAGAGCTGGAGCGTCTCGAGCGCTATTGCACTCAGCGTGGCTACAAGAAAAGCACGCTCATCGCGCGCCTGATCCGCGACCATCTGGACGCTGAGCATTTCCGGGTGCAAGGGGAGTTTCCGCTGATCCAGCCGAGCCCGGAGAGCGCCGGTTGATGGGGTGACGCCCTTTCTGCGGGAGGTCCATCCGCGATGAACGCGCTGCCGTTGGTCCCCGAGAAGCGCAGCCGCGACGGCGCCTTCTTCGGCTACACCCGTTCCATCTGCCCATCCTGCAAGAAGCTGCTGGATGCCCACATCCTGCTGCGCGATGGCCGCGTCTTCATGCAGAAGCGCTGTCCGCAACACGGCCTGTTCGACGTCGAGATCTCGAGCGATGCCGAGTATTACATCGCCTCGCTCTCCTATACCAAGCCCGGGACGATCCCACTGCGCTTCGCCACCAAGGTCGAACACGGCTGCCCGTCCGACTGCGGACTCTGCGAAGACCACCTGCAGCACACCTGCTCGCCGATCCTCGAGATCAACGACGTCTGCGACCTGGCCTGTCCGGTTTGCATCGTCCGCAACCAACACGGATACACCATGTCGCTCGAGGACTTCAAGCGGTCGGTGGACTTCCTCGTCGCGGCCGAGGGAGAGCTGCCCATCATGCTCCTGTCGGGGGGCGAGCCCACCCTCCACCCGCAATTCTTCGAGTTCTGCGATTACGTGCTGCGCGGACCGCATGCCGGGAGGATCAAACGGCTGCTGATCTCCACCCACGGCCGGCGCATCGCAAACAACAAACGGTTCGCCGAGCGCTTCAAGGCTGGCGGCATGTACGCGTCACTGCAGTTCGATTCGCTGCGTCCCGGCGTCTACCCCAAGCTGCGCGGGGTCGAGCTCCTGGACATGAAGCTCAAGTGCATCGAGCGAATCAAAGAGTTCGACATTCCTACGGTCCTGGTCCCGACGGTGTCCAAAGGCGACAACAGCGACGAGCTGGGCGCCCTGGTGCAGCTCGGCCTCGAGTTGAACCAGTGCTCGAGCATCGTCATCCAGCCGATGGCCCATACGGGCGACGGCGGGGACCGCTACCACGCCAACCCGGCCGGGCACCGGCTCACCATGCCGGAGGTGCACCAACTGCTCGAGGAGCAGCTGCCGTGGTTCAAGCGGAAGTACTGGCATCCGGTCCCGTGCTCGCATCCGAGCTGTTACACGGCGACCTATCTATTCCGGATGGAGGACGGCCGCTACGTCCCGCTCCCCGAGTTCGTCGACATCCGACAGTACCTCGATGCGATGGCGAACCGCGCCGTCATCCGCTCGGACGACGCGCTCGAAAAGATGCTGCTCGACGCCATCACGAATCTCTGGTCGGCGACGAAGGTGGGAGAGTCGTCGGAGGTCATCCTCGCGTCGCTCAAGCGGTTCCTGCGCGAGACGTTCAACTCCCGCAATCCCCTCACCCCCGGCGAAATCGAGCGGCACGCCGAGGCACGGTGCAAAGCCCTCTTCATCCACGCATTCATGGATCCGTGGGACCTGGACGTCGCCCGGCTGAAGAAGTGCTGTACCCACTATGTCATGCCGGACGGGCGGCTCATGCCGGGATGCTCCTACAACAATCTGTACCGCCAACACGACACGCGCTTTTTCCCCGCAGCACAGCCCGTCCAACCTCAGCCGGTGCGTGTCAGCGGGCGGATCCAGCTGCCGGTGATCGGCCAATGATCGCGACCGGAACCGTCGTCGACCAGCTCCGCGATCTCATCGTCGCCGCCGCGCCGGATCCCGCCCAAGCGGCCGCGGTGCGCCGCTGTCCGGCGGATGTCCCGCTCGACGCGGTGATCCCGTTTTCGTCGGTGATCGCGCTGGGCGCGATCGTCGCCATCGAGGATCACTTCGGCGTCGTCGTGACGCGCGAATCGATGCGGGCCGCGTTCGCGGGTGGAGTGACGCTCCAGAAGCTCGCCCTGATGATCCAGCGCATCCCCGGGTAGCCGGATGACGATCGGGATGGTCTCGGGCTTCACCGTCGGGGAACGAGGCGCCCTGCCCGGGGTCCGCGTCCGCATCGAGGACCTGTCCGCCGTGCCGGCAGACCGGCGTCTCCTCCGATCCGCCGAACGCCGGCAGCTGCGCGCACTGCGGGCGGCGCCGAGGCGTCAGGAAGAGTGGATCCGGGGCCGGGTGGCGATCCGGCGCGCACTCGCTGCGCGACTCGGACCGCGCGGGTCGTCCTGCCAAGTGCTCACCCGGTCGGATGGGTCACCCGCGGTGGTGGGCGCGGCGTATAGAGTCGCCCTGTCACATGACGGACCCTGGTTTGCCGTGGCGTTGGCCCCGGGGCGCACCGCTCGAATCGGGGTCGATCTGTGCCGCCGCGTGCACGCCGAGCGGTTGGGAACGATCCTGGCGCGCGTCACCGGACGGGGGGTCCAACTGGACCCGGTCGTTCAATGGGCCGTGTTCGAGTGCGTGATCAAGATGCGCGGACTGGGGATCACGGCCCTGCTGGGCAGCGACGCTGCCCTGCGGCGCGAGAGCCACCGCGTTCGCGTGGAAGGCATCGGTCCCAGCACGTCCGTCCACGTCATGGAACGCCCCGAGTTCGTCGTCGCCTGGGGAGTGGAAAACTGGGGATGACCTACCTCGTCGCCGCGGCGCTGCGTCGATCCGCTGTCGCTGGCCCGGACGCAGGGCCACGCCAGCCGCGGGACTTCCGCCGGTTCAACCTCCCGGTACAGCTCGCGCTCGCCGCCGCGGCAGAGGTCGTCCCCGCAGCCCAAGATCCCACGGCCATGGCGGTCGTCTCCCTCGCTCCGTGCCACAACGGATCGCCGGAGCTGTATCGCTGGGTTCAGAACGCCGACACTGCCCGATCACGCGGAGCGACCGCCCCGGCCCGGATGAATCCTACCTACACGTTGCACGTGATCGACAACCTCGCGCTATCCGCCTTCGTCATTGCCCATGGGAGCGACGGCTACTACCTGGGCGTGGGCGGCGCGCCCGGCCAAGCGTGGTGCGGGCTCGAGGCCGTGCGCGAGCGCCTGGATGGCGGCTGGGAGCGCGAAGCGCTGCTCATGGCGGGCGACCAGGGTGGCGCAGGCGATGCCTTGGACGGCAGCGGCGTTGCGCTGCTGTTTTCGGTGCGGCGCACGGCGTACGCCCCGCTCGGCAGGCCGGTCGAGCTGCTCGCGATCGAGCGGTCGCCACGGCCGGAGCCGCAGCCGGTCTCGGCGCATGCCGCCGAAGGGTTGTGCGCCCTGCTCCACGCGGTCGCACACCATGGGGTCGGCGCGCTCGCCTATGAGGTGCCACCCCAGCACACCGACGGCATCGACCGTGTGACAGTCAGGCTCCGGGTCGCATGATCGACGCCCGTCACCGCGTGGTCGTCACCGGGTGCGGCACGGTCTCCGCCATCGCGACCACGGCGCCCGCATTCTGGGAGGCCCTGCTGGCGGGGCGTTCCGGAATCGGCCGCATCCCCCGGCTGGTTGTGGCGCAACTCCCAGTCACCACCGGCGGCGAAGTGACGGCCGTGCCACCCGATCGCGCCGATCGGGACGTCGCGCTGGCGAACCAGGCGATCGACGAGGCGCTCGACGCGGCTCACCTCCATCGGGACGGCGCAGCGTTCATCTGGGCCACGGGCCTGGACACCTACCAGCAGGGTGAACAGGGACCAGTGTTCCGTCCCTCCGGCAGCTGCTTCGCCGCGTTGTCGCGGCCGTTTCGCGAGCCGCGTCGCATGATCGCCGCCGCGTGCGCGGCGGGAACGCAAGCGATCGGAGAGGCTTACTGGAAAATCCGCGCCGGGCGGATCGCCGCGTGCGTGGCCGGTGGCTCCAGCTGCCTGCTCTCCCCTTTCTACATCATGGGATTCGCCGCTTTGCAGGCACTCGCGACCGATGACGGCGGCGACCCCTGCACCGCCTGTCGTCCCTTCGATCGCCGGCGTCGGGGATTCGCGCTCTCCGACGGCGCCGCCGCCCTCGTCCTCGAGTCATTGGAGGCCGCCCGCCGCCGCGGGGCACCGGTGCTGGCCGAGGTCGTCGGGTTCGGCATGAGCCAGGACGGGTTCGATCTCAACCGACCGCCGGAGGACGGGCGTGGGGCCGTGCGATGCCTGCATCGGGCGGTGGAGGACGCGGGACTGGCACCGAGTGACGTCGACGCCGTGAACGCGCACGCAACCGGCACTCTGGTGGGCGACCGCGCCGAAGCAGCGGCGATTCGCCGTTTTTTCGGGAGCGACTGGAACCGCAAGGCGGTGTCGAGCCTGAAAGGTGCCATCGGCCACGCCATGGCCGCGGCCGGTGCGTTGGAGGCCGTCGCCGCGGTGGCGACGTGCCGCACCGGTCTGGTCCCCCCGACCGTGAACCTGCACGACCCGGACGAGGACTGCGAGCTCCGCCACGTCATCGGCCGGCCGCACGAGGACGACGTGCGGACCGTTGTATCCACGTCCTTCGGCATGGGCGGACAGAATGCGGCGGTGGTGTTTCGGAGGTTCCCGTGATCCCGGAGTCGGCGTGGGGGCAGCACGGCGCGGTGGCGGTCATTACCGGGGCGACGGGATACCTCGGCCGGGCGCTGGCGCGCGGATTCGCCGAGGCCGGTGCGACCCTGGTGCTCACCGCGCGATGCGAAGCGGCGTTAGGCCGTCTGGCCGACGATCTCGCGGCTTGTGGAGCGCCGATTCACACCGTGGCAGCCGATCTCACCGATCCCGCGGCGGGGGAGCGCATCGTGGAGGTGGCGCTGACGCGCACCGGGCGGATCGACGCCCTCGTCTTGAACGCCGGTGCACTGACCGACGGCCTGGTGGCCGCTCTCGACAGCGACGCCCTCGAGCAGGTACACGCTCTCAATGTGCAGGGGGCGTTTCGTCTGCTGCGCGCCGCGTTGCGCCCCATGATCCTCGCTCGGCGCGGGACGGTGATCGTCGTCTCGTCGTCGGCCGCCCGCCGGCCGGGAGTCGGCCAGGCCGCGTACGCTTCCTCGAAGGCCGCCCTGGAAGCGCTGGTACGCGTCGCAGCGCGGGAAACGGCCGGCCGGGGCATCCGGGTGAACGGCGTCGCGCCCGGACTGCTGGACGGGGGAATGGCCGCGCGCATCATCGACGAGGCGCGGGATCGCGCCACCGCGGCCATCCCGATGGGGCGGCTCGGACGGGCCGAGGACGTCGTGCCCACTGCGCTATTTCTGGCCTCGCCGATGAGCTCCTACGTCACCGGCCAAATCTGGGGGGTGGATGGAGGATGGACCGCATGACCGAGACCGCGATCCTGGACCTGGTGATCGCGCAGGTTCGGGAAACCCTGAGCGTCACCGATCGCGAGGGCGACAGTGTGTCGTCCGCCTCGCTCCTCTTTTATGACCTCTCCTTCACTTCCATGGATCTGCTCGACCTCCTGTATCGCCTGGAGCAGCTGTGCGAGATCACGATCCCGGAAGGGACACTGTACGGCTTGGCCCGTGGCGACATGCCGGAGGCCTCGTTCGCGGCCGAGGGCGTGCTGTCGGGCGCGGGACGTGCGCGACTGATGCGGCTGCTGCACGACACGCCGGCAGCGCTGTTTGCCGAGCGGATCCACGCGGCCACTCTGCCGCGGTACTGCACGGTCGGGGCCATCGCCCGCCTCGTCGAGCACTCCCTGGCGGTGCGCGAGCCATCTTCGAGCTGATCCGGAACCTGCGCATCGACCCCCGCGCGGGGGTCGCGATCGGGGAGGCGATAATCCCCGACGGGCTTCCCATGCTCGCCGATCACTTTCCGGGCATCCCGATCCTGCCGGGGGCGTTCTTCATCGAGCTTGCCGCTCAAGTCGCCGGCCCGCTGTGCGAGGACGTGACGCGACTGCGCTCCGGGCACGAACGCGGCGCGCTGCTCGGCATGGTGAGACGGGCCGTGTTTCTGCGCCCGTGCGTGCTGCCGGCCACGATTCAGCTGCGGGCTCGCGTGGGGCGCTGTGACCCGACCCGTGTGTCGGTCGCGACGACGGTCTCCGTGGGGGGCCCCGTCGCGTTCCGCGCCGAGCTGGTGATGGCGATGATCGACGTCCCGCCCGAATGGGCGGACGTCGTCGCGGCGCGTCACGAACGGGTGGCGCGATGGAGAGCCGCCGGTGCCACCTGACGCCGGGTCCCGGAGGCTTTCAGCCGTGGACGCGTTTTTCGTCGCCTACCAGGAGCGGGCCGGGATCCTGATGCAGCTTGGCACCGAAATCGAGCTCCGCGGAGTCGTGCAGCGTGACGACCTGACGCGCATCATGCAACGCCTCGTGACCTCCTGGCCGCAGCTGGGACAGCGGGTCCGGCGGCGACCGTTCGGCCTCGAGTGGTGCGGCGAGCCGGACGTCGGCCGCATGGTTCGCGAGGCCACCGACCGCCAGGAGATCGTGTCCTGGCGGAACCGTCCGATCGATCCTTTTAGCGAGCCTCCCTTTCAGGTGCTGTGGGTACCGGGCCGGGCCGGTACGCACCTCGCGTTTCGGGCTCATCACGCGGTGGCGGATGGAGAGTCGTTCTTCTTCGTGATCGTCGAAGCTTTCCTGGCGCTGGCGGCGATCCGGGGCGGCGGCGTGCCGCCACCACCGCCGCACGCGCTACCGCCGCCCGAGGTCCGATGGGAATCCATCGGGGACCTGTGGTGGCACGCCCAAAGTCTGCGCCGAGATGTCGGTGTCGGACGGAGCGCGCGGCTCTGGGTCCGCGCGGTGTCGGCCGGAGGGATCGGGGTCGTTGAGCGCACGCTGCGCGGTGACGATCTCGATGGCGTGAGCGAGCGGGCCGCGCAGGCGCGGACACCGCCCCCGTGGGTGTGTGCGGCCGCCTGGATCCGGGCGATTCACCGTTGGAACTGCGCTCACGGCGCGGCAGTCACCCCGCAGGTGTCGCTGGAGGTCCCAGTGAGCCTGCGCCGCGGGCGGGAGCAGGGGTGCGCCGTCGGCAACTTTCTCTCGCCGCTCGTCCTGCTGGGCGATGCCACCCGGCCGCTCGAGCTCGTGGCCCAATCCCTCTGGCGCCAGCTCCGCTCCGCTGTCCGGGACCACCGTCACTTGAGCTTGCCGGTGCTCACTGCGCCCGCGCGCTATCTCCCGTGGGGGCTGTTCCGCCGCTGGGCGGTCAACACGTCGACCACGGGCCTCGCCACGAGTCATTTCACCTGGCTGTCGCAACGCCGCGACGCGTTCGGAGAGGTCGCGGCGCGATCGCGCGGGGCGCTCGAGGTGCGGCACCAGTTGAGCTACACCCCCGTGTGCCTCCACATGGGGGCGACCCTCGCGGCGGTCGCCTGGCCGGACCGGCTGCAATTGTTCGTCAGTTATCGGGAGACGGCCTTGTCGGAGGACGACGCCGGAACGCTGGGGGACATGCTCGTCGCCGACCTGACGCCTTCGATCGCCCGCCGGGCGGTCCACACCGCATGAAGGGCGTCCAGGTCCTGGGCTTCGGAGACGTCGACCGCATCGCCGTCGTCGACCTACCGAGCCCGGTTCCCGGGAAAGGCTCCGTGCTGGTACGGGTGAAGGCCTGCGGTCTCAACTACTCCGACGTGTTGCAACGACAGGGTCTCTACCTCGGAGGACCCGTGCCCCCATTCGTTCCCGGGATGGAAGCCGCGGGGATCGTCGAAGGGAATGGTGGTGGCACACCCGCGATTCCAGTCGGCACGCGGGTAGCCGTCGTGGCCGCTGGGGGCCTCCACACCGAGCGCGTCGTGGTGCAGCCGGCCGCCTGCATTCCGCTGCCCGACGCGATGTCGTTCGCCCAAGGGGCGGCGTTCCCGATCCACTACCTCACCGCGTATCACGCACTCACGACGGTCGCGCATGCGCGGGACGGCGAGACCGTGCTCATTCACGCCGCGGGCGGGGGTGTTGGGACCGCCGCTGTGCAAATCGCCCGGATCCTCGGGCTGCGCGTCGTGGCGACCGCCTCTACGGAGGAGAAGCGCCGGAAGGTCCTTGCGCTGGGAGCGACCCGTGCGGTGGGGTACGAAGACTTCGAGGCGACGACTCGAGAAGTCACGGACGGGGCGGGTCCGGACCTCGTGTTGGAATCGCTCGGTGGCGACGTGTTCCGCCGCAGCCTGGCGATGCTCGCCCCGCTCGGCCGGCTGGTCGTGCTCGGCGCGGCGAGCGGAGCGACCCCCCCGATCGATCCGGTGCGATTGCTGTTTCGCTCCCAGGGCGTTCTCGGGTTCCATCTCAGGGCGCTGCTCCGAAATGCGGACGCGGTCAACGCCTCCGCCGGGCGTCTCTTGACGTGGATCGAGCAGGGCGATCTCGAGATCCAAGTCGGCCACGAGGTCGCGTTCGCCGATATTCGGCGCGCCCACCAGCTCGTGGCGAGCCGCGACCGATATGGAGCGGTCGTCCTGGTGCTCTGACCCCTCTAGAGATCCGGCCGCGCGCCGCAGAAGTCGGCCGGGTAG
>JBGQHV010000071.1:0-14271 GCA_041498155.1 Gemmatimonadota bacterium | reverse complement strand
GGAAGGCCGCCTCCAGGCGGAGGCGGCCCGGGAAGTGGAAGCGCTGCTCTCCCGCTAGCGCCGTTTGCTGAGGTTCCGCATTCGGTTGATCTCGTGCTGGGTGATGGGCCGTCCGCCGTAGCGCTCTTCCGTCCACGGATCTCCGCGCATGTGGTACCCGTTCTGCTCCCAAAATCCGGGGATGTCGTGCTCGAGCAGCTCGAAGCCCCGCACCCACTTGGCGCTCTTCCAGAAATAGAGGTGCGGCACGAGCAGCCGGGCCGGCCCGCCGTGTTCGGGGGTCAGCCAGTCGCCGTCGTGCTTCAGGGCGACGACGTTGTCGGGCCGATCGAGATCGGCAAGCGGGAGGTTCGTGGTGAAGTCCTGTTCGGCATGTACGAGACAGAATCGCGCGGCCGGGTGAACGCCGGCGCGGGCAAGCAGAGTCCCGACCGCGACCCCTTCGAAGCTGTTGTCGAATCGGCTCCAGGTCGTCACGCAGTGGATATCGCAACGGACCGTATGGCGCGGCAATGCGAGCAGCTCGTCCCATGTAATGGAGTACGGTCGGTCGACGAGCCCCGAGACCTCGAAGGTCCAGGTCGCCGTATCCACCTCGGGCACGAGACCGTAGTGGAGCACGGGCCATTTCTTGGTCAGCACCTGCCCCGGAGGTAGGCGATCGGTCATACGGGGAGGGCCGCGGACTCGACGCGATGAGCGCTGACCTGGAACGCGCACTCGAACCCTTCGATCACGGAGTCGATGGTTTGATCCCACAGCGACCCGTCCCCCGTCCCCCGTCCCCCTTCCCGTTCGACGGACGTCATGACCACCCCCGGAATTCCACAGGGCACGATCCGGTCGAACGCCGCGAGGTCGGTCGTCACATTGAGGGCGAAGCCGTGCCAGGTGACCCAGCGCTTCACGTGGACCCCGATGCTCGCGATCTTCCGGCCGCTCGTCCACACGCCGGTGCGACCCGGCTCGCGGCCGGCGGCGAGCCCCAGCCTGCCGAGCCCGTCGATCAGCGCGTCCTCGAGCGTGCGCAGGTACCAGTGCAGGTCCTGGCGGTACGCGGTGAGATCGAGGATCGGGTAGCCGACCACCTGTCCCGGGCCGTGGTAGGTGACATCGCCGCCGCGCTCCACTTCCACCACATCGATGCCCTCGGGATGGAGCAGATGCGCACCCGCCGCGAGGCGGCCCAGGGTGACGACGGGATCGTGCTCCAACAGCAGCAGGAGATCGTTGCAGCGGCCGGCCAGACGCTCCTGGGCGAGGGCGCGTTGCCACTCGAGGGCAACCCGGTAGGACACGCGTCCCGCGAGGACGACATCGATGGTCCGCAGAGGGGCGGACGTCATACGGCGGTCGCGCGGATCGCCCAGCGGCTGCCGGCGACGCCCACAGTAATGGCGGCGGCGCCCCAGAGGATCAGCCCGGGCAGCCCCAGCAGTCGATCGGCGAGGGCGCCGAGGAACCCGATGAGCAATCCGCCCACCGCGGAGAGCACGGCGACGACGCCGCGTTGCCAGATGTTCTCGATGGCGCCGCTGCGCCGCCAGCCGAAGAACACCGCGAGGACCAGCGCGGCGATCATGCCGTAGAACAGCGGGTCCGGGAACGCCTGCTGGTAGGCCACGGCTTCCAGATGCTGGCGCAGCTGACTGACCACGATCTGCGCCAGCGTGAGCATCGCTCCGCCCAGGCCGGCGCCGGTGAGGAGCGCCCCGAGACCGACGGCGAGCGGGTCTTTTTGCAGGTCCGTCAGATGTGGATCACCCGGCCGAGTGAATCGAGTCCCGCCTCGGCCACTGCTTCCGACATGGTGGGATGCGCGTGGATGGCCAGGTCGACTTCCTCCACCGTGTACTCGTTTTCGCGTGCCACGGCCAGCTCGTGGATCAGCTCGGAGGCCTGGCTCCCCACGATGTGGGCGCCGAGGATCTCGCCGTACTTCTTGTCGCGCAGGATCTTCACGAACCCCTCGGTCTCGCCGGTGCCACGCGCCCGTCCGCTGGCAGAGAAGGGGAATCTCCCGACCGCGTAGTCGAGCTTTTGCTCCTTGCACTGATCTTCGTTGAGCCCGATGCTCGCCACTTCCGGGTGGCAGTACGTCACGCTCGGCACGTTGTCGTAGCGGATGGCATGCGGCTTGAGCCCCGCGATCAGCTCGGCCACGACGACCCCCTCGCGGCTCCCCTTGTGGGCGAGCATGGGCGGACCGGCCACATCCCCGATGGCGTAGTATCCGGGGGCCGTGGTTTGGAGGTTCCGGTCGATCTTGATGAAGCCGCGGTCGGTGAGCTGGATCCCGCACTCTTTCAGACCGACGTTCTCGGTATTGACCGCCCGGCCCGCGGCCATCAGGACGGCCGCGGTTTCCACCTGCTGCTTTGCGCCGCCCACTTCCACGTCGAGCGTCACTTTGTCCTTGGCCACGGTCGCCTTGGTCACCTTCGCGCCGGCGATGACCGTGATGCCGCGCTTCTTGTAGCTCTTGGCCAGCTCCGCCGAGGCATCGGCGTCCTCGAGGGGGAGGATCCGCGGCAGGGCCTCGATCAGGGTGACCGGGACCCCGAAGGCGTTGAAGATGTCGGCGAACTCCATCCCGACCGCGCCGGCGCCGATTACGGCGAGCGACGCCGGGGCCTTCTCGAGCAGCAGCGCCTCGTCCGAGGAGATGACGGTGGTCTTGTTGATCTCGAGCCCGATCTGCGGAATGCCTTTCACGCGCGAGCCGGTCGCGATCACGACCGCTTTCTTCGCTTCGAGCACGTCGGCGCCGACCTTCACTTTGCGGCCGGGCTGGAGCATGCCGCTGCCCTTGACCACGGTGATCTTGTGCTTCTTCATCAGAAAATCGACGCCGCGGGAGTTCTGGTCGGCCACCTTGCGGCTGCGCCGCATCGCGACGCCGTAGTCGGTCTTCACGGGTCCGGCTTCCACGCCGAACTCGGCCGAGACCGAGAGCAGGTGCGCGATGTAGGCCGAGTGCAGCAGCGCTTTCGTGGGAATGCAGCCGATATTCACGCACACACCGCCGAGCTTCTCGCGCTCCACCACCGCGGTGGCGAGGCCCAGCTGTGCGGCGCGGATGGCGCAGACGTAGCCGGCGGGTCCGCCGCCCAGCACGATGACATCGAATTGGTTCGCCACCAGGTGCCTCCCCTATAACAGCATGGCCAGCGGGTTTTCCAGCATCTGCTTCAGCGTCTTGAGGAATGCCGCGCCGGTCGCGCCGTCGATGACGCGGTGGTCGCAGCTCATGGTGAGCCGGAGGCGGCGGCGTACGACGACCGTTCCATCCACCACGACGGCCTTCGGCACGATCGCGCCCACGGCGACGATCCCGGCTTCCGGGGGATTGATCACGGCCGTGAATTCGTCGATGTCGAACATGCCGAGGTTCGAGACGGAGAACGTCGAGCCCGTGTACTCCTCGGGCTTGAGGCGCCGCTCGCGCGCGCGCTGCGCGAGCTCTCGCGCCACGGCACCGATCTCCGAGAGGGAACGCCGGTCGGCATGGCGCAGCACGGGCGTGATCAGGCCGTCCTCGACCGCCACGGCCATGCCGAGATGCACCTCGTTCCAGTAGCGGATGTGGTCGTCCTGCCACCAGGCGTTGCAGGCGCGGTGTTTGGCGAGCGCCAGCGCCACGGCCTTCAGGATGATGTCGTTGAAGCTCACCTTTCCGCCCTGCTCGCCCAGCTGGCGGTTGAGCGCGTCGCGGGCGTCCGCCGCCCGTTCCATATCCACGTCGCTCGTGAGGAAGAAGTGAGGCACCGGCCCGAGCGAGGTTGCGAGCCGCTTCGCGATGGTCTTCCGGATCTGGGTCAGGGGGACGTCGTCGTAGGCGGCGCCGGAGTCCGGAGCAGGGGCGGGAGACGGGGGACGAGGGACGGTTACAGCGGCAGCCGCTGCGGTTGCGTGCGCGGCGGCGCCCTCCAGGTCCTTCCGAACAACTCGGCCGCCCGGCCCCGATCCCAGGACCAGCTTGAGGTCGACACCCTGCTCGTTGGCGATCCGGCGAGCGAGCGGAGAGGCCTTCACGCGCGTCGCATCGGCTGGGGCGGTGACGATGGGTGTCGAGTCCGGCCGGCTCGCGGCGACGCTGACGGCTGATGGCTGAGGGCTGACGGCCGTCGGAGCCGTCACGGTCGCCGGCGCCGCGGCAGCAGGCGCCTCTCCCGTGGCTTCGCCGGGGGCACCGATATACCCGACGACGTCGCCCACCGGGACCGTGGCGCCCTCTGGGACGACTTGCTGCAGCAGCTGGCCGTCGGCGCGCGCCACCAGCTCCATGACCGCCTTGTCGGTCTCCACCTCGGCCAGCGTCTCCCCGCTCTTCACGGGCTCGCCCACAGCCTTGGTCCACTTCACCAGGCGGCCTTCCTCCATCGTGGGCGAGAGCGCCTCCATCACCACTTTGGTGGCCATGTCAGTCGAGGTAGAGCACCCGGCGGGCGGCGGCGACGATCTTCTCGGGAGACGGCTTGGCCAGCCGCTCGAGCTGTTTGTTGTACGGCATCGGGACGTCGGCCTGGGTGACCCGCTGCACCGGCGCGTCGAGCTCGTCGAACGCGTCCCGCTGGATCACGTCCACCACCTGCGCGCCGATGCCGCAGTGGGGCCACCCTTCTTCCGCGACGACCGCCCGGTGCGTCTTCGCGACCGAGGTGAGGATTGCGCTCTCATCCAGCGGGCGCAGCGAGCGTAAGTCGATCACCTCGGCGGACACGCCCTGTCCCGCCAGCAGGTCGGCGGCCTTGAGCGACGGCACGACCGTCTTCGAGTGGCAGATGACGGTGACGTCCGTGCCGGGGCGCTTCACGTCCGCCCGGCCGATCGGCACGAGCAGCTCGCCCTCGGGTACCTCGCCCTTGGTGTTGTAGAGCATCTCCCCTTCCAGCACCACGACGGGGTTGTTGTCCCGGATCGCCGACTTGAGCAGACCTTTCGCGTCGGCCGGCGTGGCGGGGGAGACCACCTTGAGACCCGGGATGTGCGCGAGCCACGACTCCCAGGCCTGCGAATGCTGGGAGGACAGCTGCAGCGCCGCTCCGTTGGGGCCACGAAACACGATCGGCATGGGCAGTTGGCCGCCCGACATGTAGAGCATCTTGGCGGCGGAATTCACGATCTGATCCAGCGCCAGCACGGCGAAGTTCCAGGTCATGAACTCGATCACCGGGCGCAGGCCCCCCATGGCGGCGCCGACGCCGATCCCGGCGAACCCCAGCTCCGCGATCGGCGTGTCCACGACCCGTTGCGCGCCGAACTCCTCGAGCAGGCCGCGGCTCACCTTGTACGCCCCTTGGTAGAGACCGACCTCCTCGCCCATGAGGAAGACCGAAGGGTCGCGCTGCATTTCCTCGCGCAGCGCCTGATTCAGCGCGTCCCGATACGTGATGGTCGGCATCGGTCAGTCCGCGAGCACGTGACGCAGCAGCTCGTCCGGACCCGGGTCGGGGCTGTCGTCGGCGAACTTCACCGCAGCTTCGATCTCCGCCTGGACCTCGCCCTCGAGCGCGTCCAGGCCGGCCTGGTCGATCGTCCCCGCGTCCAGCATCCGATGCGACAGCTGGGCGATCGGGTCGCGCTTCTTCTGCTCCTCCACTTCATCCTTGGTGCGGTAGACGCCGTGCAGCGGGTCCGACATCGAATGGCCCATGAAGCGATAGGTCCGCACTTCCAGCAGGGTGGGGTGCCCGCCCTTGCGGGCCCGCTGGACGGCGCGCTGGGCCGCCTGGTGGACCTCCAGGACGTCCATGCCGTTCACGACTTCGCCGGCGATGTCGTAGCTGCAGGCGTGCTCCACCACGTCCGTCACCGCCGCCACACGCTCGAACGCGGTGCCCATGCCGTAACGGTTGTTCTCACACAGGAAGACCACCGGGAGCTTCCACACGGAGGCCATGTTGAGCGCTTCATGGAAGGCGCCGATGTTGACGGCCGCCTCGCCAAAGAAGCAGATGCAGACCTCGTCGCCGCCGCGGTACTTGATGGCGAAGGCGAGCCCGGCGGCGAGCGGGAGGTGCCCGCCCACGATGCCGTGCCCGCCCATGAACCGCTTCGCCGCATCGAACAGATGCATCGATCCCCCCCGGCCGCCCGAGCATCCGCCGGACTTGCCGAACAGCTCGGCCATCACGGCGCCCGCCGGGATGCCGCGCACCAGCGCCTGTCCGTGCTCGCGATAGGAGCAGATCACGTAGTCGGCGGGGGTGAGCGCGGCGGACACGCCGACCGCGACCGCCTCCTGCCCGATATAGAGGTGGCAAAAGCCGCCGATCTTGCCGAGCGCGTAGGCTTCGGCGGCCTTCTCCTCGAAGCGGCGAATGAGCAGCATTTCGCGCAGCATGCGGCGATGCAGCGCCGTGTCCGCCTGGTTCTGTTCGGGGGCCGCGGTGACCGATGTCATGGGTGCGCCCCGGCGGAGGCCGTGGCGGCGGTCACCTGTTCCCAGGCGTGATAGCTCGAGCGCACCAGGGGGCCGGATTCCACGTGACGGAATCCCATCGCGAGGCCGTGCCGCTTCAGCTCGGCGAATTCGTCGGGGGTGTACCAGCGGGCGATCGGCAGGTGGCCGTCGGAGGGACGGAGGTATTGTCCCACCGTGAGAATATCCACGTCTTGCGCGCGCAGGTCGCGCATGGCGACCAGCAGCTCGTCCCACTCCTCGCCCAGGCCGCAGATGAGGCCGGACTTGGTGAGACCGTCGGGACGCAGGGCCTTGGCGCGGCGCAGCAGCTCGAGCGCCCGCGAGTATCGGCCGCCCGGACGGGCGATGCGGTACAGGCGCTCGATCGTCTCGAGGTTGTGGTTCAGGATGTCGGGCGCGGCATCCATCACCAACCGGAGCGCCGTTTCGCTGCCCTTGAAATCGGGGATCAGGACTTCGACCGTCGTGTCGGGCAGCCGGCGGCGGATCTCGCGCACGCAGGCCGCGAAGATCTCGGCGCCGCCGTTCTCGAGGTCGTCGCGGTCCACGCTCGTGATCACGACGTGCCGCAGCTCCATCTGCTCGACGGCGCCGGCGAGCCGCACCGGCTCCTCGGGGTCGAGCGCCACGGGCGTTCCGTGCGCCACGGCGCAGTACGCGCAGTTACGGGTGCACACGTCGCCCAGGATCATGAAGGTCGCGGCCCGGTGCTCCCAGCACTCACCGATGTTGGGGCAATGCGCTTCTTCACACACGGTATGCAGCCGCAGGTCCCGCATCATCCGCTGGACCGACAGATAGGTCGCGCCGCCGGGGGCTTTCACTTTGAGCCACGCGGGTTTGCGGGCTGCAGTGGAGGCGGGCGCGGCTACCGAACGGGGGTGGATCTGAACCAACGGTGCGGCCATAACGCTCCGGGCGACCGGTGAAAGATGAAGATAGTGCCGTGCGGGAAGCGTTGGTAGCCGATTTTCAACCGGGCGGTTGATCGCGGCGCCGCCGCAGCGCCTTCAACTGCTCCTCCAGCGCCGCATCGGTACTGAGCGTGCCATCGGCGATATGGGCGATCTCCTCGGCCTCGCGCCACTGCCGCTCCAGCTCGAGGATCTCCGCCTGCTCGTCCACCGCCATCTCCAGGGCCAGTTGCCGTTCGGGACGCAGGGACCGCAGGGTGAGCTCGCGGCGCGCCACATCGCGAATCAGCCGGTCGGGACCGCCGATCTGGTCCACGACGCTCGCGGCCTCGCCGGCTTTGCGGCGGCTCGAGCGGCGCACATTGAGGTAGGCGAGTCCCTGACGCAGCGCCGCCAGCGCATCGGGACCGGTGAGCAGCGATGCCTCGCGGCGACACCGCGGGCAGCTCAGCAACACGCCAAGGTCGTGGTGCGCGTCACGGACGACGCGCGCGTGCTGGAGATGTTTCGACTTGAGCTCGAGGGCGGCACCGCAGTGATCGCACACCGGCAGCTCGCTGAGCACCACATCGCGGCGACCCACCATGCCCACATACACCCGGTCGGCCAGGTCGCCGAAGTTCCACAGCAGGAAGCCGAACGATCCGCCGACGGCGACATTCGCCGCGATGCCCAGCCCGACCGCCGCCAGGGTGAGCGGGACGACGACTTTGGCCCGTTCCCGCTGTCTGGCCTTGAGGCGCTCGCCGTAGCGCCATCCCGCGAGCTCGACCCGCGGCGGCTTGCCGACGCGCACGAGGTCATAGCGCTCCCAGCGCAACAACGCGACCTGGTCGGTGCTGGCGAGCAGCCGCCCATCACGGGCGACGCGGGCCAGCGCCTCGATGCGCTCCAGCCGGTCGTCCAGCGGCGTGAGGTTCCAGCGGGCGCACTTGGGACAGATGACCCAGAGCCGGCCGCGCCATTCGTCGAACGCCAGCCGGCGGCCGACGCCGAGCCCGGACGGGCCGCCGTCGCCATCGAGCGATGCGTTGCAGAAGGCACAGGTCGTGTACATCGCCGTCAGCCGTCGGCCATCAGCCATCGGCAGCTCCGGGCGCAAACCGGGCTACGGAAAAGCCACTGATGTCCACGTCGGTATGGCCTGTGGCCAGGAGGTCGCCGATGAGTTCGCCGGTGATCCCTGCGAGGAGAATGCCGTTGCGGCCGTGGCCGGTCGCGTACCACAACCCGGCCACCACGGGATCGGCGCCGAGGATCGGGCGACCGTCGGGCGTCACGGGCCGCAACCCGGCCCAGGCGCGGACGGTGGGCGCCGAGGCGATCGCGGGACACAGCTGCTCCGCGACGCTGCGGATCTGCCCGATGCCGCTCGCGGTCGTGCGCGCGTCGAATCCGACCTGCTCCATCGTACTGCCGAGGATCGCCTCTCCGCCGCGCGGCAGGACATATCCGTGGCCGTGATAGAGGATGACCGGGGGGAGACCGGCCGGCCACGCAGTGGCGACCATCTGACCGCGGACCGGCTCGATCGGGAGCGGCCGGGGCAGCCCATCGATTCGCGGGGACCAGGCACCCGCGGCGATCACGACGTGCTCGGCGGGAACGGCGGCCCGATCGGTGACGACCCCGGTCACCCGACCCTCCGCGACCGCGAGGCGAAGTCCGGTTTCCGGGAGGACCTGAACCCCGAGGCGTCGAGCGTCCGCGAGCAGGGCGGCGGCCAGGGCGGCCGGGTCCAGCGAGCCGTCTTCCGGAGCGAACAGCGCACCCTGGGCAGCGGGGGCGGCTCCGGGCCAGCGCTCGTGCAGCTCGGCCGCCTCGAGCCAGTCGCATCGCAGCCCGGCCTGGCGCTGCGCCGCCACCAGCTCGAACAGGGCGGCCGCGCGCTCCGCATCGAAGGCGACCGTGGCGATCCCGGTGTGAAGGAATCCAACGTCCAATCCGGTGGTATCTTTCAGACTGGCGGCGAGATCCTCGTACAGATCACGGCCGCGTACGGCGAGGGGCAGGAGGTGCTCGTCGGTCGGCTCGATCTGGGCGGCGAGCATGCCGGCGGACGCCCCGGAGGCGGCCGCGGGATCCGGACCGGGGGCGAGCAGGGTGACGCGGAGCCCGCGCAGCGCCGCGGCGCGCGCGCAGGCGGCTCCGATCACACCACCGCCGATGACGGCGACATGGGCGTTTGAAACTCCCGTGGGCATCAGTGCGTAAGCGGCGATGACCTGCGGGGCAACTCGGGAGGCATCATGTTTCGGAGCATTCTTGGTTTCGCGATCTTGGCCGTCCTCGCGTGGATCGGCTTGAAGATCATCTTCGGTTTGCTGGGCGGTCTGTTCGGTCTCGCCATGACCGTGCTCTGGCTCGCGGCGATCGGGTTCATCGTCTACCTCGTGCTGCGGGTGATCAGTCCCAGCACGGCCGACAAGGTGCGCGACACCATCAAGGGAAAGCGCGACACGGCCTGATCCTCCCGGCTCGGCTGGCGCTCTACGGGGTCATCGTCCGGCGGACGGTGGCCCCGTCGGCGTTTCATCGAGCCGCGCGAGCACCCCCCAGACGAGCAGGGGCAGCAGGATTTCGTGATGTCCCGTCAGCTGGACCCCCCTCCCGCCGCCTGGGCCCTGCGTGGGGCGCTCCACGACGTTGACGCGGGGGCGGTAGTGGCGCTGCATGTCGCAATCGCAGGCGGTGAACCCGGTGGGCCGTCCGCCGTGCAGATTGCGCGCGATGGTCAAGGCTTTGAGGAAGACCTCCGGCATCACGACGGCGCTACCCAGGTTCAGGACCACCCCGCCATCGTGGAGCTCGGGGAGTCCCGCCGCCAGCCGCTTGAAATCGCGATGACTCGTGGCGCCGATGACGGCACCGTCGGCGGTGGGGTGCTGGTGGATGATCTCGGCGCCCAACGCGGCGTGCACCGTCACCGGGATGTGCCGGTCGGCGCACGCCACGAGCACGGACACGGACCGACCCGGCAGGTCGGCCCGCCGGCACAGATCGAGGGCGAGCGCTTCGCCCGCGCCGCGGCTCTCCCGGGCGCCCGTCGCCAGGGCGGCGTTCATGTCGCGTCCAGTTTCCTCCGCCATGCCGAACGTGCCGTCGCCCAGGCCGGCGGCCACGTCTTCGCTCGTGCCGCCGTAGGCGGCGAGCTCGTAGTCGTGGATCGCCGCACTGCCGTTCAGCGCGACGTGCGTCACGACCCCACGCTCCAGCAGGCGGATGAGCAGCGGTCCCAGGCCCACCTTGATCACGTGTCCGCCCAGCATCGCCACCACCGCACGGCGACCGGCGGCGCGCGCGACGTCATCCGCGACGAGGCGGAGGTCCTTCGCCGCGAGGATGTCGGGGAGGGAGCCCCAGAAGGCGGCAAAACTCAGATCGGCGCCGGGCGGATGCGCGAACTGTGACGGATCGACCTTGTTGCGGCGCTGGGCGATGGGGACGGTCTTCAATCGACTGAAGTCCGCCTCACGGTACTCGGTCATGGGTGCCCCGGGGCGGAGAACTCCTTGAGCTTCAACGTGACCGTGCCGAACGAGAAGTTGGACTGCATGGCCAGCATCATTCGCTGGGCATCGTCCGAGAGCCACAGGTGGGCTTCCGCCTGCTCGGCGAAAATACCGCGCCCCTTGGGAATGATCGGGCGGATGACGATCGCGTTGAACTTCCGCCCCGCGACGCTGATCCGCTCTTTCTTCTCCACGACGATGATCACCGGGTTGCGGTCGGGACGGAAGTAGCGGTTGTACTCGTACCGCTTGCCGACCTCCAGCGGGAGGGTGCGGACCCAATAGAGGAATGCGGCGTCGTCCAACGGGTCCGGCACGGTGGGCTTGGCGGTATCCACCCCTTCTTCACGGTAGTAGCCGGAATCGGGGAAGATCTCATAGCGGTTGTGGCGTTTGCGGCCGCGCTCCTCGGAATCGTTGATGTAGCGCCGCGAGCGGAAGTCGGCGCGCCCCACCCACGACTCGAGCAGCTGGTCCAGGTGGTACCACAAGGCGCCGCCCTGGATGTGGAACCGGAACCGCACGGTCTCGACGCCGCGGATGGTGTCGAGGCCGACGACTTCCATCGTCGCCTCGCCGACGGAGAACGGACCGTACTTGGCCGAATAGCGCAGGCGCTCCCCGATCGGGAACGGCACCGACTCGCGGGCGGCTGCCGCAACCGCGGCGGTGACCGCCGTCGTGGCCGAGGCGGAATCCTGCGCGTCGAGGCGGCCGGCGAGCGCCAGCAGGGCCACCGCGACGCCCCCGGCGGCGCGGATCACGTGGCGCGCCCGCCAGGCGGCTACGAGCGCCGGCCAGGGACGGACCCGCGACGGGCGCTGTTGCAGGTCGTAGCGGCCGGTCACTGGCACCGTCTCCGTGCGGCGCGCGTGGGGCATGAGCCGGGCGAGCAGCTCCGCATTGGCGCACCAGCCGTCGGTGACGAGCAATGGCGGACCGGCCACCCGGGATCCGCGCTCACCGTCCTGACGCAGCGCCTGGCGCAGCGTGATGAGCCGCAAGGCGAGGAAGCCGGAGATGGTGTCCCGCACGCCGCGCACGCGCAGCAGGCGGGGGGTCCACTGCCGCACCCACCGCAGCGCCCGCGGGCGAGGACCCGCGGTCTGCACCTGCTCCGCCGCGACCAGGTCGGCTCCCGATTCTACGCGCTTCACCATGTCTTCCATCGCTTCCGGTGAATACACGAAATCCGCCGGAAGCACGATCGCGCAGTCGCGCTTGGGCCGGTCGGTGCGCTCGAGCGCGAGGCGCAACAGCTCCTCGATGCTGCGGGCGTATCCCTGGCGCTCGCGATGCGTGATGACCGTCAGCGGCAGCACGCCGGCGTAGCGCGTCAGGACTTCGCGCGTCCCGTCGGTCGATGCGTCGTCGCAGACGAGGAGCTGGTACTCGCGCTGGAAGGCGGTGAAGACCTGACGCACCTTCCACAGGACGAGTCCCGCGGTTTTCGCCTCATCGCGCACCGGCACGCAGACGTAGATCATGGTGGTGCAATCTAGACGAGCGAGTGATACAGGGCCAACGTCGCGTCGGCCATGGACTTAGCGGTGAATCGCCCGGGAAGGGGGACCGGGGACGGGGGACGAGTGATCGCCGCGACGACCTTCGCGCCGAGTGCGGGCGCGTCACCGACCGGAACGAGACAGTCGGGAGGCAACACTTCGGGAATGCCGCCGGCCGCGGTCGCCACCACCGGCCGCTCGAGCGCCAGTGCATCGAGGATCACGCTGCCCATGCCTTCCTCCTTGGACGACATCACGAAGACGGTCGCTTCCCGAATCAATGCGTCCGCCTCGTGTACATACCCCAACAGGTGGACGCGGTCGCCGAGGCCCTGTTCGGCGATATCGCGCTCGAGGGTGCGGCGCAGCGTCCCTTCTCCCGCGATCACCCAATGGAGATCCGGCCGGGCGGAGCGCGCGTGACTGGCTGCTCTGATCAGGGTCCGCTGGTCCTTGTGATCGACGAGGGCCGCGACGTTGACGGCGAGCGGCGTGGACGGCGGGAGACCGAGCCGGCCACGGATGTCGAGTGGTCTGTTCGCGGCGGTGCGCACCTCTTCGGGATCGATCCCGTCGGGGATGACCGTGATGCCGGCCTGGGGCATGCCGTCGGCGACGAGCACGCGCCGCACGGCATCGGACACGGCGATCACCGCGTCCGCGTGGAACCACCCGCTGCCGCGCCGCACGTGGAAGTCCACGCGACGGGTGGCGACGAGTGGCGGCGGATCGGACTCCCAGTGCACCCAGCGACGCGTCCAGCGGGCGAGGGCCAGGGCATGGCTATCGTGCACGTGGACGACGGCCGGCCGAAACTCGTTCATGTGGACGAACAGATCGAACGCCGCGCGAGGGTCGAGCGAGATGGCCCAGCGTACGCCCCGCACCGTGACCCCCTCGGCCGCGGCCCGGCGGGCCAGCTCACCGCCACGATTCGTGACGAGCCGCTGCTCTACCGCGCGGTCGCGCGCCAGCTCACGGGTGAGCAGCCGGACCTGGTTCTGACCGCCGCGCCATTCGCGGCCCGCGTCCACCTGCAGGACGCGCACGATTCAGGACGGCGTGCCGGCGGCCACGTTGCTCAGGACGGTGCGGAGCTCGGCCAGGGTGAACGGCTTGTGGAGGAATGGGCGGCCCAGCGTTTCGAGGAACTGCAGCGTGTCGCCACGCACGGTGTCGCCCGTGGCGAAGATGACTTTCTTGGCGATGTCCGGATGTTGCCGGGCGAGGTTGTTGTACATCTCCCGGCCGCCGAGTCGCGGCATCCGCAGGTCGCAGATGATGACGTCGAACGGGGTCACCAGGGCGCGCTCCACGGCCTCCGTGCCGTCGCTGGCGACTTCGACCGAGTGGCCCCAGCTCTCGAGCGTCGCGCGCATGTAGTGGAGGATATGCGGCTCGTCATCCACGACCAGCACGCGGAGGGCCACGCCGCCGCCCGGCTGCGGGGCGGGTTGGGCGGGCTGCAGCGGCCGGCCGCCGCCCAACAGCTCGACCGTGAAGATCGCGCCCGCTCCCGGGCCCGACTCGAGGGTGATCCGCCCGCCGTGCTCCTTCACGATGCCCTGGCAGATCGAGAGGCCGAGACCGGTGCCCTCGCCTTCGGACTTCGTGGTGAAGAACGGCTCGAACACACGCGGCAGCAGCTCCTCGGGGATGCCCGGGCCGTCATCCGCGACGGTCACCGCGACGCCGTCGAGCCAGCGCTTGGCCGTGATGCCGATGCGACCCGGGCGTCCCGTGCTCGCAATCGCCTGGGCGGCATTGTTCAGCAGGTTCACGAACACCTGCTTGATCTGGTTCGGGTTCATCTCGATCTCGGGAATGCCGGGCTCGACGGTGAGCGTGACATCGACCTTGAGCGCCATCAGCTCGTTCCTGAGGAGCGCCAGGACCGATTCGAGCATCGGCTG
>JBGQHV010000070.1:0-14494 GCA_041498155.1 Gemmatimonadota bacterium | reverse complement strand
GGCGGATCTGTCCGCCGACGACCTGCTGAAGCGCCTCCAGGAAGGCAAGGTCTACGTGCCCGAGCAGGCGGCCCGGGCGATCGACCAGTTCTTCCGCAAGGGCAACCTGATCGCGCTGCGGGAGCTCGCCCTGCGGCGCACCGCCGAGCGGGTGGACGCGCAGATGCGCGGCTACATGCAGGAGCACGGCATTCGGGAGACCTGGCCTGCGGGTGAGCGAATCCTGGTGTGCATCGGGCCGAATCCGGCGGGCGCGCGGCTCATCCGGGCCGGCAAACGCATGGCGACGAGTCTGAAATGCGATTGGGTCGTGTTGTGCGTCGAGACGCCCGGGCAGGCGATCTCCGCATCCGATCGCGAGGCCCTCATTCAGAACCTGCAGCTCGCGCAGGAGCTGGGGGCCCAGGCCACCACGCTGAGCGGGCACAGCGTGGCGGACGAAGTGCTGGCCTATGCCCGCGCTCACAATGTCACCAAGATCGTGGCGGGGAAACCGACGCACGGGCGCTGGCGCGACAAGATCTTCGGGTCGTTGCTCGATCACCTGGTGCGCGGCTCGGGCGACATCGACGTCTACGTTATCACCGGTGACGCCGAAGAGGGGCAGGCGCTGCGGCGGCGGGTGGCGGGGCAACGGGCCGGGTGGCGGGACTATGTCTGGGCCGGAGCGGTGGTCGGTTTCTGCACGGCGTTGGGGGCCGCGATCTTCCAGTCCCTCTCGGTCACCGATGTGGCGATGGTCTATCTGCTCGGCGCCGGCGTGGTGGCGTCGCGCTTCGGCCGCGGGCCGTCGGTCTTCAGCGCCTTCCTGAGCATCGCGGCATTCGACTTCTTCTTCGTTCCGCCGCGCTTCACGTTCGCGTTCGGGGACCTCCGCTACGCTCTGACGTTCATCGTGATGCTGGCGATCGCCCTGGTGATCAGCGGCCTCACCTTGCGGATCCGGGAGCAGGCCGAGACCGCGCGGCTGCGGGAGCGGCGCACAGGGGCCCTGTACGCGATGAGCCGCGAGCTGGCGGCGACGCGCGGGTTCGCGGACCTGGCGCGGGTGGCGTCGCGCCACCTGCAGGACACCTTCGAGGCTCGCGTGCAGTTCCTGTTCCCGAGCGCCGCCGGCCGCCTCGAGGTGCCGGTGGGCGTCCCGGCGGCCTATCCGATCGACGAGAAGGAGCTGAGCGTCGCCCACTGGGTGCTGGTGCGCAGTCATGTCGCAGGCATCGGCACCGACACGCTGCCGGCCTCGCAGGCGTTCTACCTGCCGCTCGTTGCATCGGGGGGCACGATCGGCGTGGTCGGCCTGCGCCCGGGCGACCCCGCGCGGTTCGAAGATCCAACGTTGCAGCGTCTGATCGAGACGTTCGCCGGGCAGGCGGCATTGGCGCTCGAGCGGGCCCAGCTCGCCGAGCGGGCGCAACACGAGCAGCTCGAGATCGAGGCGGAACGGCTGCGCACAGCGCTGTTGTCGTCGCTGTCCCATGATCTGCGTACGCCACTGGGGGCGATTACCGGGGCCGCGAGCTCGTTGCTCGAGGAGCAGAGCGCGCTCTCCCCGGCAGCGCGGCGTGATCTACTGCAGACGATCCTCGAGGAAGCGCATCGCATGAACCGGTTGATCGGCAATCTCCTCGATATGATTCGGGTCGAGAGCGGAGCGTTGGAGGTCCAGAAGGAGCTGCAACCGCTGGAGGAAGTCGTCGGCGTGGCGTTGATCCGCCTCGACGATCGGCTGCGGGGCCATCCGGTTACCGTCACCCTGCCGCCGGATCTGCCCTTGGTCGCCCTGGATGCGGTGCTGGTGGAGCAGGTGTTCGTGAATCTGCTCGAGAACGCGGTGAAGTACACGCCGCTCGATACCCCGATCGAGATCGCCGCCGGGGCCACGGCTGGCTACGTGCGGGTCGATGTGGCGGATCGCGGGCCGGGCCTGCCGCCGGGCGAGGAGGGGCGGATCTTCGACAAGTTCTACCGCGCGGCCGGCGCCGGGACGCAGGGCGGTATCGGGTTGGGGCTGACGATCTGCCGCGGCATCGTGACGGCGCACGGCGGCCGGATCTGGGCGGAGAACCGTTCCGGCGGGGGAGCCGTGTTTCGCTTCACACTGCCGCTCACGGGCGGATCGGCCATCCCGGTGTTGGCGGAAGCCAAGGAGAGCGCATGAAGGCGTACGGGTGGGTCGTCCTCATCATGGCCGGGTGCACCGCGCTCGGTACGCTGATCCTGCCGCTGCTTTCCGTGACCGACGTGGCGATGTTGTTCTTGCTCGCCGTGGGACTGGTCGCGTCCCGGTTCGGTCGTGGGCCGTCGATGGTCGCGGCGTTCCTGAGCATCGCGCTGTTCGATTTCTTCTTCGTGCCGCCGCGATTCACATTCGCGGTCGCCGACCTCCACTACGTCCTGACCTTCGGGGTGATGCTCGTGACGGCATTGGCGATCAGCGCCATGGCGAGCCGACTGCGGGAGCACGCGGACGCGGCGCTCGAGCGCGAACGGCGCACGGCGACGCTGTACGCCATGAGTCACGAGCTGCTCACCGCGACCGGCGAGGGCGTTCTCGCCGACGTCATCGCCCGGCATGGGCGAGAGGCGTTCTCGGCGCAGGTGCAGATCCTGCTGCGGGATGCCGGCGGACAGATGGCGCCGCCGGCGGGAGCGACGGCCGGCTTCGCGTTGGACCAACAGGCCCAGGCGACGGCGCAGTGGAGCTTCGACCTCTGGCAATCCGCCGGGATCGGGACGGCGAACTTCCCCGATGTGCCGTTGCTGTTCCTCCCGCTGGTCGGCGCCGGTGGGCGCCTCGGCGTCCTCGCGGTGCGCCCCGACGATCCCACGCCATTCCGGGAGCCAGCTGTCCGACAGGTGCTCGAGACGTTCGCGGGACAAGCCGCGGTCGCGGTGGAGCGGGTCCGCGCCATGCGCGCGGAGGCAGCGGAGTCTTCGACGTCGGGCTAGCTTCGGCGCATGGCCGAAGTCACTCCGCTGGTGCTGCTGATCGAAGACGAGCCCCAGATGCGCCGCTTCCTCCGCGCGGCGCTGGAAAGCCACGACTACCGCCTGGTGGAAGCGACCACCTCCCGCGAGGGGCTGGCGCAGGCCACCGCCCGCAGCCCCGACGTCATCCTGCTCGATCTCGGGCTCCCCGATGGGGACGGGATCGATCTCGCCCGGCGCATCCGCGAATGGTCGGCGACGCCGATCGTCGTGATCTCGGCACGCGGCAAGGAGCAGGACAAGGTGGCGGCGCTCGACGCCGGCGCCGACGACTACCTCACCAAACCGTTCGGCACCGACGAGCTGCTGGCCCGGTTGCGGGTCGCCCTGCGGCACGCCGCGCGGGCGGCGGCGCCCGACGAGCCGGTGTTCGCCGTGGACGAGCTGCGCGTCGATTTGGCGGCCCGTCGGGTATTCGCGCACGGCGCCGAGGTCCATCTGACCCCCACGGAGTACAAACTCCTCACGACGCTGGTGCGTGATGCGGGGAAGGTCGTGACCCACCGCCAGCTGCTGAACGAAGTCTGGGGTCCGAACGCGGTGGAGCACACGCACTACCTGCGCGTGTACATGACGCAGCTGCGGCACAAGCTCGAGCAGGACCCGACCCGGCCCCGCTATCTCCAGACCGAGGCCGGGGTGGGCTACCGGCTCCGGCTGGAGTGAGCGGCGGCGGCCGCCATGGGGAGCGTCGAGACGCTGTTGCTGGTCGGCGGGATCCTGCTGGTCGCCAGCATCGCCGCCAGCAAGCTCGCCACCCGGTTCGGTATTCCGGTGCTGGTGCTGTTCCTGCTCGTCGGCATGCTGGCCGGATCCGAGGGGTTGGGCGGCATCCCGTTCGAGGACTATCACCTCGCCAACGCCCTGGGCACGATCGCCCTCGTCATCATTCTGTTCGACGGGGGACTGCGGACGCCGCCGGAAAGCTTGCGGAGCGCCTTGTGGCCGGCACTGTCGCTCGCGACGGTAGGCGTGGTGGTCACGGCGGCGGTCGTCGGGTTCGTGGCGGTCGCGCTGCTCCACGTCCGCCTGCTGGAGGGTCTGCTGCTGGGGAGCATCGTCGGGTCCACCGACGCCGCCGCGGTGTTCTCCGTGCTGCGTCAGCGCGGCGTGAGCCTGCGCCCGCGCCTCTCGGGGACGCTGGAGATCGAGAGCGGGATCAACGATCCCATGGCCGTGTTCCTCACCCTGGGCCTCCTCGCTGTGCTGGAAGGCGAGCGAACGCTGGGTGTCGGCCTCGTCTGGCTCTTCGTACGCGAGATGGCGGTCGGGGGCGCGATCGGGATCGCCGTCGGGTACGGAACCGGGGCGCTGCTCAACCGAATCAACCTGGGCACGGCGGGACTCTATCCCGTCCTCGCCGGCGGCTCGGCCCTGCTGACCTATGGACTCGCCGCCTCGCTCGGGGGCAGCGGCTTCCTCGCCGTCTATCTCGCGGGCATCGTCCTGGGATCGCGCCGCGTGGTGTACCAGCGCGGCATCTTCCTGTTTCACGACGGGTTCGCCTGGCTGTGCCAGATCGCCATGTTCATCATGCTGGGACTGCTCTGCTTTCCCAGCCGGCTCGGTCAGGTGGCGGGGCAGGGGCTGTTGATCACGGGCGTCCTGATCTTCCTGGCGCGCCCGCTGGCGGTGGCCCTCGCCCTGTTCCCGTTCCGGTTCAGCGTGCGCGAGCTGGCGTTTGTCTCCTGGGTCGGGCTGCGCGGCGCGGTACCCATCATCCTGGCCACGTTCCCGCCGATGCTCGGGTTCCCGCGCGGCGAGGTGCTGTTCGACGTCGTGTTCTTCGTGGTGCTCGTCTCGGCGCTGGTGCAAGGGTGGGCGCTCCCGTTTGTGGCTGGCTGGCTGGGCGTTCAGGTCCAGCCGTCGCCGGTATCGTCGCGCGCCCCCCGAACCGACTCAATGACGCAGGGGTAGGAGGGCACATGGATCAGGACCTGAAACGCGATGTGGAAGGCGACGACGGGATCTCCGTCATCCGGGGCAGCGCGCTGTGCCGCGACTGGAACGGCATCCACTACAAGACCGGCCTGTCGGGGAAGAACGTCGGCGCGCACGCGCTGTCGATGAACGTCGCCACCATCCCGCCCGGCGGCGTCGCCCGCGCGCATATTCACGTCGGGTTCGAGGTAATGCTGTACATCCTGGAAGGCCGCGTGCGGCACGAGTACGGGCCGGGCCTCATCCGGAGCGTGGAGAACGCAGCGGGCGATTTCATCTTTATCGAGCCGGGTGTGCCGCACGAGGTGTTCAACCTGAGCACGACCGAGCCGGTGGTCGCCGTGGTCGCCCGCTCGGATGCGAGCGAATGGGAGCACATCGTCCCTTACGAGCGGCCGGCCCGCCCATGAGATCGATAGCCATGGTCGGCTGCCTGACCGCCCTCCTCGCCGGGGGATCGACGGCCGCGCGAGCACAGGATGCCGCCACCTACCTCCTGTCTCCCCGCAGCCGCTTTGAAGTCGCGACGGCCAAGACCGGGTTCTTTTCCTTCGTGGGACACGAGCACGTGATCCGGGCGCGCAGCGTGTCGGGACACGTGGTGTACGACCGCGCCGATCCGGCGCGGTCCCAGGTCGTGATCGTGGTCAGGACCGACAGCCTCGAAGTGATGACGCCGCCCGACACCGCGGAAATCCGCAAGGTGACGGCGGCGATGCGTACCGACGTCCTCGACGTCGCGCACTACCCGGAGATCCGGTTCGTTGCGCGCGGCGTGGCTCCGATCCCCGGTGGGTTGCGCGTCCGGGGAGACTTGGTGCTGGTCGGACGGACGCGGGAGGTGTCGGTCGATGTCCACCTCGACGCCGGGGCCGACACCCTGCGGGCCACGGGGACGTTTTCGGTGGAGCAGTCGAGCTTTGGGATCCATCCCTATCGCGGCGGTCCGGGCGGCCTCGTCCGGGTCGCGGATCGCGTAACGTTCCGCTTCGAGGCCGTGGCGCTGCGCGCCTCGGCGCCATAGGGCAGCCTTCATACGCCGTAAGGCGTTTCTTCACGTCGCCTCCGATACGTTCCCGGCAGCGAACACCGGTACCACCAATTCACTGGGAGTCCGGGAGCGCGTATGCCGTCACCGACGGCGCGGCAACTGTACACGTCCGGCTCGCTCCGGAACGAAACGGACGGCTTCTTCTTTGACATTCAGAACCGGCTGAGCGACGCGGTCGTGACGCGACTGTCCGGCCTCGTCGTGGATGGTCGCGAAATCCCCCCCTCGCAGCTCCGACTCGAATTTGCCACCGGCGAGATCCTGCCGATTCTGGCGGTCACGCCCCAGAGCCCACTGACCTTCGCCCGGCGGGCCTGCGCCAGCGTTCATGCGCTCGCGGACCAGCTTGCGGCCGGCCCGCACGCCATCGCCTTCATGCTGGAAACGGCGTCGTTCGGGACGGTGTCAGTCGAGGCAGAGGATGCGGTGACCCCGCCGGGCACGTCCGCGCCTGCGCCGGAGCGTACCGGTATCCCCTACGACAAGGATGAGCGCCACAACTACTCCCGCGCTATGGCGGAGGCCCGCCGGCGGTACGTCGAGACGGCCACGGGCGTGTCCCTGCACCACCTGGCGGCTTACTCGTTCGATCCCGAGCTGACGCGGGGGAACATCGAGAACTTCAGCGGCGCGGCTCAGATTCCGATCGGATTCGCGGGGCCGTTCCAGGTGAACGGGGAGCACGCGCAGGGAGAGTTCTTCATTCCCCTCGCGACGACCGAGGGCACGCTGGTCGCGTCCTACAACCGCGGGATGAAGGTGCTCAACCTCTCCGGCGGGGTGATGTGCACCGTGTCGGGCGATTGCATGCAACGCGCCCCGGTGTTCGTGTTCGATTCCGCTCGCGGGGCCCGGGCGTTCCGCGATTGGGTGGATCTCCACCTCGAGGAGATTCGCCGCGTGGCCGAATCGACCTCGCGGGTGGCGAAACTGCTGTTCATCGAGACATACCTCTCGAACAAGTTCGCCTACCTCCGCTTCAATTACGCGACCGGCGACGCGGCCGGACAGAACATGGTGGGCCGGGCGACGTTCGCCGCCTGCGAGTGGCTGCGGACCCGCGCTCCGGGGATCCGCCGGTTCTACCTCGAGTCGAACTTCGCGACGGACAAGAAGGCCTCTCACGTGAACATGATGCGCACCCGCGGCAAGCGGGTGACCGCCGAGGCCGTGATTCCCCGGGGGGTCCTCCGTGAGCATCTGCGGGTCGATCCCGAGACGCTGCAGGGACACGCCGGGGTCGCGAACGTGGGGGCGCTGCTTTCGGGCAGCAACAACAACGGCCTGCATTCTGCGAACGCCGTCACGGCGCTGTTCATCGCCACCGGGCAGGACGTGGCGAACGTGGCGGAAGGGAGCGCGGCTCTGATTTACTCGGAGCTCACGCCCGAGCGCGACCTCTACATGTCGATCACCCTGCCGTCGCTCATCGTCGCCACCCATGGGGGCGGCACCGGGCTGCCGACCCAGCGCGAGTGCCTCGAGATCCTCGGCTGTTACGGCGCCGGCAAGGTGAACAAACTCGCGGAGATCGTCGCCGGCGTGGTGCTCGCGGGCGAGATCTCACTGGCCGCCGCGATCAGCTCGCTCGAATGGGTCTCGGCCCACGAGCGGTACGGGCGGCACCGGTGACGCCTCGCGCCGCGATCCATCACCGCGGCCCGGCGCCAATGCCGCCGCCGCGCACGGAGGTGGGGCCACGCGCCGCGTTGCCCCGGGCGCCGGGACTGGTGCGGCGCGCGATGGCGACCAACCGCCATCTCATGGGCCTCCTGGCGGGCGGGTTGGTGTCGTACGTGCGGGCGCGGCGCGCGGCGGGAGAGAACAGGGGCGTGCGGTTCGCGCTGCTCTCCATCTTGGCCGTGCTGGTCCGCCCGTTCCTGCGGCGCGACCTCGCGCGCGAGCTGTTCCCGGTTCAGTTTCGGCGCCGCCTGGAGCTGCTCGGTCCGACCTACATCAAGCTCGGCCAGATCCTGAGCCTGCGGGAGGATCTGCTGCCGCGGCCGATCACCGATGAGCTGAAGAACCTGCTGGACGGGCTCCCGGCGGTCTCGTTCGACGTGTTTCGCCGGCTGGTGGAACGGGATCTGCGCCGGCCCCTTACGGACCTGTTTCTGAGCGTCGACCCCGAGCCAATCGGATCGGCGTCGATCGCCCAGATTCACCGTGCCACCACTCTCGCGGGCGATCCCGTGGTCATCAAGGCCGTAAAGCCCGGGATTCCCGAGACGCTACGCCGCGATGCCCGCCTACTCCGCACGCTCGGCGCGTTCTTGCAGTGGATGTTTCCGCGTTACCAGCCGAGCCGCATCATCAACGAGTTCGTGGAATACACGCAACGCGAAGTGGACCTGCGCCAGGAAGCCGAGAACATCGAAACACTCGCGGCGAACTTCCTGGACCTCCCCGGCGTGGTCTTCCCGGCGGTGTACCCCGAGTTGTCGGGGCCGCGGGTGTTGTGTATGGAGTTCGTCGATGGCTTGCGACCGGACACCCCCCAGGCGCAGGCGCTGTCGCGCAAGGCACGAGAGAAGCTGGTCGACCTCGGTGCGGCGGCGATCATCCGGATGATCTACCGCGACGGCTTCTTCCACGCCGACCTGCATCCGGCGAATCTCCTCATCCTGCCCGGGACGAAGGTCGGCTTCATCGACCTGGGGATGGTGGGGCGGCTGGACGGCGAGCTGCGTCGCACGCTCCTGTACTACTACTACAGTCTGGTCACGGGCGACGCGGAGAACGCGGCGCGCTACCTCGCGGCCGTGGCCGAGCCCGGACGGGGGGGCGACCCGCTCGGCTTCCGCCGGGAAGTGACGGATATTTCGCGACGCTGGCGGCGGCACGCCACGTTCCAAGGATTCTCCCTCGGGCGACTGGTGCTCGAATCGCTGTCTCGGGGCGCCCGCTACCGGATGTACTTCCCGGTGGAGCTGGTGCTGATGGTCAAGGCGCTCATCACCTTCGAGGGCGTCGGCAACGTGCTGCTGCCGGGGTTCGACGTCGCCGAAGTGTCACGACGCCACATCCGGGAGATTTTCTTGCAGCAGTTCAGCCCCTGGCGGGTGCTGCAAGAGGAGCTTCGGGGCGCTCCCGAGCTCATGGATGCGCTCGTGAAGGTGCCGCTGCTCGTGACCGAAGGCGTGCGGGTGCTGGAGAAATCCACCAAGCGGGTCCCGGAGAATCCGCTTGCCGGCGTGCGGGGAACACTGATTGCCGGTTTCTGTCTCGTCGCGGCCGCCATCACCATGGCGTTCGGTGGCCCGTGGCCGCTGTGGGTCGGCCTGTTCGCCCTCGCGCCGCTGCTGGGGTTGCGGCGGGGGACCTGATATGACGACTCATGTCGTGCAGGCACCGCCACGCGAGATCGACGCTCCGGCCGGGGTGGATCCTTTCGATCCCGAGTTCTGTCGCGCGCTCGAGCGCGAAGTCCTGGGCCCGATCACGAAGCACTATTTCCGGGCGCGTATCATCGGGGCCGAGCGCTTGCCGAAGCACGGACCGGTGATTCTCGCCGCCAATCACTCGGGCAACGCGTTTCCCCATGACGGGATCGTGCTCGATGCGGCGCTGTGGTGCCGCGATGGGATGCGACCGTCGCTGAAGTACCGGACCGTCTACGAGCCCGAGCTGACGCAGGTCTGGTGGATGCGGCCGTTCGGCATCGACGACTTCTGGCGGCGCGGCGGCGGCGTGGATATGACGTTCGACAACTTCGAGCGTCTCATCGAGCGTGGCGAGCGCGTGCTGTACTTCCCGGAAGGCGTACCGGGGATCGGCAAGGGGTTCAACCGCCGGTATCAGCTGCAACCCTTCAAGACCAGCTTCGTGCTGCTGGCCGGTCGCCACCGTGTCCCCGTGTATCCCGTCTACGCGATCAACGCGGAGTGGGTGCACCCCTTCGGCTATTGCTTCCCGCCGCTCGACCGGCTGATGCAGCGCGTGTTCCACGTGCCGTTCCTGCCGCTGCCGATCGGCCTCCTGGCCTGCGTCTTTCCCTGGATGTGGTATCTCGCCTTCCCCTGCCGGATGGTGTTCGTCGTGGGGCAGCCGATCGACGTCCCGGGGCTCCTGTGGCTCGAAGGGGTCACCGATTTCGCGCGCCCCGAGCGTGGCGCGTTGCGGCGGGTGGGCGAGCGGGTGCGCCACCTGATGCAGGGGGAGTTGGACGGCCTGGTCGCCGAGCATGCCGGGCGTCCATACCATGTCCGGTCGCTGTGGCGCTCCCTGCGGCGTGCCTGGGGACAGTGGCGCACGCTGTTGCCGTGGGGATGGCCGGTGGCGTATGTGCGCCTCGATCGTGACCGTCGCCGCCCGCCCGCGCGCAACCGGTGGCACGCGGTCCTGCGGGACTGGGACCTGATCGGGTTCTATCTGCCGTTCGGCTGGCCGTTCCTCTCTCTGTTCCGGGCGCTGCGCCGGCCGCCGTGCGGGTACCGCGGCCTGTCGCGGGAGGAGAAGCGCGAGCAGCAGGGGAATTTCATCTGGCGGCTGTCCGAGCGCCCGTTGCCGCCGGTGGCGGGCTAGTCGGTGGTGGGCTGGGTCGCTCAGCGGCGACGCACAACGTCCTCCAGACCCGCCATCGCCTGAGCGAACCGGCCGCCCGCAGCGGTTTTTGATTCCTCCGGCAACCCCACGCCCGTCCAGAGATCCCGCGCCTCGTCGTCCAGCACATCGTCACGCAGCCGGATGCCGTGACGCGCGAGCACGGGGCCCATGGTGGCACGGTGGCGTCGCAGCTCCCGCCGGGTGGCCGCGTAGGCGACTTGGCAGACCGCGCGGCGCGATGAAAAGCTGAAGATGCGGGTGAAGAACATCTGATACTCATCCGATTCGGGCTCGAACAGCAGCACGTCGGCGCCGGGGTAGCGCGTTTCGTAAGCGGCCATGCCGACTTCCAATCGGGAGTGCACCATGGTTCGGAACGTTTGGGACAGCACTGCCGGGAGCCCGCGCCGGATGAGCGCATCCGGACGGAGCACCCCGCGGGCGATGCCGGCCGCGGTGTCCGCCGGGACCAGCGGGTTCACGCACAGCAGCAGTCCAACCCCGTGGTCCAGGGCGACCGAGGCGTGGAGCGTCTTGAGGAGCACGCCGTCGGCGCAGGGTCGGCCATCGATCGTGACCGGGGGGTAGAGGCCCGGGAACGCCGTACTGGCCTGGACCGCCCGGGAGATCGGCACGTGGTCGTGTCCCGGCTCGCCGAAGCGGACCGCCTTGCCGGACTCGAGATCTGTGGCGACCACGATCAGCTGGTGCGGCAGCTCGCGGAAGTCGTTGGTCCGACCCTTGATCGAGTAGATCGTCTCCAGGTAGCGGCGGATCGGCTCGTTATCGAAGATGCCGGCGGGCAGGGCATCGGCCAGGCGAGTGAGGGACTCCCGTAGCGTCTGATCCCCCGGGCGCTTGGTGAGCTGCATGAGCGCGTCGGTGACGAGCCGGGGCAGCATCAGGCCACGCCGTGCCAGCTCCCGATAGGCGGGCGTGAAGAAATTTTCGGGGACGAACGGGTGCTCGCCCGGCTCGTGCTTCACGAGCGCGCGGGCGAGCTGACTGGGCGTGATGCCATTGACGAGTGCTGACGCGATGAAGGCGCCCGCGCTCACTCCCACGTAGGTGTGGAGGGCGTTCACGTCCAGCCCCTCGCACGCCTCCTCGAGGGCGCGCAGGGCGCCGATCTCGTATACGGCGCCCTCCGGTCCGCCCCCCGCGAGCGCGAGCCCGATGCACCCGCGCTGCGTGGGACGTGCCGCCCGCCGGCGCATGGACCCCTCAGACGACCGCGACGGCGGCCGGCTGCTTCCTCGTCTTGGAGCGCGCGACCACGCGGGTAAGCTCTTCCACGCGCTTGGTCAACGTCACGATCTCTTTCCGCGTGGGCACGCCGAGCTGATGCAGCGCCACGGTCATGCCGCTGTCGAGCGGATTGCCGATGCGGGTGAATGTCCGCCCGGCGCCCTCACGGACCCGCTCACCGACTTTCCCCACGCGCGTGAAGACCTTCTCCAGGCGCGCCTTGTTGAGCTTCTCGACCCCCTCACCCTTCTTCACCAGGCTGGTGAACAGCTTGCCGCCCTCTTCGCCCGCCAGGGCGAAGGCGCCCAATCCCGCGAGCCAGATGTGCTGCGCGGACCGGCGGATCGTGGTGGGCTGAAGGCGCTTCGTGAGTTTCTTCATAACTCCTCCACATCAGTCCGGATTCATGTGCGTGCGGCGCGCGCGGAGCGGACCCTCCGTGGGCGTCGGCCTACCTTGGTCAACGATTGTTCGAGCTGGCGCAGACCGTTGCGCAGAAGATCCAGCTCGCCGCGAGGGCTACGAGCCCGCCCGGCGGACTCGCGGGGCGGTGCCAGCAAGCGATCCATCTCGCGTCGCAGGGTCCGCACGCCGTCGGCGAGCAGACGCTCGCCGCTGCGGATGATCTCGTGCAGCGCCTCGGAGGACAGGAACGACACGCCGCGCCGCTCGCTCTCCGAGATCACTTGCGCCAGAACTTGCCCGGTCACGTCGGCGCCGGAGGCGTTATCCACCACGTGGAGCACGTCGCCCCGGCGGATGAGCTCGGGTATCTCGTCCAGCGAGATGTAGCGGCTCTGCGCCGTGTCGTAGAGCTTTCGGCTGCCGCCCCGATAGCGTGTGATCACCCGCGTCATGGTTTCCTCGCCTCCTGGTTCCGCAGTGCGACATGCGTCTGCCGCACTGCGACAATCCTAGGCGTTGCCGGATGAATCGGGCCTGAATTGTCGATGAGCCCTTCCGTCCCCGTGGCTTCTCCCGATCCAGCCGTTCCGCTAGGTTACCGGGGCGACCCCCTCGCCTCGAAGGAGACTCATGACAAAACTCGCGAGCGTAACCGGCCTAGCGGCCGTCGTGCTCGCCGCCGCCGCTCTGGTGCGCGCGCCGGCCGCGGCACCGGCCGCCACGACGGTGACCGTGTACAAAAGCCCCACCTGCGGCTGCTGCGGGAAATGGATCGCGCATCTTCAGGCGGCCGGCTTCACGGTCGTGGCGCACGATACGGACGACGTGTCGGGTCGGCGCAACAGCCTTGGCGTACCGTTCCGTCTCGCCTCCTGCCACACGGCGCGGGTCGGCAACTACGTGATCGAAGGGCACGTGCCCGCCGATCTGATCACCAAGCTCCTCACGGAGCGCCCCGCTCTCGCCGGACTCGCGGTGCCGGGAATGGTGGCCGGTTCTCCGGGCATGGAAGGGCCGGGGGCGCAACCGTACGACGTGATCGCCTGGGATCGCAACGGCAAGACCAGCGTGTATGCCCACCGCTAGACGGACCCGCGGTCGAGCGTGATGAACGACCGGCCCGATCCGCTGGATGAGGAGTTCCCGTTGGGAGACGGTACCGCAGCGACGGACGCGACCGTTACCTGCCCGCACTGCGGTGAGGTGAACGTCATCAGTCTCGACCCCGGCAGCGGAGCGTCGCAGGAATACGTGGAGGACTGCCAGGTGTGCTGCCGGCCGTGGCGTGTGACGGTTCGCTACGGGGCGGACGGGGAGGCGGGAGTCGTCGCCGAGCCGATCGTCTGACTCAGGGCAGTCGGTGCAGCTCCACCCGCCGGTTTTGTGCGCGTCCGGCGGCAGTCTGGTTGGTCGCGACCGGCGTCGCCGGGCCGAACCCGCGGGCGGTCATACGATCCGGCGCGACCCCATGGGCGGCGAGGTACGCACGCACCGCGATCGCGCGCGCGCGGGACAGCCGCGTGTTGATCGCGGCCGATCCGGTGTTGTCGCTGTAACCCGCCACTTCGATCCGGATGTCCGGGTTGGCGACGAGCGATGCCGCCACCTGATCAAGCACCACGAACGACTCCGCCTTCAGCACGGATTTCCCGGTTTCAAAAGTGACCCCCCGCAGGATCACCGCGGGCCGCACGCCGGGCCGCCGCTCCACCTGGAACAGCACGATGCAGCCAAAGCGATCCACCGGCGTCCCCGGCGGCGTGCCGGGACAGCGATCCACGACGTCGGGGACGCCGTCGATGTCCGAGTCCGCGGGACAGCCGCGGACATCCACCACGGCCCCCGTGGGGGTGTCGGGGCACTGATCGATGCCGTCGAGCACGCCGTCCACATCGGTATCGGACGGGCAGCCCATCCGGTTGACCATGGCGCCGGCCGGGGTGCCCGGGCACTGATCCAGCCCGTCAGCGACGCCGTCCGTATCGGAATCGATCTGGCATCCGGCGCCGTCGACCAGCGCGCCCGCCACTGTGTCGGGACACTTGTCGAACCCGTCGAGCACGCCGTCCTGATCGCCGTCACCGGGACAGCCGCGCTCGTCGACCGTGGCGCCCGCGGGTGTCGCGGGGCAGGCGTCGTGGATATCCGCCACGCCGTCGGTGTCCGTGTCGCGGGTGCTGTCCGGAGCAGCCGCCGGGACCGGCGCCCGGCTGGAGCCGAACAGCGATTCGTCGAACTTGAAGCCGAACCGGAGATACAGGCCGTGATCGGTGTAGTTCTGACCGGCCAGATCCCGATCATGGAAGCCGAAGAGAT
>JBGQHV010000069.1:0-14630 GCA_041498155.1 Gemmatimonadota bacterium | reverse complement strand
GGTCGCGGCCCTGGGCCACCTGTGGGGGAAGAACCCGGAGCGGGGCGTCTACAAGACGACCGACGGCGGCAAGACGTGGACGGCCGTGCTGCAGCTCGGCGACTCGGTCGGCGCGATCGATCTCGTGCTCGACCCCGGCGCCCCGGACGTCGCCTACGCCGCGATGTATCAGCGGCTGCGGACGCCCTGGTCGATGCGCAGTGGCGGCCCCGTGGGCGGGATCTACAAGACGAACGATGGCGGCAAGACGTGGACGAAGCTCGGCAATGGACTTCCCGCGCAGACCGGCCGCATCGGACTCGACATCTACCGCAAGAACCCCCAGATCGTCTACGCCGTGATCGAATCCGACGTGGGCGGCCCGAAAGACATCGACGACGTGCACTCGCGCTCGGGCGGCGTGTTCCGCTCGGACGACGGTGGCGCCCACTGGCGCCGGCTGTCGGACCTCGCGCCGCGCGGGTTCTACTTCACCAGGATCCGCGTCGACCCGACGACGGACGCGCACCTGTACGTGCTGGGGTACGGGCTCGACGTGTCCGACGACAGCGGGCACACGTTCCGTCACGACGGCGCCGAGAAGATCCACGGCGACCTGCATGCCCTGTGGATCGATCCCGCAAACCCCGATCACCTGATGCTGGGCACCGACGGCGGGATCTACTTCTCCTGGGACCGCTCCAAGACCTGGGACTTTCTCAACAACGTGGCCACCGGCGAGTTCTACGAGATGGCCTATGACTATCGCACCCCGTACCGCATCTGCGGCGGTTTGCAGGACAACGGCACCTGGTGCGGCCCCAGTCGCAAACGCTCCGATGACGGCATCGCCGCGTCCGACTGGGCCCGCGTAGGCGACTGCGACGGCTACTACGTCCAGGTCGATTCCACCGACGCCGACATCGTGTACGCGGAATGCCAACAGGGCTTCGCGTTCCGGCTCAATCTGCGTAGCGGCGCGATCAAAGCCATCAAGCCGAACCCCAAGGAAGGGACGCCGGCGTTCCGGTTCAACTGGAATACGCCGTTCGTCATCTCCCACTTCGATCCGACGGTGCTGTATTTCGGCGGGAATCAGCTGTTCCGGCTCACCGCCCGCGGCGATCGCTGGGAGACCATCTCCCCCGATCTCTCGACGATGAACCCGCAGACGATGACGGCCGCCGGCTCCGGCGCGGAGACCTACAACACCATCGTCACGCTGTCGGAGTCGCCGCTCGATCCCAAGGTCCTCTGGGCGGGCACCGACGACGGCAACATCCAGCTCACGCGCGACGGGGGCGCCACCTGGACCAACGTCGGCGCGAACCTGCGGGGGCTGCCCAAACCGAACCTGTACGTGGCGCGCGTCGAGGCGTCGCACATCGACTCCGGGGCGGCGTACGTGGCGATCGACGGACACCGCAGCGACGTGTTCCAGCCGCTCGCGTTCTTGACGACCGACTTCGGGCGCACCTGGACCTCGATCGCCGCGACCTTGCCGCCCGACGGGCCGGTGAAGGCGCTGCGCGAGGATCCCCGCAACAAGAATCTGCTCTTCGCCGGCACGGAGTTCGGGCTCTACTTCTCGCTCGACCGGGGCGCCAGCTGGAACCGCCTCCGGAGCGGCCTCCCCACGGTCGCCTTCGACGACATCGCCATCCATCCGCGCGACCGGGACCTCATTGTCGGCACGCATGGCCGGAGCATCTACGTGCTGGATCAGATCATCCCGCTCGAGGAGCTGACCCCCGCGCTGCTCGACTCGGCCGTCCATCTCTTCGGCACCCGGCCGGTGCAGCCGTTCTGGAAGCTCCAGGAGTCGGGGTTGTGGGGCCATCGCCCCTATCAGGCCGCCAATCCCCCGTTCGGTGCGGCCATCGATTACTACCTCAAGACCTACGCGCTGGACGACGTCTCCATCACGATCGCCGACAGCGCGGGCCGCGAGGTCGCGAAGCTCACCGGCAGCAAGGACCCGGGCCTGAACCGGGTGATCTGGGACCTCCAACCCAAAGAGTCGCTGCGGACCGGATCGCCCGGGGATCCCACCGAATACGTGGCGCCGGGGACCTACACGGTGACGCTCTCGGCGGTCGGCAAGACGCTGAAGACGACGCTGCTCGTGCTGGCGCCTCCGCAGTAGCGGCGGCCGTCATTATCTTCTCATCCATGCCAACCGACTCCCTCACCATCGTCGACAATCGCACCGGCCGCACGTACGAAATCCCCGTCCAGGACGGGACGATCCGTGCGGCCGACCTGCGACAGATCAAGGCCGGCGCGGAAGATTTCGGCCTGATGAGTTACGACCCGGCCTACCTCAACACGGCCGCGTGTCGCAGCGCGATCAGCTACATCGACGGCGATCGAGGGATTCTCCGCTATCGCGGGTACCCGATCGAAGAGCTGGCCGAGCGCAGCACCTTCCTCGAGACCGCGTACCTGTTGTTGAATGGCGACCTCCCCAAGCCGGGGGAGCTGGACCGGTGGGTGTTCGACATCACGCACCACACCATCATTCACGAGAACATCAAGAAGTTCATCGACGGCTTCCACCACGACGCGCACCCGATGGGGGTGTTCGTCAGCACCGTCGCCGCGTTGTCGACGTTCTATCCCGAAGCCAAACATATCGCCGATGCCGACGCGCGGCGGTTCCAGATTCACCGCCTCATCGCCAAGACGCCGACGCTGGCCGCGTTCGCACACCGGCACACCGTCGGGATGCCCTACGCCTATCCGGACAATGATCTGTCCTACGCGGGCAATTTCCTCAATATGATGTTCAAGGGCACCGAGGTGAAATACCAACCGCACCCGGTGCTGGAGAAGGCGCTCGACGTCCTGTTCATCCTCCACGCCGACCACGAGCAGAACTGCTCGACCAGCGCGATGCGCGGCGTCGGCTCGGCGCACGCCGATCCCTATTCCACCATGGCGGCCGCCGCCGCGGCCCTGTACGGCCCGCTGCACGGGGGCGCCAACGAGGAAGTGCTGCGCATGCTGCGGCAGATCGGCACGCGCGACCGGGTGGCAACCTACATCGAGCGGGTGAAGCGCGGCGAAGTGAAACTGATGGGGTTCGGCCACCGCATCTACAAGAACTACGATCCCCGGGCGCGGATCATCAAGCGCGTGGCGGAAGAGGTGTTCGAGGTGACGGGCAAGAACCCGCTGATCGACCTCGCCTTGGAGCTCGAGCGCATCGCGTTGCAGGACGACTACTTCGTCTCCCGCAAGCTGTACCCCAACGTCGATTTCTATTCGGGCATCATCTACGAGGCGATGCAGTTCCCGGTGGACATGTTCCCGGTGCTGTTCGCCATCGGGCGCACGCCCGGATGGCTGGCGCAGTGGCAGGAGATGCTGCTGGACAAGGAGCAGAAGATCGCGCGGCCGCGACAGGTGTACATCGGGGCGCCGATGCGGAGTTACCAGCCGATAGAAAAGCGATAAGGCGTGAGGAAAACGGCGTAGAGTTGGACGTCGTATGGAAAGAGGCGTACCAATCGTACGCCTTTTCAATACGACGTTGCCCCCTACGACCTTTCCCTACGTCGTCGCGTTACCGCCGTTTCCGGCCCCCGCTTCGTCCCCTGACGGTGAGCGACGGCCGTTTGACCGCCGCCGTGGCGTGCTTCGGCTGCAGCGGAGCGACCGACGGCTCGAATCCCGGGATGATCTCCCGCGGGAATATCTGCCCCACGAGCTTCTCGATGTCTCCCATCAGCAGCCACTCGTCGGGCGAGAGCAGCGTGAGGGCGAGCCCCAAGGCGCCGGCGCGGGCCGTGCGGCCGACGCGGTGCACGTACGTCTCGGGGTCGTTCGGCACGTCGAAGTTCACCACCATGCGGATGCCGTCCACGTCGATGCCGCGCGCGGCGATGTCGGTGGCGACCAGCACCTCGGCGGTTCCGGCGCGGAACGAGTCGAGGGTGCGCGTTCGGTGGCTCTGGGCCTTGTCGCCGTGGATCGCGTTCGCGCTGATCCCGGCCTTGCGGAGGAACGCCTGCAACTTGTCGGCGCCGTATTTGGTGCGGGTGAAGATGAGCGTCTGGCCGGCCGGCTTGGCCTTGAGGATCGCGGCCAGCACGTCGCGCTTCCTGAGCTTGTCGGCGGCGACGATCACGTGCTCGATGCCGTCGGCGACCTGGGCGCGCCGTCCGATGTCGACGGATGCGTGACCGGAGAGGGCGCTGCGGGCGAGGGCGTCGACCTCGGGCGAGATCGTCGCCGAGAAGAGCAGCGTCTGCCGCTCCTCGGGCAGCGCCCGGAGGATGCGCCGCACGTCGGGCGCGAATCCCATGTCGAGCATGCGGTCAGCTTCGTCGAGCACCAGCACTTCGAGCTGGGAATAGTCGCAGTGGCCGCGCTCCATGTGATCGAGTAGCCGGCCCGGCGTCGCGACGACGATGTCCACGCCCCGGGTGAGGGCTTTGGTCTGCGGCTCCATCCCGACGCCGCCATACACCGCGACGCTCTCGAGCGGGAGGTGACGGCCATAGGTGCGCGCGCTCTGCAGCACCTGTTCGGCGAGCTCACGGGTGGGAGTCAGGATCAGCGCCCGCAGCGTCCGCGTGCGCTTGTCGGCACTGAGCCGCTGCAGGATCGGCAGCAGGAACGCGGCGGTCTTCCCGGTGCCGGTCTGGGCCGACCCGATGACGTCACGGCCCGCGAGGACGAGCGGGATGGTTTCCAGCTGAATGGGGGTGGGCGTCTCGTATCCTTCTTCGAATACGGCACGCACCAGCTCGGGCACGAGCCCGAGAGAGGCAAAAGGCATAGTACTCCTACTAGCTAAGTGCGTACGGAGAAAGACGTATGGGGCAACACCGTAGGGAGAACGGCGTACGCTGCTTCCGTACGCACTTCGCCCCTACGCTTCTCTCGTTACGACTTCGTTTTCTGAACCTGGGGATGAGCCTACAGATGTGAGGCCCGCTCCTGAGCGGGACCGTCCTACGGAAGGATGCCAGCTCGCGGTTCTGACTGCGTGGGGAACCCTAACTACGTCGAGAACAAACGTCAAGGAGAGACGTCCGACTCGACGCCTCTCCTTGATGTCTTTCTTCTAGACGCAGTCCTACTTGACGCCGCTCGGCTCTTCTCCCCACCACCACATCGTCGGCAGCGGCTTCTGCCGCGGCCACACTTCGTTCAGCGTCTCCCCTTCGTACAGCCGGCCGTTCTTCATCACGAAGTGGATCTTCTCCGTGTTGTGGATGTCCTCGAGCGGGCTGGCGTCGAGCACGATCAGATCGGCGTACTTCCCGGGCTCGATCGACCCGATGTCGGTGTCCATACCGAGGGCGCGGGCGCCGTCGATCGTGCCGACGCGGATCACCTCGAGCGGCGTCATGCCACCGGAGCTCATGGCCCACAGCTCCCAGTGACAGCCGACGCCGTCCATCTCGCCGTGGCACCCCATGCCGACGTTGCCGCCGGCCCGCAACACGGATCCCGCCGACGCCGCGATCCGGTTGAACACGTACTGATTGTCGCGGAACCAGCTGCGCCGCTCGGAGCGCTCGTCCAGGACCTCGTGCGGCACGAAGCGCCGCATCTTGGCGTTGTCGTGGATGTCGAAATGCTCGAAGAAGTAATCCTCGCCGAACGGGCCGCCATAGTTGACGAGCAGCGTGGGCGTGTAGGTGATCCCCGATCGGGCGGTGAGCTGCACCGCGTCCTGGTACAGCGGCATGATCGGATAGCTGTGCTCGTGCCCCGGATACCCGTCCAGCATCTCCGTCAGATTCATCTTGAAGTCGAGCCCGCCCTCGGTGGTCGGCATGAGCCCAAGCTCCTGCGCCGCCATGATCACCCACTGCCGCTGCTTGCGGTTGCCCGTCATGTACTGCTTGATCCACTTGGTGTGATAGAACTCGCTGTAGCGGCGCAGCGCGTTGCGGGCGTCGTCCAGGCTCTGGAAGTTCTCATCCCAGAAGACGCCGGGCCCGGTGTGATAGAGCCGCGGTCCGATCAGCTCGCCGGTCTCGATCTGGTCGGCGTAGGTGAGGACGTCGGTCGTCGCCGTCTGCGGATCGCGCACCGTGGTGACGCCCCAGGCGAGATTGGCGAGGTACTTCCACACCTGCGTCTGATGGATGCCGAAGGTCGCCCAGGGGTGCGCGTGGACGTCCACAAATCCTGGGATAATGGTCTTCCCCGTGACGTCGATGACCCGCGCGTCGGCGGGCACGGTGCCCCCGCCCTGGGGGCCTACCCACGCGATCCGGTTATCGGTCACGATCACGTCGCCGTGCTCGATGACCTCCTCCCCCTTCATGGTAACGACGCGCGCCCCCCGCAGCACGACGGTGCCGTGCGGCACGTCGCGCGCGGCCCGGATCACGACGTCGGTGCGGAGCCCCTCGTACGCCGGCAGCTTGGTGAGCGAATCCACCCGCGCCTTTGCCGCCGAGTCGGGCTTCGGCTTGGTGCTATCGGCCTCGGCCTTCTTGAGCGAGTCGGCGCGCAGCGAATCGGTCTTTGTTTTCGCCTTGTCGAGTGAATCGGCCACCGTGGGGTCCCAGCGGAAGAAGCTGGCGCCGATGGACCAGGTGGCGAGCCGGCCGTCGCCGCTCCAGCCGATGAAATCCCCGCCGATGCGGGTGAGCCGTTTCACCGGGAAGGGCGCCGAGCCGGGATCCGACACGTTGATCGTCGGGGTCTCGCCGCCCACCATCGGGAGCGTCACGATGTAGACGTTGTTCCCCTGGAGCGCCAGGACGCGATCGGTGTCGGGGCTGATGATCACTTCCCCGGCGGGATCGGGTTCCGAGCCCGGACCCGGGTAGGTGTAGCCGTTCACTTTGAGGTAGGCCCGGCGATCGGTCCCGTCCCACCGCACCGAGACGAGTCCCTCGGGGCCCGCGTAGTAGAAGATCCGATCGTTATTGCGGCTGAAGTGCGGCCGCCCCCAGCCGTCGTACGGCGTGATGCGCGTGAGGGCGCCGCCCGCCGCGGGAGCCCAGACGAGGTCGTAGCCGGGGCCGAAGCGCTCGTTGATGCGCGGCTGGCGCGGCCCTTTGACCGCGACGACGCGCTGGCCGTCGGGGGACCAGACCGGCGTGTCGAAGAACGCCGGGTCCGCCACGAGACGCGTCCGCGTGCGGCCGTCGGCGCGCACTTTCATCAGGGCGCCGCCCGCGCTCGATGTCCACGTCACGTACGCCACCCACTGCCCGTCGGGCGACCAGGCCGGCGCCTGCTCGTGCACCGAGTCGTCGGTGAGCCGCCGCGGGGCGCCGCCGGCGAGGTCCATCACGTACAGCCGGTCGAGCGCGCTGAAAACGATGCGCTGCCCGTCCGGCGACAACCGGGCATCGCGGATCTGCCGCACCTGCACGGCGCCCGTGTCGACATGATTCACGAAATGGACGAGCGGGCCGAGGCGCTGCTCCACGTGGGCGGAGAACGGAATCGCCGTCGCGGTCCCCGACGGGATGTCGATGCGCCAGATCTTGCCGCCGTAGGAGGTGATGAGCGACTTGGAGTCGGGGGCGAAGGCGCTGCCGGGCTCGAGATCGCGTGTGAAGCGCGACTCCTGATCATCGCGCGTTACGGGGTACGCGAGCCACTTCTCGTCGCCGGTGAACAGGTTGCGCAGACGGAGCCCCGTCTCGGCGTCGTAGCGCGTGGCGTACACCAGCCATTTCCCGTCGGGTGATGGGATCGGCCGCATCGCGCTGCCGTACAGATCGGTCTGGTCGAACGTCTTGCCCGTCTGGCGGTCGTAGATCGCCACCTGCCAGAGGGGGAAGTTCAGGTCGTAGCCGAAGCCGCCGCGATGGCGCGCGACCCAGACGTAGCGGGGGTCATGGCCGAAGGCGGCGCCCAGCGTGTTCCAGCCCGGTCCCCGAAACGGGCTCCCGGAGGGCGCGCCAGGTCCCGTCTTGATCATGGCCGTGCCCGAGCCGCCGTCCTTGTGGTACAGCCACAGCTCGTACACGCTGCCCAGCACTCCCGTGGTCCGTGAGGCGACGATGTAATTGCCGTCGGGAGTCCACGCCGGGGAGGCGTACAGGTTATTCCCGCCCTTGGTGAGGGCCTTCGGGTTCTTCCCATCCGCATCGCAGGTCCAGATCTGCTCCGAGCCACTGCGGTCGGAGAGGAAGACGAGGCGCTTGCCGTCCGGCGAGTAGCGCGGCTGGGAATCGAACGAGGGCCCCAACGTGATGCGGGTCGCCGTCCCGCCGGCGGCGGGCATCGTGTACAGATCGCCCAGCAGCTCGAAGACGATCGTCTGCCCATCCGGGGAGAGGTCGAGCGAGAGCCATGTGCCTTCCGAGACGTCGAACGACACCGTCCGCGTCGGCGTGAGCGGCAGCTCGTCGTTCTTCTTGGTCGTGTCTTTCGTGCTGTCGCGGCCCGTATCGGCAGCCCAGATCGAGGCGGACGAGGCGGGCCGTGGTGCGGGAAGACGGAAGGCGGGAATGACGGCGGCGAGAACCGTCGCAGTCAACACTCGGCGCATGGCGGTGGCTCCGGAATGGCGGTAACGGCAGAGTGAACGGACGAAAAGCTGCAGGCGGGTGGAAACGACGTCAAGCGCGGCGCGTCTGCCGCCACAGCACCGCTGCAGTCCCCACGACCGCGATCAGCGCGAAGCAGAACCATTGGATGGCGTAGGACAAATGCGGGCCATTGTCGAGCGCCGGCGGTGGCCAGCGCCGCAGGCCCGCGGGCCGCGCGGCGACCGTGTCGTCGACCTGCACGATGATCGGCAGGACGGCATAGGGGAGCGAATCCCGGAGCACGGCGGGGTTCACGTCCCCTCGGTCGCGGGGCGCGGGCAGCACGAGACCCGTCACGCGGGCGGTGTCGCCCTCGCGATAGCGCGACGCATCCACATGGGCGGCGTCGGGCGAGCTGGCAAAGCCACGATCCACGAACACCGCCGAGCCGTCGGACAACCGGAGCGGCGTGAGCAGGGCTACTCCCGGAGCCCCTTCGAAGGTCCGGCCGCTCCACACGCGCTGGTGCGCGTAGTCGTACACGCCCTGCGCCTGGGCTCGGCGGTCCCGCAATGCATCGGGCTCGAGCCGGTGCATCGGCAGGTCGACGGGAGGGAGCGCCCGGCGCACCACGATGATCGCGTTCTGCGCCTGGCGCTCGCGCAGCCGCGCCAGCTGCCAGAAGCCGAGCCGCACGAACAGAGCGGCCACCGCCAGGGCGAGCACCGTCCCGGCCAGATCCCGTCCGCGCAGTCTCATCGCCGGTGCCCGGCGAGCGCGAGCTTGGCGGCGCGCGGCATCCCTTTGATCGCCGCCTCGCGCGACAGCGCGGCGCCGCGGCTCCGGCGCCGCTCGGTGTACACGAGCCGCACCGGCAGACGGGAGCGGGTGTACGCCCCACCCTTGCCCGCGCCATGCGCGGCCATCCGGTGGGGCAGATCGTTGGTCATCCCGGTGTACAGCGACCCGTCACGGCACTCGATGATGTAGACGATCCACCGTTCCCGCTTCCCCCGTCCCCGTTCCCGTTCCCCCAGCGTCATACCGCCGCCAACGCCTGCTCGAGGTCCGCGATCGTGTCGTCCGGATGCTCGATCCCCACCGAAAGGCGGATCAGACCATCCCCGATGCCCGCATCCCGCTTCGCCGCCGGGGTCACGTCGGCATGGGTCATCGAATACGGGTGCTCGGCGAGCGATTCTGTGCCCCCCAAGCTCACCGCCAGCTTGACCAATTTGAGCCCATTGAGGAACCGGAACGCCTCCGGCTCGCCGCCGCGGAGATCGAAGGACACCATCGCTCCCGGCGCCTCGCATTGCCGGCGATACACCGCGTGCTGCGGGTCACCTTCCTTCAGGTGACCGAGGTAATAGACCCGCTCGATCTTGGGGTGCGCCACGAGAAAATCCGCCACGTAACGCGCGTTCTTCATCGCGGAGGTCATGCGCAGTTTGAGTGTCTCGAGACTCCGCATCAGGAGCCAGCCGGTCCAGGGGTCGGCCAGGGTCCCGAAAAAGGTGCGCAGCACGCGCACCGGGCCGAGCACCGCCTGGCTTCCGAGCGCGGCCCCCGCGAGCAGGTCGCTGTGCCCCCCGATGTACTTGGTCGCGGAGTAGAGGACGATATCGGCGCCGTGGCGCAGCGGCTGCTGCCACAGGGGGCCCAGGAAGGTGTTGTCCACCAGCACGAGCGGGCGTTGCCCGCTTGCACCGCGCCGGCGGGCGAACTCGGCGCACGCGGCGAGGTCCACGAGGGCGTTGGTGGGGTTCGCCGGCGTCTCCACCATCAGCACCGACACGGGACCCGTGACCCGCGCCTGCTCGAGGCTGCGGGAGAGATCGTCCGCGCTGGTACAGGCGGACGCGCGGAACGGGACCGGGGTCACGCCGAATCCTGGAAGGACGTGCTTCAGGAGGTGGTCGGTCCCGCCGTACAGCGGCGTGCTATAGAGGACTACGTCGCCGGGACGCACGATCGCCATGAGGGTCGTGGCGATCGCCGCCATTCCGGTGTTGAAGACGGCGCACGCTTCCGCGCCGTCCCACAGGGCCAGCCGTTCTTCGAGAATCTCCAGATCGGGGTTGTTGATGCGGCTGTAGATGAGCCCGGCGGATTCCGCTTCGCCCTTCTCGCGGAGACCATAGGCGATTTCGAAGAACGCCTTCCCTTCTTCGGCGGTCTTGAAGACGAACGTCGAGGTCTGGAAGATCGGCACCTTGAGCGCACCCTCGGACCACTCCGGTTTGTACCCGTAGGTCATCATCAGGCTTTCCGGATGGAACGCCTGCTTCAGACGGGTGAACGTCTCGGAGATGCGCTTTTGTCTGGGCATGGCACGAAGCTAGCGAGCGGCCCCGGGGCGCGCCATTTTCCGCGCCGTGCCCACCGCTTCGCTGGACCGTCGCCGCGTGCTGGCGTGGTGCTTCTACGACTTTGCGAATTCCGCGTACTCGGCTGTCATCATCGCCACGGTGTTCAGCGTTTATTTCGCGCGCGTCATCGTCGGCAACGAAACCGGGCGTGGCGATCAGGTCTGGGGCTGGGCCGTCTCCACCTCGATGGTCATCGTCGCCCTCACCTCACCCGTGCTCGGGGCCGTCGCGGACCGGGCCGGCGTCCGCAAGCGCCTGCTGTTCGCGTTCACCGCCCTGTGCATTCTGTGCGTGGCGTTGTTCGGCACGATCCAGCCTGGCATGGTGGCGTGGGGATTCGCGCTCGCGGTGCTCGCGAACGTGGGGTTCGAAGGCAGCCTGGTCTACTACAACGCCTATCTCCCCGACATCGCGCCGCCGGAGCGGCGTGGGTACGTGTCAGGATTGGGGTATGGGATCGGGTACGCCGGGTCGGCGCTGGGGTTGGTGATCGCCCTGCCGCTCGTCAATGCAAAACTGTGGGCCGCCACCTGGCTCAGCGTCGGCCTGTTCTTCATCGTCTTCTCCATCCCGCTGTTCCGCGTCATGCCTGCCGATGCGCCGGGAGCCGTGCCGATGCGGCGGGCGGCGCTGGACGGCATCACCCATTTCCGCCGCATCCTGGGGGACGCGCTGAGCGTGCCCGAGCTGCGCCGCTTCCTCGCGGCGTTCTTCTTCTATATCGACGGAGTGGAGACGACGATCTTCTTCGCGAGCATCTACGCCGCGACCACGCTCGGCTTCACGGCGGGGCAGCTGGTGCTCATGTTCCTGGCGGTGCAGATCTCGGCCCTCGTGGGCGCGTTCCTGCTCGCGCGGCCGATCGATCGCTGGGGACCGAAGCGCGTCATCGACCTGTCCCTGGTGGTGTGGGTCGCGGTGGCGATCGCCGCGGCGCTCACCCACGGCAAGGCGGCCTTCCTGGCGATCGCCGTCATTGCGGGGACGCAGCTCGGCACGGTCCAGGCCGCGAGCCGGGCGCTGATGGCGTCGCTGATCCCCAAGGGCAAGGAGGCCGAGATGTTCGGCTTCTACGCCGTGGTGGGAAAGTCCTCGGCCATCCTGGGTCCCATCGTGTTCGGCACGGTGTCGCACGCGCTGGGAGGAAACCAGCGCGCCGCGGTGCTCGCCGTGGGCGGCTTCTTCGTCCTGGGACTCGTCCTGTTGCAGCGCGTGGCGCGCCACCCTACTGCAGCGTCGCCTCCAGCGTGAACCGGACGTTCCCTTTGAGCGCCCGCGAGACCGGACAATTCTCCTTCGTCCCCTCCGCCGCCTTCTGGAACGCCGCCTGGTCGATGCCGGGGACCGAGCCCCGCACCCGCAGCGCCATCGTCGAGATCGTCGGGATCCCGTTCACCATCTCGATCGTGCAGGCGGCTTCGGTTTCGACGCGGGTGGCGGGCGTGCCGGCCTTCTCGAGGTCGGCCGACAACGCCATCGAGAAACAGGCGGCGTGCGCCGCGGCGATCAGCTCCTCCGGGGTGCTCCCGGCGGCCCCTTCAAAGCGCGTCTTGAACGTATAGGGTGCGGCGAAGGCGCCGCTCGCGGCCCGGAAGTTCCCGCGGCCGTCCTTCAGCTTGCCTTCCCACACGGCACTGGCCCGGCTGATAGTCATCCGCACTCCCGATAGATGAAGGTGATGCCCGGAATCTGGCGGGGGGCGGCACAGCGCGCTACGCTTCAGCACCATTCGATGCCGGGAGACGCCATGCCCACTGAGCGCAAGACCAAACGCCCCAAGCGCAAGAAGCCCGAGACGTTCCGCGCCCGGGAGCTGACACCCTCGTTGACGGTGAACGACCTGAAGCAGAGCCTCGCCTTCTACGAAGGGGTGCTCGGCTTTACGGTGGAGGATCGCTGGGAAACCGACGGTACCCTGCGAGGGGTCGAGCTGAAGGCGGGAACGGCGCGGCTGATGCTGAATCAGGATGACTGGGCCCGGGGCCGTGAGCGTCTCAAGGGCGAGGGGTTCCGCCTGTGGTTTTCGACCGCCCAGGACATCGATCACCTCGCCGCGGAGATCCTGGCGCGCGGCGCGCGCCTGGACCACGAGCCGCGGACGATGCCCTGGGGCGATCGCACCTTCGCGCTCTCCGACCCCGACGGATACCGTTTGACGATCGCGCAGCAGAAACGCTGATCGTGGACCACGCCGCGGTTCTCGAAGCGCTCGCGGGCACGTTCGTGCCCGGGGGCGAGGCCGTCCGCCTGGCGGATCATCTGGCCGAAACCATCGCCTCCCTGCCCCACCGTGCCGACCGCGAAGAGTTGAACCGGCTGCTTGGCCTGCTGGAGAGCCGCACCGTCAACACCCTGCTCTCCGGCATTCCGCGACCGTTCACCGGCATGAGCGTGCCCCAGCGGGAGCGCTACCTCCGGGGATGGGCCCGGAGCCGCCTGCCGCTGCGCCGCAAGGCGTTCCAGGCGCTGAAGCGCATGGCAACGGTCATCTACTACACGTCGCGCGACCCGAGCGGCCGGCCCAATCCCTCCTGGCCGCGACTCGGATACCCCGGACCGCTCGGGCCCCCACCGGCCACGCCCAAGCGCATCCGGCTGACCGAGATCACGAGCGATGCGACGCTCGACTGCGACGTGGTGATCGTCGGCTCGGGGGCAGGCGGGGGCGTGATGGCGGGCGAGCTCGCCGCGCGCGGGAAGGACGTCATCGTCCTCGAAAAGGGCGGCTACTACAACGAGGCGGACTTCACGCAGTACGAAGGCGAGATGTTGTCGCGTCTGTACGATGCCGGCGGGCTGCTCACCTCCAACGACCTGGGCTTCGTGATCCTGCAGGGCAGCTGCCTCGGCGGCGGCACCGTCGTCAACTACACGACCGCCTTCCACCCCGCCGCAGAGGTCCGCGAGGTGTGGGCGCGCGAACATGGCCTGCCCCATTTCGCGAGCCACGAATTCACGGCCTCGCTCGACGCCGCGGCGCGGCGCATCGGGGTCGGCACCGAGCAGAACCGGCCCAGCACCCGCGACGCCGTGCTGATCCGGGGCCTCGAAGCGCTCGGCTGGCACCACGGTCTGCTCCCGCGCAACGTCCGCGGCTGCTCGCAGGGCGACGACTGCGGGTACTGCGGCTATGGCTGCCGCCGCGGCGCGAAGCAGTCCACCCTGATCACCTACCTCCAGGATGCATTCGACCGCGGCGCCCGCATCCTGGTGGGCGCGGACGCGCGGCGGATCTCCTTCGACCGCGGCCACGCCACGGGCGTCGAGGCGATCGTCCGCCATCCCCAGGCCGCCCGCCCCTTCAAGCTCACGGTGCGCGCGCGCGCCGTCGTCGTGGCCGGCGGCTCGGTGCATTCCCCGGCGCTGCTGCTGCGCTCCGGCGTGGCGCTGCCCGCGCTCGGCCGACACCTCGCCCTCCATCCCGGCACCGCCGTGTTCGGCCTCATGCCGGAGGAGACGCGTCCCTGGACCGGCACGCTGCAGGCCCACTATTCCGATCAGTTCGCCGATCTGGATGCCGGCTACGGGTTCAAGCTCGAGACCGTGCCGCTGCACCCGTCGCTCTTCGCCCTCGCGGTCCCATGGGAGTCCGGGACCCAACACGCCGACGCGATGGCGGGGCTGTCGCGTACGACCCACGTCGCCGTGCTGCTGCGGGACCGGGACGGCGGCCGGGTGCGGATCGATGGCGACGGGAAGGCGGTGGTGTCTTACCGGCTCTCAGCATACGACGCCGCCCACCTGCGCCGCGGTCTGGCCGAAGGCGCTCGGCTGCTCGAGGCGGCGGGGGCGCGGGAGATCTGGTCGCCGCAGGCGCGCT